>JAWLFC010000166.1:0-4649 GCA_041685755.1 Ilumatobacteraceae bacterium
AGGCCTTCGCGTTCGATGATCTCGATGTTCTTGAGCCCGGCGGCGCACGACACCGGGTGCCCGGAGTAGGTGTAGCCGACGGCGAAGTAGCGGCCGTGGCCCTCCTCGGCGATGACGTCGAAGATGGCGTCGCTGAAGATCGATGCGCCGAGTGGCAGGTAGCCCGAGGTCAGGCCCTTGGCCACGGTGATCACGTCGGGCTGGATGCCGAACATCGTGTCGGACGCGAACCACTCGCCGAGCCGGCCGAACGCGGTGACCACCTCGTCGCTGACGTAGAGGATGTCGTTGTCGCGGCAGAGCCGGTGGATGCGCTGGAGGTAGTCGGCCGGCGGGACGATCACCCCGCCCGATCCCATGATCGGTTCACCGAAGAACGCCGCCACCCGGTCGGGCCCGCCCATCGCGTCGATCGCGGTCTCGAACTCGGCGACGAGGTCGTCGGCGAACTCCTGCTCGGTGCGTCCGGCGCCGAAGCGGTAGTGGTTCGGTGACGACAGGTGGTGGATGCGGTCGTCGAGGTAGTCGAAGCCGGGGATGCGGTCGCCGGGCTTTCCGCCGATGGAGACCGAGGCGAACGTGGTGCCGTGGTAGGCGTCGATCCGGCTGAGGATCCCGCGCTTCTCGGGCCGGCCGTGGGCGTGTTGGTAGAACTGCACGAGCCGGAACGTGGCGTCGATCGCCGTCGAGCCGCCGCACGTGAAGAACACGTGGTTGAGGTCGCCGGGTGCGAGCTCGGCGAGGCGGGCGGCGAGTTGCACCGACGGCACGTTGGTCATGTCGGTGAACGGGTTGGCGTAGGCGAGGTCGCGCACCTGGGCGGCGATGGCGTCGGCCATCTCGTCGCGTCCGAGCCCGATGTTCGTGCACCACATGCCACCGACGGCGTCGAGGTACTCCCGGCCGTCGTTGTCGACGAGGCGGGCGCCCGACCCCCGGGTGATCGGCAGCACGTCGTCGTGGCGGAAGGTGTCGAAGACCTGGTACGGGTGCAGCAGGTGACGGCGGTCGAGCTCGACGATCGAGCTGGTGTCGGGATCGGGCATGCGGCGACTCTACGACCGCCGTCGCCCGCCGGCCGGGCGCTGACCGCGGCGCGCCGAGGCGCCGTTCACGAGATCAGCGGGGCGAGGAGTGCGCTGGCGGTGGTGCCGTCGTCGGTGAGCGAGCCGATCCCGGCGCCGATGCCGTAGGCGACCGCCGCGGCGACCGCACCGATCGCCAACATCTCGCCGCCGGCTCGCCACCAGCGCCGTTCGCTGAACGCGGCGCGGAAGGAGCCGACGGCGAAGAGGGTGATCGCACTCAGGACGATCGTGGTCGGGAATCGCCACCGGTCGTCGACCGGGAACACGTAGGCGACGAGGGCGACCGAACCGGCGACGACGAACGCGAGGAACGTCGCCAACCCGCGTCGCGCCGCCGTCCCCGGGTCGGCTCGACCCTCGCCACCCTCCCGGCTCGACCGCTCGGAGAGGTAGTTGCTCGTTCCCATCGAGAACCCGTCGGCGAGCAGGCTGGCGAAGCCGAGTGCGAGGATCACCCGATCGGAGAACGCGGCGCCGATCACCCCGGCGACGATGGCGAACGTGGTGACGATCCCGTCGTTCGCCCCGTACACGAGATCGGGCAGGTACCGGCCGAGTCTGGATCGCAGCTCCATGTGGCGGTTCTACCCACGCCGTTCTCACGCCACCCAGTACACGACGAGTTCGTCGGCCCAGTGGGACTGCTGGAAGTCGCCGAGATCGCCGGCAGAGCGGTCCTGCACGGTTCCGACACTTGCAACTGGACCGTCGACCTCGACGGTCGGGACGGCACGTTGGACTCTGGTGCCGGCGACGTCTGCGTTCGATGATGGCGGGATGGTCGGTCGGGTCGTGCGGTGGCGGGCGGTGCTCGTCTGGTGCGCTGCCGCGATCGGCCTCGCTGTGGTGCTCTGGTTGGCGGTGCGGGCGCTCGACCCGCGCGGTCCGTGGTTCGCGCTGGTGGTGGTGTGGGCACCGATGACGGCGCTGGGCACGGTGAGCCACGTCACGCCGATCCGGCTGCCCGACGGGTTCCACCAGCTGCGACCCGTCGAGCGTGACGGGCGGGTCTACGAGTTGCTGGGCGTGCGGATCGTCAAGCGGATGCTCCGCCGCGGTCCGGCGGCGTGGTTCAACCCCCGCCTGCACCTGCCGACGACGCGTGATGCCGAGTCGCTCGCCCGCCTCGACGCGGCGATGCGCAACGCCGAGGCGAGCCATGCGCTGCTGTTCGTCGCCGTGCTGCCCGTCGTCGCCCACGCCCTGTTGCGCGGGTGGTGGGCGGCGGCGGCCTGGACGTTGCTGTTCGACGTCGTGCTCAACGGCTACCCCGTCATGCTCCAGCGGTACAACCGCGCCCGGCTGGCGACGAGCAGCGCGTCGTGAGGGAGCCGACGTCAGTTCGCCGTCGACCTCGACGCCTTCGCTCTCGTCGGGCTGGATGCGACCACCTGCAACGAAGCGGCGGCGATCGCGGAGCGCACGGTTGCCGATCGACCAGGCGACGATGGCGGGGAATAGGGTTCGAGCCATGGGGCGCATCTACGCCGACTCCGAGGAGCTGGAGCGCGTGTACACCACGATGTTCGACGCGGTTGCCGACGACGAGTCGATGGACTCGCTGGTCGACGCGCAGATGGTGATCAACTTCCGGCTGAGCGATCCCGACGCCGACATCTGGGTCGACGGCCGCTCCCGTCCGGTGGTGACCACGTTCGAGCCGATCGAGGGCGTGACGCCCACGCTCACGGCGACGCTCAGCGCCGATTCGATGCACGAGCTGCTGCTCGGCACGCTGCCGCTGGGCAAGGCGTTGCTGTTCCGCAAGCTGAAGGTCTCCGGGTCGAAGTCGAAGGCGCTGGGGTTGGAACCGCTGCTGCACGCCTGCCAGGCCGTCTATCCCGACATCGCCGCTGACGCGCTCGGCGACTGACGGCCCGGCCGAAGCCGGGGTCGACGTCGTTCCGCCGACTCGCACCGAGTCGACCAGCGCCGTGCAGTTCTCTCCGGAATACGTGGCGGAATCCGGAATCAGATCCGATCTGAACGCAGCCGGGCCGCGGCGGGCGCGGTGCCGCCGCCAGGGCCGATGTCCTACGGTGCAGTCGATGGCGACGAATCCCGACGGCCCCACCGACGACCAGCGCGGCACGCGACCGCAGGACTCGCTGGAGACGATGGCGGTGTGGGCGGGCGAGGAGCGCTACCTGCTCGACCGGGCGACGCAGGTGCCCGTCGTGCACAGCGTCGGCTTCGGGTACCCGGACGTCGACGAGTGGCTCGACGTCGCCACCGGCGCGGCACCCGGCCACATCTACGGGCGCAACACCAACCCGACCGTGGCGGTGTTCGAGGAGAAGCTGCGGATGCTCGAGGGTGGCGAGGCGGCCACGTCGGCGGCGACGGGCATGGCCGCGATCTCCAACATGCTCTACGCGCTCCTGGAGCCGGGCCGGCGGGTGGTGTCGGTGAAGGACACCTACGGCGGCACCAGCATGCTGTTCACCAAGTACCTCCCGAGGATCGGCGTGGAGGTCGAGCTGGTCGACACGACCGATGCCGACGGCGTCGAGGAGGCGATGGACCGGGGCTGCGACCTGCTCTACCTCGAGACGCCCACCAACCCGACGCTGAAGATCATCGACCTGCCGCGCCTGCTCGCCGCCGGCAAGGACCGTGGGGCGGTGACGGTGGTCGACAACACGTTCGCCACGCCGGTGCTCCAGCAGCCGCTGGCGCTGGGCGCCGACCTGGTCGTGCACAGCGCCACGAAGTTCCTCGGCGGTCATGCCGATGCGCTCGGTGGTGCGGTCGTCGGGCGGGCCGATCTGGTCGAGGCGGTCTTCCGCTACCGGGAGATCAACGGTGCGACGCTCCATCCGGAGGCGGCCTATCTCCTCCTGCGGGGGATGAAGACGCTCCATCTGCGCGTCGAGCGGCAGTCGGCCAACGCGATGGCGGTCGCCGAGTTCCTCGACGCGCACCCGCGGGTCACGACGGTCAACTATCCGGGGCTGGCGAGCCACCCCGGCCACGAGATCGCGAAGAACCAGATGTCGGGCTGGGGCGGGATGCTGAGCTTCGCGCTCGACGGAGATCTCGAGGCCGTGAAGAAGTTCCTCCCCCATCTGCGGCTCGCTCACCGGGCGGCCAACCTCGGCGCGGTGGAGACCACCGTCGGGCCGCCGGCGACGACGAGTCACGTCGAGTGCTCACCCGAGGAGCGTGCTGCGCTCGGCATCCCCGAGGGGCTCGTGCGCTATTCGGCGGGGATCGAGCGGGCCGACGACCTGATCGCCGACCTCGACCGGGCACTGGCGGCGCTGTGATGACCGAGATGATGCGCGGCGACCTGGCGCGGCGGACGCTGGCGTTGGTCGCCGCGCCGTCGGAGACCGGCAGCGAACATCCGGCGATCGATCTGGTCGCGTCGTGGTTGGAGCCGGTGGCCGACGACGTCGACCGGTGGGTCACGCCGATGTCGGAACTCGAGACGGATCCGGCGTATCCGGGGCGGGAGGTCGAGCGCGACGAGGTGCCGGTGGTGGCGGCCCGCGTCGCCGGCAACCGGCCGGGTCCCGTCGTGGTGCTCACCGGGCACATCGACGTCGTGCCGGTCGG
>JAWLFC010000167.1:0-4586 GCA_041685755.1 Ilumatobacteraceae bacterium
CCCCCCGCGGCGCGCGCGGCCCCCCGCCCCCCCACGGCCACAGCTCCGAGGCGATCCGGCGGTAGTTCCCCCGGGCGCGCAGCTCGCCGAGCAGCGCGTACAGCCCGAGGTTGATGCGTTGGATGAACACGAAGGCCCGAGGGACCGTGGCGTACTGACTGATCGGGCTCGTGCGGTCGAAGGTGTGACGCACGATCGAGTTGGCGTATTCGCGGGTCCAGGTCATCTCGGCGTCGGCGCGCACGGTGTCGTAGAAGTGCGAGAAGTACTCGCCGACGGCCTCGGTCGACACCGGCGCGTCCGGCGTCAGCATGCCGATCTCCTCGATGATCGCGCGGAACCTGACGTGGTCGTGCTCGACGGCAGCCGCTCGCACCATCGAGCCGAAGGTGGTCGTCTCGTGCTCGGTGAAGTGCTTCACCAGGCCGAAGTCGAGGAACGTCACCGAGCCGTCGTCGTGGAACAGGTAGTTGCCGGGGTGCGGGTCGCCGTTGAACGCCCCCATCCGGTACAGGCTGCGGAACACGAACCGGAAGATGACCTCCCCGGCCCGGTCCCGATCCTCCTGTGGGCGCGCCAGCAGCTCCGACCAACCGAAGCCGTCGGCGAGTTCGGTCGTCAACACGCAGCGCGTCGACAGCTCGGGCAGCACCTCGGGGATGCGGATGAAGGGATGGTCGCGGTAGTAGTCGGCGAAGCGCTGCTGGTTGCGGGCCTCGAGCTGGTAGTCGGTCTCCTCGGCGATGCGCAGCTTGATCTCGTCGACCATCTCGGCCGGATCGAGGCCCCCGAACCCCTGGCGCAGCACGGCGCCGAGCAGGTCGGCGTTGCGCAGATCGGCCACGATGGCCTCGGCGACACCGGGGTACTGGACCTTGACGGCAACGGCTCGCTCGGTACCGTCGGCGTCGGCGACGATCGCCCGGTGGACCTGGCCGATCGACGCCGCGGCGATCGGCTCGGGGTCGAACTCGACGAACAGCTCGTCGATCGGCCGGCCGAGCTCGCGCTCGACGGTGGCGATCGACAGCTCGAACGACATCGGCGGCGCCTTCGACTGCAGCTGGGACAGCGCCAACCGGAGCGGCTCGGGCAGGCCGTCGTCGAGGTAGCTGGCCATCTGGCCGAGCTTCATCAGCGCTCCCTTCATCTGGCCGAGTTCGTCGGCCACCTGTTGGGCGGAGCGCAGCTCGCGGTGACGGTCGAGCTCGTCGCGTCGTTCGGCCGACGCGAACGTCTTGCGCGCCGCGGTCGTCGCATAGGTGGTGCCGACGCGAGCCCCGAGCCGGGCCAGGCGCGTGTTGCGGCCCCATCGCGACCTGTGGACCGCGTGTCCGGTCGCGCGAGCGCGGACCAGGACCGCGGCGGCGGCGCCCGAGGCGAGCACCGCTGCGAACAGCAGCGTCGAGCGGCGCTTCACGACCGGCGCTCGATCGACTCGACGGCGCGGATCAGGCTCGGCACGAACCGGTCGGCGTTGGCGACGGCGGCGTCGTGCATGCCGTCGACCCGGAACGCCTCGGCGTCGGGAATCCCCTCGAACAGCTTGACCTGCCGCCGCAGCGGAACGACCTGGTCGCGCATCGTGATCACGGTCGAGGCCGGCACGTCGACCTCGTGCAACCAGTCGCTGGAGGAGAAGTTGCCGATCGCCCGCCCCGCTTCGAGGATCATCGCCCAGTCGTGCGTGGCCGCCTGCTGGATCGCCCACGGCTCCCACTGCATCGTCCTGCGCTGGAGGTAGAGCTGCTCGGTCAGCCAGATCTTGGCCTGTTCGGGGGCGAGGCGAGCGACGGCAGCGAGGCCGGTGAGCCCGAGCAGCATGCGGCGCTCGGTGCGGCGACCGGCGAAGTAGGGGGCGGTGGCGCACAGGACGAGGCCGGTGACCCGCTCGGGGTGGCGCCGCCAGATCAGTTGGGCGATCGGGCCGCCCATCGAGTACCCGACCGGAACGAACGCCTCGACGCCCAGCGCCGAGGCGATGTCGACGGCGTCATCGGCACAGTCCTCCAGACGGAACGGCTTCTTGGTCCGCACGCCGGCGCCGTGGCCGCGATGGTCGAACGCGATGATCCGGAACCGTTCGGCCAGGCCGCCGTAGCACTTGAACCAGTTGAGATCGGCCGTGGCGGTCCACCCGTGCAGGAGCACCAGCGTCGGGGCACCCGGTCGGCCGCCGACGTCGCGAACGAGCACCGGCCCGCGGTCGCCGAGGTCGACGAAGTGCGCAGGTGGCAGCGACGGCGTGAGGATCTCGACGCGTCCGGCGTCGCGCTCCGGTGCCGCCTCGGCGTCAGGTGGGCTCGACACGCAGCACGGTCACGGTGAGCGCACCGTTGGGCGCCTCGTAGGTGATGGTCGCGCCGGCTTCGGCGCCGTCCAACGCCTGGCCGAGGGGCGACGACGGGCTGATCACGTCGGCGCCGTCGACCTGTTCCTCCATGTTGCCGATCAGGTAGCGCTCGGCATCGTCCTCGGAATCGCCCTCGTACACGACGGTGTAGATGCACGTCCCGTCGACGATCTCGGCGTTCTCCAACAGGTGCTCGAGCTGGCGGATGCGGCCCTCCATGTGGCCCTGTTCGTCCTTGGCGGCGTGATAGCCGGCGTTCTCCTTGAGGTCGCCCTCCTCGCGGGCGCGCTCGATCTTGCTGGCGACCTCGATGCGGCCGCGGGTGGTGAGATCCTCGAACTCGGCCTTGAGACGCTCGTAGGCCGCCGGGGACAACTGCACTGCTGCCATGGTGATCCGAGGATACCGGAGCGTCCGTCGGCCGTGGCCGCTGGCCGACCGGGCCCGGACTCCGGCGCCCCGTATGCTCCACGCGGTGGAATCCGTCGCCGAGGTCCCGACGACCGGGCGGCGTCGACTGGTCGCAGCCTCGGCGGTGGGCGTGGCCGGGCTGGTTGCGCTGATCGTGGTCGCCGGCGGCGACGACCCGGCGACCGTCACGGTGGACGGGGTGTCGACAACGGAGGCCGTCGTGGTCTCCCCGACGCTGGGTCTCACGGCGACGGCGCCGCCGATCGAGGTACCGCAGCTGGACTCGGGTCCGGGTACCGACGGCACGCTCGTCACGTCGACCACGGCCGCGACGACGGTGACGGTCGCCCCGGCCCCGCCCCAGGACCCACGAGCTCCTGCAGTCGTGGCGCGTCCGGTGCCGGTCGACCCGCCCCCGCCCCCGCCGTCAGCGCCGCCACCGCCGTGGGCGGCCAGCCGCACGGTGACGGCCGGTGGCCACCTGTCGACCGACGTGGGGTGCGCAGCCGATCTGACGGCGACGGGCCTCGACACATTCTTCGCCGGGCGCGTCGGCCCCGTGCTCGGCTGGGACTATCAGCACGTGTACGACCTCGGTGCCGGACGACGCCTCTGGCTGTTCCAGGACGCCTTCGTCGATCAGTCGGGGACCGCAGCAACCCTCGACCGGGCGAGCTTCGTGCACAATGCGGCCCTCGTGCAGGACGGACGGTGCTTCCGCCTGCTCCATGCCGGCTCGGCGGAGCGACCCGAACCGTTCGAGCCCGGCACCGGAACGGCGACACTCGGCCGGTGGTTCTGGCCGATGGGCGGCGAGGTCCACGACGGCGTCCTGCGCGTGTTCTGGGTCGAGATGGTGAAAGATGCGGCCGATCCGACCCCGCCCGACGGGCTGGGCTGGCACCCGGTGCGCACCCATGTCGCCGCCTATGACCCTGCGACCATGGCTCGTCTCAGCTTCCGCCCGGCAGCGAACCCGGGCGTCCTACCGGTCTACGGCTATGCCGTCGCCAGTGATCGGACGCACACCTACCTGTTCGGCAACACCTTCGAGCAGAACCTGGCCCGCCACGGCGGCTACTGGAACGGCCCGCACAACGCCACCGAGATGTTCCTGGCCCGGGTACCACGCGGCCGCCTCCTCGACGCCCCCGAGTACTGGTCATCTCGCGGATGGAGTGCGGATCCCCGCTCGTCGGCCCCCTTCCTTGCCCGGCACTGGGTCGAGTTCCCGATGCAGCCACGATGGTTCGACGGCCAGTGGGTGGCGGCGACGGCCGTGGACGGTTACTGGGGCGACGAGATCACGCTCGATGTCGCCGTCGATCCGTGGGGGCCGTGGACGACGGTGGCAGCGGGCCGGTTGTCGCCACGCGGGAACGACCCGCTGATGAACACCTACCACGCCCATCTCCTGCCGTGGCGCGCTCGGGGCGGCGACCTGATCGTCACGGTGTCGAACAATGCCCGCGACATGCTCCGCGACGCGTGGCCGGTGCCTGCGCGCTATCGCCCGACCGTGTTCTCGACGCCGTGGCGACCGGCACCGCCGACCACCACGACCACCACCACCACCACGACCACGACGACGACCACCACGGCTCCGCCGACCACGACCACGACTGCGTCCGACACCACGCCGCCTTCCACCACCACGCCGCCTTCCACCACCACGCCGCCTTCCACCACCACGCCGCCTTCCACCACCACGCCGCCTTCCACCACCACGCCGACGGTGCCCACCTCCGCGAGCACGACCCCGGCCACGGTGGCCGATGGTGCTGTCGGTATCACCGCGGCGCCGTCTGGGGGCTGACGGACC
>JAWLFC010000054.1:0-18546 GCA_041685755.1 Ilumatobacteraceae bacterium
TGCTCGAACAGGTCGCGGCCATCGGCGCTCGCGGCGCCACCGCCATCGCCATGGACACCGACACCGGGGAGATCTACTCGATGGCGTCGGTCCGCGCCGACGACGAGACGGGCGAGTACGAGGTCACCACCGGCAACTTCGCCGCCGTCGACGCCTACGAGCCCGGATCGGTGGCCAAGGTGATCACGGTGGCGAGCGCCCTCAGCGAAGGGCTGGTGACACCGGAGACGTCGTACCTGGTGCCGTGGCGCAAGCAGTACTACGACGACCTGCTGAAAGACGCCGAACAGCATCCCGACGAGTGGATGAGCGTCTCGCGCATCCTGGCCGAGTCGTCCAACATCGGCACGATCTTCGTCCAGCAGGAGATGGGCCGCTGGCTGCACCGTGACTACATGGCCGCATTCGGGCTCGGCGAGAGGACCGAACTCGACTTCCCCGGCGAGTCGCCGGGCATCCTCAAGGACGCCGACGAACTGTGGGGCTCCGAGCGAGTCACCGTCTCCTACGGCCAGGGCGTGTCGAGCACCTCGCTGCAGCTCGTCGCTGCCGTCAACACCATCGCCAACCGTGGCGTGTACGTGGCACCCAAACTCGTGCAGTCCACCGTCGGGCCCGACGGGACCATCACCGACGCCGCGCCGGCGACGACGCGGGAAGTCGTCAGCGAGCAGGCAGCGCGCCAGACCACCGAGATGATGCGCAGCGTCGTCTGCAGCGGCACCGCGACGCGTGCCCAGGTCGACGGGTTGTCGATCGCCGGCAAGACCGGCACCGCCTTCAAGGCCGCCGACAACGGCACGTACTTCGACGACGACGGCAACCGCATCTACTACTCCAGCTTCGTCGGCTTCTTCCCGGCCGAGGACCCGGAGGTCACCGTGCTCATCTCGGTCGACGAGCCGCCGGCGGGCACGAACGACCGCTTCGGTGGGACGGCGGCGGCACCGGTGTTCGCCGAGCTCGCCCCGACGCTGATCCACGAGCTCGGCATCGTCCCCCCGCCGGGGGCCCCGCCGTGTGGGGGGAGCTGAGGTGGGGGGAGCTGAGAAAGTGGCCGATGTCGCCGATCCGAGCGGCCTCGGACCCGTCGCTGCCATGCTCGAGCGTGGCGTCGTCGTCTCCGACGTGGTGCACGACTCGCGTGAGGTCCGACCCGGCTGCCTGTACGTCTGCCTGCGAGGAGCCAGCTTCGACGGTCACGACTTCGCCGCTGCGGCGGTCGCCGACGGAGCGATCGCGTTGCTGACCGACCACCGCCTCGGCGACGTCGGCGACACCCTGCAGATCGTCGTCGACGACACCCGCCGACGCGTCGGTCCGATCGCCGCGCTGCTCAACGGCCATCCGAGTACCGCGCTCACGACGGTGGGGATCACGGGCACGAACGGCAAGACGACGACGGCGCAGCTGCTCGAGACCATCCTCGTCGCCGACGGCCGTGCGACCAGGGTCGTCGGCACGCTGCACGGCCCGCGCACGACCCCCGAAGCGACCGAGCTGCAGCGAACCCTGCGCCGCTTCGTCGACGAGGGGGCCGACGCCGCCGTGCTCGAGGTCTCCTCGCACGCGCTGGCGCTCCACCGTGTCGACGGCACCCGGTTCGACGCGGTGGTGTTCACCAATCTCGGTCACGACCACCTCGACCTGCACGGTTCGCAGGAGGAGTACTTCCGGGCCAAGGCGCGGCTGTTCTCGTCCGACTTCGCACCGGTCGGGGTGATCAACGTCGACGATCCCTACGGACGTCTCCTCGCCGACGCCGTCGAATCCGATCGAGCCGGTCGGGAGTTCCGCGTCGTGCCGCTGTCGGTCGAGGAGATCAGCGACGTGGAGGTCGATGCGACGTCGCACCGGTACCGCTGGCGCGGCGCCGATGTCGTGGTCCCGATCGGCGGGCACGTCAACGTCGCCAACTCCCTGGCAGCGCTCACCACTGCCGTCGAGCTCGGCGTCGACCCGGCAGTCGCCGTGTCCGGGCTGCGCGACCTCGCCGCCGTTCCCGGCCGCTTCCAAGTGGTTCGATCCGACGCCGCCGAACGGCGCGGCATCACCGTCGTCGTCGACTACGCCCACACCCCCGACGGGCTCGCCGAACTGCTGCGCTCGGCGCGATCGGTCGCCCACCGGTCGCTCACCGTCGTGTTCGGATGCGGCGGGGAGCGCGACCGACCCAAGCGTCCGGAGATGGGACGGGCCGCGGCACGCCTCGCCGACCTGGTGGTGGTCACTTCGGACAACCCGCGACGAGAGGACCCGCAGGCGATCATCGACGACATCGTCGCCGGCGTCGAGCCCGAGTACCGTCGCCGCGTCGTGACCGACGCCGACCGCCGTTCGGCGATCCGCACCGCGCTCGACGCCGCCGAGGTGGGCGACGTGGTCGTCATCGCCGGCAAGGGCCACGAACAGATGCAGGAGTACGCCGACCGCTCGGTCGACTTCGACGACGTCAGCGTCGCCGCCGCGTTGTTGGAGGACTCGGCGTGATCGCCATCATGCTCGCCGGCACCACGGCCATGCTGGTGTCGCTCTTCGGCACCCGTTGGCTGATCGTGTTCTTCCGCCAACGCGGGCAGGGCCAGCCGATCCTCGGCAAGGAGGACCACGGTCCCGAGCACCACATGGTCAAGCAGGGGACACCGACCATGGGCGGCATCGCCATCGTCGGCGCCGCTTTCATCGGCTGGCTCGTCGCCCACATCCGCCGGGGCCTCGCGTTCTCCGACCAGACGATGATCGTCTGGGTCGGCGTGCTGTTCATGGCACTGATGGGGCTCCTGGACGACTACATCAAGGTTCGCAAGCGCCACAACCGTGGCATCTTCTGGAAGCAGAAGAACTACATCACGATGGTCGCCAGCATCCTGATGGCGTGGTGGCTCGTCGCTGCCACCGGCATCTCCGAGACCATCAACGTCACCCGCGGTGACGTCGGCCTCGAGGTTCCGACCGCCGTCTGGGTCGTGTGGGCGGGGATGATCATCTGGGCGACGACCAACGCCGTGAACGTGACCGACGGCCTCGACGGCCTCGCCTCCGGCTCGGCGCTGATGGGTTTCGGTGCGTTCACGGTCATCGCCTACTGGGCGTTCCGCAACCCCGACATCTACTCGACCGTCGTCAACCCGTTGGACATGGGTGTGTTCGCGGCTGCGTTCGCCGGCGGGTGCCTGGGCTTCCTGTGGTGGAACGCGGCGCCGGCGCGCATCTTCATGGGTGACGTCGGTGCACTGGCGATCGGCTCGGCGCTGGCGTTCTGCGCACTCACGTTGAACACGACGCTGCTGCTGATCCTGATCGCCGGCATCAACGTGATGGAGGCCGGATCGGTCGCCGTCCAGATGGGGGTGTTCAAGGCGTCCGGGCGACGCAAGCGCCTGTTCCGCATGTCGCCGATCCACCACCACTTCGAGCTGATCGGCTGGCCCGAGACCACCGTGATCATCCGGTTCTGGCTGATCTCGGCGATCTGCGTCGCTGCAGCGCTCGGCATCTTCATCGGCGACTTCACCGAGATCCAGGCGGGGGCGTCGTGAGCCGTGCCCTCGTCTACGGCCTGGCGGTCGCCGGGGAGGCGACGGTGCGGGCCCTCGTCCGCCACGGCCACGAGGTGGTGGTCGTCGACGACACGGTCACCCCCGAGCGTCGCGAGCTGGCTGCGACGCTCGACGTCGAGCTGCTCGAGCGACCCGGCGACCTCGACGCCCTGGTGCGGTCGTGCGCCCTCGTGTGTCCGTCGCCGGGTGTGCCCGAGACCCACGACGTGATCGACGCCGCCAGGCGGTCCGGTGCCGACCTGGTGTCGGAGATCGAACTCGCGTACCGGTGGGAGCAGGACCGGCCCGGTGGCCCGCGGCCGATGCTGGCGGTCACGGGCACCGACGGCAAGACGACCACGACGTTGCTCGTCGTCGAGATGCTGCGCGCCGCCGGTCTGCGAACCGTCGACGCCGGCAACACCGAGACACCGCTGGTCGACGCGATCACCCGCGATCTCGACGCGTTCGTGGTGGAGGCGACCAGCTTCCGGTTGGCGTGGACACCGTCGTTCCGCGCCGAGGGCGCAGCGTGGCTCAACCTGGCACCCGACCACCTCGACTGGCACCGCTCGATGGACACCTACGAAGCGGCGAAGGCGCAGATCTGGGCGAACCAGCGCCCGTCCGACGTCGCCGTGGGTTTCGCCGACGACGCCGTGGTGATGCGCCGCCTGCAGGCCGCGCCGGGCCGTCGGGTGACCTTCGCGACCAGCGGCGCCGACTACTCACGCATCGACGACCGGTTGTCCGGGCCGCACGGGACGATCGCCCCGGTTGCGTCGATGCAGCGCTCCTTGCCACACGACGTGACCAACGCCCTCGCCGCATCGGCCCTGGTCCTCGAGACCGGTCTGGCCGACGAGGCGGCGATCGAGGCGGCACTGGCGTCGTTCGCCGGTCCGGCCCATCGGCTCGAGCACGTCGGTACGTGGAACGAGGTGGCCTGGTACAACGACTCCAAGGCGACCACGCCCCACGCCGCTGCCGCCGCCATCGGCTCGTTCGAGCGCATCGTCCTGATCGCCGGTGGCTACGACAAGCGCGTCGAACTGTCGCCGATGGCCGCCGAACGCGGGCGCGTCGACGCGCTGATCGCGATCGGCGCGACCGCGCCGGCGATCGTCGCGGCCTTCGACGGCGTCGCTCGTCGCGAGATCGTCGACGGCATGGCCGAGGCGGTCCACCTGGCACGACGCCTGGCGTCGCCGGGATCGACGGTCCTGCTGTCTCCGGGATGCGCCAGCTTCGACCAGTACCGCGGGTTCGAGGCGCGCGGCGACCACTTCCGTTCGCTCGTACTCGCCGCACACGGCCATCCGGTCCCGTCCGAACCGTCACCGACCAGTCCACCACCGTCCGAAGAACAGGGGATGCGACCATGACCAGCACGCTGACCGTCGCCGATCGCCGTCGTGCCACCCTGGAGCGAATCCAGGGTGATGCGCCCGGCGCCACGAGCAGGCGAGCTGGGCGCCGAACCGGGCAGCGCCACACCCGCACGCGCCCCGAGCGCACCCGAACGAGGTCGCCTCGCGTCGTGCGCGAGGAGCTCGGGCCGCCGCCCGGCACGTACTACGCGATCGTCGGGGTGGTGACGGTGCTCGTGATGCTCGGCCTCGTCATGGTGCTGTCGGCCTCGGCGGTGACCGAGGCGAATCTCGGGCACTCGCCCTACCGGGTGTTCGGCCGGCAGGCCGTGTGGGCGGTCATCGGTCTCATCGGGCTCGTGATCGTGGCGCGCATCCCGTCGCGGTCGTGGCGCAAGGCGGTCATCCCCCTCGGGCTGCTGTCGGTCGCGGCGATGGCCGCGCCGTTCGCTCCGGGCATCGGTGCCAGCGTGAACGGGGCGACGTCGTGGGTGCGACTCGGTCCGCTCAGCCTGCAACCCTCGGAGTTCCTGAAACTGGCCGTGGTGGCGCTCGCCGCCGACCTGTTCACGCGGCGCGCCGACGACCTCGGCGACCACCGAGCCACACTCCTCCCACTCGGCATCCTCGCCTTCGGCGGTGCCGGGCTGTGTCTCGCGCAGGGCGACCTCGGCTCGGCGGTCGTGCTCGGCGCCATCGTCTTCAGCGTCGCCTGGATCGCCGGCGTTCCGGCCACGCCGCTGGCGACGATGGTGCTGGCCGCGGTCATCGGCGCCCTGGCGTTCGTCGTGTCGAGCCCACGGCGGCTCGACCGGTTCACGGCCTTCATGGACGTGACCGAGGAGAAGGACCACCTGGCGTACCAGACCTACCAGGGCTTCTTGAGCATGGCGAACGGCGGCCTGACGGGCTCCGGCATCGGCGGCAGCAAGGGCAAGCTCGGCTATCTGCCCTATGCCCACAGCGACTTCATCTTCGCCGTCATCGCCGACGAACTCGGCCTGATCGGCACCGTCGCCGTGATCGGCGGGTTCGTCATGCTCGTCGGCCTCGGCATCCAGACGGCGCTCGCCACGCCCGACCGTTTCGGCATGCTCGTCGCCGGCGGTGTCGCAGCGTGGTTCGGCGTGCAGGCGATCGTCAACCTCGGTGGGGTCACGGGCTTGATGCCGGTGACCGGACTCACCCTGCCGTTCTTCTCCGCCGGCGGCAGTTCGCTGTTCGTGAGCATGATCGCCGCCGGGTTGCTGCTCGGCGTCGCTCGGCGCGTCAACTCGGCATGACCACGTTCGCCGTCGTGACCGGCGGGGGCACCTCCGGCCACGTCCTGCCCGCCCTGGCCGTCGCCGATGCGTTGGTCGCCGCCGGCCACCGGGCCTCGGACATCCGCTACGTCGGTGCCCGTCGCGGCATCGAGACGCGGATGCTGCCCGACACGCCGTACCCGCACGAGTTCCTCGACGTCGTCGGGTTCCAGCGCAGCGTGAGCAGGTCGAACCTCGGTTTCGTCCCGAAGATGGTGGCAGCGACGCGCCGGGCGACCGAGCTCCTGCGAGCCTGGTCGCCGCAGGTGGTCGTGTCGGTCGGGGGATACGCGAGCATGCCCGCGGTCTTCGCCGCCCGACGTCTCGGGATCCCCGTTGTCGTCGTCTCCTACGACCGCACGCCGGGTCGAGCGAGTCGCCTCGCCGCTCGTTCCGCAGCGGCCTGCGCCGTCGCCTTCGAGCACTCCGAGCTCCCGCGCGCCGAACTCACCGGAGCGCCGGTTCGCCAGGCGATCCTCGACGTCGAGCGCCACGAGACGGCACGCCGGGAGGCTCGTCGGCGTCTCGGCGTCCCCGACGACCGGTTCCTGATCGCCGTCATGGGTGGCTCGCTGGGGTCAGGGGTCCTGAACGCCGCGATCGCCCAGTACCTGCACGACCATCGTGGTGACGCCGGACTGGCCGTGCGCCAGGTGGCGGGGGAGCGTTTCGTCGACAGCGTCGAGATCGTGGGCACCGGCGACACGGGAGTGCTCCACCAGGTGGTCGGCTACGAAGCCGACATGGACGCGGTGTACGCCGCGTGCGATCTGCTGATCGGACGCGGAGGGGCGAGCACGGTCCACGAGGTGGCCGTGACCGGGACCCCGGCGGTCCTCGTCCCGTGGGCGGCGTCTGCCGACGACCACCAGAGCGACAACGTGGCCTGGCTGAGCGAGGTCGGCGGTGCGGTCCTGCTGCCGGAAGCCGATCTCGACCGGCTCGGCACCGTCGTCGACGAGCTCCGATCCGACGCCGGACGTCGGACGGCGCTGGCCGAGGCGGCCCGCCGTCGCGGTGACGTCAGCCGATCCGGCGCCTTGGCCGGACTGATCGAGCGCGTCGCCGTAACATCGCGGGCATCGTGACGCCCCCCGTTTCCTCACCGGTTTCCACACCCGCCCGTCCGAGCTCTGCCCGAGACGAAGCGATCGCGCGCCTCGCCGGGCGTCGGCTGCCGACGCGGGCCGCCCCCGCCGCTCCGCTCGATCTGTCGATCCCGCACCGCCTCCACGTCGTGGGCGTCGGCGGGCCGGGGATGAGCGCCGTCGCGATCGCGCTGGCCGAGATGGGCCATCGCGTGTCGGGCTCGGATCTGCGCGACCACCCGGTGCTCGAACGCGTGCGGGCCGCCGCCGTCGATGTCCGGATCGGACACGACCGCTCGGTCGTCCACGGAGTCGACGCCGTCACGGCCTCCTCGGCCGTGCCCGCCCACAACATCGAACTCGACGAGGCGCGTGCGACCGGCGCGGCGGTACTCACCCGCGCGGGGATGCTGGCCTCGATCTGCGCCCAGGCCGACTCGATCGCCGTTGCCGGCACCCACGGCAAGACCACCACCACCTCGATGCTCATGCTGGTGCTCGCCGAAGCCGGGATGCGCCCGAGCTTCATCGTCGGCGGCGACGTGACCGATGTCGGCACCGGGGCGCAGTGGACCGGTGGGCGTTGGCTCGTCGTCGAGGCCGACGAGAGCGACGGCACCCACGTCGAACTGCCGCTCCACGGCACGATCCTGACCAACGTCGAGGTCGACCACCTCGACCACTTCGGATCGTTCGACGCGATCGTCGACAGCTTCGACGACTACCTCGCACAGGTCGCCGGCCCGAAGGTCGTGTGTGCCGACGACGCCGTCGCCGCTGCGCTCGGCGGTCGGCACGGCGCGGTCACCTACGGGCTGTCGGAAGCGAGTGACGTGCGGGCGGTCGACGTGGCGGCGTCGGACGGAGCGTTCCGCTTCGCCGTGCAACGGCGCAGGGACGGGGTCATCGAGCGGGTGGGCGAGATCGAGCTGCCGTTGCGGGGGCTGCACAACGTCGCCAACGCCACCGCCGTCGTCGCGATGGCGTTGGAGCTCGGCGTCGCCTTCGCCGACATCCGTTCAGCGCTCAGCCGGTTCGGCGGCGTCGCCCGCCGCTTCGACATGCGCGGCGTCGATCGGGGCGCGACCTTCGTCGACGACTACGCCCATCTGCCGTCGGAGATCACCGCCGTGCTGGCCGCGGCCCGCAACAGCGGCGACGGATGGCGACGAGTCGTCGCGGTGTTCCAACCCAACCGGTACAACCGCATCGCCGAGATGTGGCAGACGTACGCCGATGCATTCGTCGACGCCGATCTGGTCGTGCTCACCGACATCTACGCGTCCGGAACCGTTCCGATCCCCGGGGTGACCGGCAAGCTGATCGTCAATGCGGTCACCGAGGCGCATCCCGAGCAGCGCGTGGTCTGGTTGCCCCATCGCGACGACCTCGTGCGGTTCCTGGCCCGGGAGATCGGTGACGGTGACGTCTGCATCTCGATGGGGTGCGGCGACATCGCCACCCTGCCCGCCGAGGTACTCGATGCTCGGCGCGGCTGAGTCCGACCGTTCGCGCGTCCGGCACGCGGTCACCGTGGCGGTCAGCGCGTTGGGGCCCTTGGCCGAGCTCGACGTGCCGCTCGGCGCGCTGACCACCTATCGGGTCGGTGGCTCGGCGGCGGTGTTCGTCCGGGCGCGTACGCGAGCTGATCTGCTGGCGGTGGCCGGGGCGGCACGGGCGTCGGGCCTGCCGGTCCTGGCGGTCGGGCGGGGTTCGAACATGCTGGTCGCCGACGACGGCTACCCGGGCATCGCGGTGAGCCTCGTCGAGCTGCCCGACGTGCTCGACATCGACACCTCGACCTCGGTCGTCACGGTGTCGGCGGGTGCGGCGCTCCCGGTGGTCGCCCGCAGGACCGCCGCCGCCGGGCTCACGGGCTTCGAGTGGGCAGTCGGTGTTCCGGGATCGATCGGCGGTGCGGTCAGGATGAACGCCGGCGGCCACGGCGCCGACATGGCCGGCTCGTTGGTCGACGTGACCGTCGTCGACGTCGAGGCGGTACGCGAACGGACGCTGTCGGCGGCCGAAGTCGGGCTGTCGTTCCGACACAGCGAACTCCCGGCGACCTCGATCGTGGTCGAGGCCCGGCTCGCGCTCGCGCCGGGTGATCCGGAGGCGTCGAAGCGCGTGCTCTCCGAGATCGTGGCGTGGCGACGTGACAACCAGCCCGGGGGCCAGAACGCCGGATCGGTGTTCGTCAACCCGGTTCCGGGCGAGATCAGCGCCGGTGCGCTCATCGACGCAGCCGGCCTGCGTGGCCTGCGGCACGGTTCTGCCCACGTGTCGGACAAGCACGCCAACTTCATCCAGGCGGACGACGGTGGTTCGGCCCGTGATGTCAGATCGCTGATGCGCATCGTGCGTGATCGTGTGGAGGAGACGAGCGGGTACCGGTTGCGCAGCGAGATCCGTCTCGTCGGCTTCGAGGGCGACGAGGACTGACGTGGTGTGGCGTCGCAGGTCCCGACCGCAGGAGCCGACCGACTCCGGCGATCGCGCGGGCGACGAACTCAACCCGGACGTCGTCGTGCTCGACGAGCTCTCGCGGGTCTTCGCCGTCGACGACACGGGCACGCTCGGGGCCGACTCGACGGGCGACGCCTCGGCCGGCGGTGACGACGAGGACGATACGGGTGCCGGTACCCCCGACGATCTCACCGGGGCGTCGTCCGACGTGTCCTCCGAGGGCTCGGCGATCATCAGCATCGGCGGCGACGACCTCCCCGACGCGGTGTACCTCGACGACGAACTCGCCGACGACTCCGGCAGCGGGCCCGTCTTCATCGACGACGACGGCAGCAGCGACGCTCTCATGCCGAAGGACGCCACCGCGCGGGGCATCGAACCGAAGCTGCGTCAACGTCGGATCGGAGTGCGACGGGCCGCGAGCCGCAAGCGGCTCTGGTGGTCGCTGTCCGGCGGCGCCGTGCTCGTCGTCCTGGTGGCGACGCTGGCGGTGCTCGGATCGTCGTGGTTCGCGGTCGACGAGGTGTCGGTGACCGGCGAGGTCTACACCGACGCCGACGAGCTGGCGGCCGTGGTCGAGGACCTGCGCGGCACACCGGTCCTGCGGGTCGACACCGACGAGTTCGAAGCACGCATCGAGGAGATCGCCTGGGTCGAGTCGGCGCGCGTGACGACCCGGTTCCCCGACTCGGCCTCGATCGAGATCAAGGAGCGCACGCCCGTCGTGTCGATGCTGGGCTCCGACCAGCGGTCGCGGGTGCTCGACGTCGACGGCCGCGTGCTCGCCGTCATCGACGGCCAGCCGGTGGCCCTCGTGTGGATCAGCGGCCCCGGCACGCTCGACCTGATCCCCGGCGACTTCGCCCCCATCGGGTACTCGTCGGCGGCATCGCTCGTCACCAAACTCACGCCGAACATCCGCAGCCGGGTGGAATCACTGCTGGTGACACCGGACGGCTCCGACCTCGTGATGACCCTCACGAGCCCCAGCGGCCCGATCGAGGTGCGCTTCGGCTCGGCCATCGGCGACAACGCCCAGATCGAGAAGCTGGTCCGACTCGAACGCAAGCTGGCCGACATCGGCGACGACCCGGTGTCGGTGATCGACGTCTCGACCGCCGAGGTCACCGTCCGCTGACCGAGCGTCCCCGTTCCGGGTATGCGAACCTGGCAGGATGTCCGGCGTAGACTCCAGCGCTCGCTCGAAACGAATCGATTCATGAACCAATCCCAATGGAGGACCCGCTGATGGTCGGCGCTCCGCAGAACTATCTCGCAGTGATCAAGGTCGTCGGTGTCGGCGGTGGCGGTGTCAACGCGGTCAATCGCATGATCGACGCCGGCCTGAAGGGGGTCGAGTTCATCGCGGTCAACACCGACGCCCAGGCGCTGCTGATGAGCGACGCCGACGTCAAGCTCGACATCGGTCGTGACCTGACTCGCGGCCTCGGTGCCGGGAGCGACCCCGAAGTCGGCCGATCGGCCGCCGAGGCGCACCACGAGGAGATCGAGGAGATGGTGCGCGGCGCCGACATGGTCTTCATCACCGCCGGCGAGGGCGGGGGCACGGGAACCGGTGCCGCCCCGGTGATCGCCGAGATCGCCCGCGAAGCCGGATCCCTGACGATCGGGGTCGTGACCCGTCCGTTCTCCTTCGAGGGCCGCCGCCGGGCGGTGCAGGCCGACAGCGGCGTGCACAAGCTCAAGGAGAAGGTCGACACGCTCATCGTGATCCCGAACGACCGTCTCCTGACGGTCGCCAACGACAAGACCAGCGTGCTCAACGCGTTCAAGATGGCCGACGAGGTCCTCCTGCAGGGCGTGTCGGGCATCACGGGGCTGATCACGACACCGGGGCTGATCAACACCGACTTCGCCGACGTCAAGATGGTGCTGTCCAACGCCGGATCCGCCCTCATGGGCATCGGTCAGGCGAGCGGCGACGAGCGAGCCGTGTCGGCGGCGAAGGCGGCCATCTCCAGCCCGCTGCTGGAGTCGGCGATCGACGGCGCCCGCGGCGTGCTGCTCAACATCACCGGTCCGTCGGATATGGGGCTGTTCGAGATGAACGCCGCAGCGGAGATCATCCACGGTGTCGCCCACCAGGACGCCAACATCATCTTCGGTACCGTCATCGACGACGAGATGGGCGACGAGGTCCGCATCACGGTCATCGCCGCCGGCTTCGACCGTCTCGACGAGCCCGGTGGCCGCGCCGGCGGTGCATCGACCGAGCCGCCGCGGACATCACCGACGCGGATCACCGAGTTGTTCGGCACCGACGACGACGCCGAGGATCCGCTCGCGACCGACGACGGCGACGACGACTTCGACGTGCCGTCGTTCCTGAAGTAGGAGCGCGATCGCCCGAGCGGATGCTGGAGCTGTTGCGACGCGGCGTGGGTGACGGTGTCGCCCGGGTGGTGTGCACCGAGCGTTCCGACGGCGACGTTCATCCCCGGCGGGTGGACGCGGATCTGTTGCGTCGTCGTCAGGAGACGGTCACCGGTCGCCCCTGGGTCATGGCCGACCAGGTGCACGGGCGGTCCTGGATCGAGCGTCGGCGTGACCACGCCGAGGTTCCCGGACCGACGATCGGCGTGGGCGACGTGCTCGTCGGCGACGGCAGCGAGCCGATCGCCGTCTGGGCCGCGGACTGCGCAGCGATCGTGCTGCTCGACGACATCGGCGGTGTCGTGGCCGGCCACGCCGGTTGGCGCGGCCTGGCGGCCGGCGTGATCGACGTCGCCGTCGACTGCGCGAGGAGGCCGCCGGTGGCCGCCGTGCTCGGACCGTGCGTCCACCCCTGCTGTTACGAGTTCGGCCGCGACGACCTCGAGGTCGTCGCCTCGGGCCTCGGCGTCGCCCCCGAGCGGATCGCTGCGGTCGCGACGAGCGGTGCGATGGCGCTCGACGTGCCGGCGGCGGTCGCCATCGGCCTCGCCGTCCACGAGATCGAACTCGATGTCGTCGGTCCGTGCACGGGCTGCGACGACCGTTGGTTCTCGCACCGCCGCGGGGACACCGAACGCCATGCCGTGGTCGCCTGGAACGAGAGACTGCAGTGATCGATCCCGACCTCGTCGCCGAGCGTCTCCGCGCGGTCCGCCGGACGATCTCGGAAATCGAGCGGCCGTGGTCGCACGACGTCTCGATCGTCGCCGTCACGAAGGGCTTCGACGATGACGCCGTCGACGCCGCCGTGGCGGCCGGATGCCCCACGATCGGCGAGAACTACGCCCAGGAACTGCTGGCCAAGCGTGCCGCGGTCGAACGACACCGGCCGACGGTGGAGTTCATCGGCCGGCTGCAGACCAACAAGGTCCGCCTCGTCGCCGACCTCGTCGACGTCTGGGCCAGCGTGGATCGCGACTCGGTCGTCGACGAGATCGCCAAGCGGGCCCCCGGCGCCCGCATCCTCGTGCAGGTCGACACGACCGGTGACCCCGCCAAGGGGGGATGTCCGATCGACGACGTCACCGCCCTCGTCGCCCGTGCCGACGAGCGTGGTCTGTGCGTGGAGGGTCTCATGACGGTGGGCCCGACCGGCGAGCCCCCCGAGGCGGCGAGGCCGGGATTCGCCGCCGTGCGGCGTCTGGTCGACGAGATCGGCCTGGAGGTGTGCTCGATGGGGATGAGCGGCGACCTCGGCGTGGCGGTCGAGGAGGGCTCGACCGAGGTGCGTCTCGGCACCGCGTTGTTCGGCCCGCGGCCGCCGCGCACCTGACCCCGACGCGGGGCCGCCCGGGCTGTCCACGTCGCGTGTCGTACGCGCGGCTAGCCTGCGGCACGCAGGAGGAATGCATGTCACTCTGGAAGAAGACCATGGACTACCTGGGTCTGGGTCCCGACGACGCCTACGACGACTACGACGACTACGACGAGCCGGCTCCCCGGCAGGGGCGTGGGCGCGACGACGAGCCGCGCATGCCGTCGTCGTCGGGTGCCGGCCGGGGCTGGGAACCCGAGGACGAGCCGACCGTTCGCCCGGTCTCGGCTCGGCCGAGCTATCCCTCCCGCGACTTCGAGTCCTCGTCGACGCGTCGACCGGTCGGCAGCGCTGGTACTGGCAGCAACGGCCGCTCCGACGACTCCGGCGTCCACATCCGACCCGCTCCTACTCCCACTTCGTCCAGTCTCCGCAGCGCGCCGGGAGGATCCATGGAGCCGCACACGGTTCGTCCGCGTCGTTTCGACCAGGCCCAGGAAGTCGCCGACAAGTTCAAGGACGGCCAGCCGGTCATCATGAACCTCGAAGGCACCGAACGTGACGTCGCTCGGCGACTCATCGACTTCGCCAGCGGCATCTGCTACGCGCTCGACGGCTCGATGGAGAAGGTCGCCACCGGCGTCTACCTGCTCAAGCCGCCCAGCCAGCGGCCGCCCCGTTACGACGACTACGACGACTGAACTCGAAGGAGAATCCCGTGGAGATGAACCCCCAGCGCGTTCGCAGCGCAGAGTTCAAGACCGTGCGCAAGGGTGCCGACCTCGACGAGGTCCGCACCTTCCTCGACGATGTCGCCGACGAGCTCGAGCGAGCCCAGAACCAGTCGGCGGCGATGGAGGCTCGGGCGCGCGCCGCCGTCGCCCGCCTGCAGGAGATGAACGAAGGCGCCGCCGCGGCCCCGAAGGTCGATGCGTCCGTCGAGGAGTCCGAGACGATCAGTCGTACGTTGCTGCTCGCCCAGCGGACCGCCGACAGCACCGTCGCCGAGGCGCAGGCCGAGGCGGCCAAGGTGCTCGCCGACGCCAAGGACGAAGCGGCCCGGACCATCGACTCGACGCGCGAGATGTCGGCACAGCTGCTCGAAGAGGCGCGTGTCGAGGCCCGCAAGCAGGGCGTCGCCGAACGCCAGAGCATCGCGAGTGAGGTCGAGGCGCTCAAGGCGCGCCGCGACTTCCTCGAGTCCGACGTCCATCAGCTCGAGACGTTCCTGGTCGACCAGCGCTCCCGTGTGCGCGAGGCCGCCAGCGCGCTCCTCGACGTCGCCGATCGGGTGCCCGGGGGCCTCGCCGAGGTGCGGGCGCCACTGCTGTCGGCATCCGACGACGAGCCCGGTGACGACGGCGCCGAAGTCACCGTCGACGCCGCTGCGTCCGACCTGCTGATCGTCCCCGCCGACGCCGGCGCCGACGCCCCCGTCGAGGAGACCGCCGACGGTGACCCGACACCGAGCGACGGCATGGCCGACGCCGACGGCATGGCCGACGCCGACGAGATGACCGGTGACGACGAGATGGCCGGTGACGACGTCGGCGACGGCGTTCTCGACGATTCGTCGTGGGCGCCCGCCGAGTCCGACACGGGCGACGAGACCGAGGCGATGCCGGCCTTCGGCCGCGATGCCGACGAACAGAGCGACCCCTCGGGCGAGGAGTTCCGTTTCTCCTTCGACGACGAACGCTCCTGACGCCCTCCTGAAACCGCGGCGTCGGCCCCGCCGAGGCGTCGGTAGCATCTCGACGTGCCCTATCCCGACGTCGACCCCCGGCCGAACTTCCCCCAGATCGAGCAGGACGTGCTCGCCCGCTGGGCCAAGGACGACACGTTCCAGGCATCGATCGAGCAGCGGCCCGCAGGCGAGTTCGGGTCCAACGAGTTCGTGTTCTACGACGGGCCGCCGTTCGCCAACGGCCTGCCCCACTACGGCCACCTGCTGACCGGCTTCGTCAAGGATGCGATCCCTCGCTACCAGACCATGCGGGGTCGGCGCGTCGAGCGACGCTTCGGTTGGGACTGCCACGGCCTCCCCGCCGAGGTCAAGGCCGAGCAGGAACTGGGCATCTCCGGTCACCCGGAGATCACGGCGTTCGGCATCGATCGTTTCAACGATGCCTGCCGGACCAGTGTGCTGCAGTTCACCGACGACTGGCGCGAGTACGTGACGCGCCAGGCGCGCTGGGTCGACTTCGACAACGACTACAAGACCCTCGACCTCGACTACATGGAGAGCGTCATGTGGGCGTTCAAGACCCTGTGGGACAAGGGCCTCGTGTACGAGGGGTTCCGGGTGATCGCCTACTGCTGGCGTTGCGAGACCCCACTCAGCAACACCGAGACCCGGATGGACGACGTCTACCGGGATCGGCAGGATCCGGCGCTCACCGTCGGATTCGAACTGGAGACCGGCGAGCGCATTCTCGCCTGGACGACCACGCCGTGGACGCTGCCGTCGAACCTGGCGCTCGCCGTCGGCGCCGACATCGAGTACGCCGTCGTCGAACTCGACGGTGTCCGCTACGTCATCGCCGATGCCCTGCTCGGGTCCTATGCAGCCGAGTTGGGCGAGGCGACCCGCGTCGCGACCGTGATGGGCAGCGAGCTGGTCGGCCGGCGGTACACGCCGCTGTTCGACTACTTCGCCGACGCGGCCAGGCATGGCACCTCCGAGGCGTTCCGGGTGCTCGCTGCCGACTTCGTGTCGACCGAGGACGGCACCGGCATCGTCCACCTCGCCCCCGGCTTCGGTGAGGACGACCAGGTGGCTGCGAACGCCGCCGGCATCCCGACGATCTGTCCGATGGACGAACACGGGCGCTACACCGCCGATGTCGTCGACTGGGTCGGCGAGCACGTCTTCGACGCCAATCCGCTGGTGATCCGTGCGCTCAAGGAGCGAGGCGTGGTCGTGCGTCACGCCACCTACGACCACCCGTACCCGCACTGCTGGCGCTGTGCCCAGCCGCTCGTGTACCGGGCGATCTCGTCGTGGTTCGTCGAGGTGACCGCCATTCGCGACCGGATGGTCGAACTCAACCAGGAGATCAACTGGCAACCCCCGCACATCAAGGACGGCAGCTTCGGCAAGTGGTTGGAGAACGCCCGTGACTGGTCGATCAGCCGCAACCGGTTCTGGGGTTCGCCGATCCCGGTGTGGACCTCCGACGACCCGACGTATCCGCGTGTCGACGTGTACGGATCGCTCGCCCAGCTGGAAGCCGACTTCGGTGTCCCGGTGACCAACCTGCACCGGCCCCAGGTCGACGAACTCGTGCGTCCGAACCCCGACGACCCGACCGGGCGGTCGATGATGCGCCGTGTGCCCGAGGTGCTCGACTGCTGGTTCGAGTCGGGATCGATGCCCTTCGCCCAGGTGCACTACCCGTTCGAGAACCAGGACTGGTTCGAGCACCACTATCCCGGCGACTTCATCGTCGAGTACATCGGCCAGACGCGGGGGTGGTTCTACACCCTGCACGTGCTCGCCACGGCCCTGTTCGACCGGCCGGCCTTCGCCAACTGCGTGAGCCACGGCAACGTGCTCGGCGACGACGGCCGCAAGATGTCGAAGAGCCTGAACAACTATCCCGACCCGCGGGAGATGTTCGACATCCACGGCGCCGATGCGATGCGCTGGCACCTGCTGTCGTCGCCGATCCTGCGTGGCGGCGACGGCATGGTGACCGAGGAGGGCATGCGTGACACGGTGCGCCACGTGCTGTTGCCGCTGTGGAACTCGTGGTACTTCCTGTCGCTGTACGCCAACGCCGCCGACTACCAGGGCCGGATCAACACCGCGTCGGACAACGTGCTCGACCGCTACGTGCTCGCCAAGACCCGCGCCGTGGTCGCCGATCTCACCGAGACGCTCGACGACTTCGACCTCTTCGGGGCGTGCCAGGTGGTCAGAGACCACCTCGATGTCCTGACGAACTGGTACATCCGGCGCAGCCGAGACCGGTTCTGGGAAGGTGACACCGACGCCATCGACACGATGCACACGGCGCTGTCGGTCCTGACCCGGCTGATCGCCCCGCTGCTGCCGCTCGTCGCCGAGGAGATCCATGCCGGCCTGCACGGCGACGACGCTGCGGCGAGCGTGCACCTCGCCGACTGGCCGGCGCCCGACGAACTACCCGGCGACGACGAGCTCGTCGCCACGATGGACCTCGTGCGGGACGTGTGCTCGGCCACGTTGTCGGTCCGCAAGGCCCATCAGCGCCGTGTCCGGCTGCCCCTCTCGACGTTGACCGTGGCGTCGGCCGACGCCACCCGTCTCGCCGAGTTCCGCGACGTGATCGCCGACGAGGTCAACGTCCGCCACGTCGAGCTGACCGACGACGTCGGGTCGGTGGCTGCCGAGCGACTGCAGCTCGTGCCCGCTCGGCTCGGCCCTCGGCTCGGCAAGGACGTCCAGCAGGTGATCAAGGCGCACAAGGCCGGTGACTGGCAGGTCGACGGCGAGCGGGTGACCGTCGGTGGCGTCGAACTCCTCGAGGGTGAGTACACCCTCGAGCTCGTCGCCGAGGACGACAAGGCCAGTGCGGGCCTGAGCAGCCACGCCGGTGTGGTCGCCCTCGACATCGAGGTCACCCCGGAACTCGAGGTCGAGGGTCGGGCCCGTGACCTCGTCCGGCTCGTGCAGCAGGCCCGACGCGATGCCGGGCTCGACGTGTCGGATCGGATCTCGCTGGCAGTGCGAGCCGGCGACGACTGGCTCGAGGCGGTCGTCGCTCACGAGGCACTGATCGCCGGTGAGACGCTGGCCACGACCGTGGAGGTCGAGCGCAGCGACGAGGGTGGCGAACCGGTCATCACCGTCGAGCGGGTCTGACGCCACGCTGTCGGCGCGGACTTCGCCGGACGCAGCTGCAACGCAGGGGTGATCCGGTAGAGTCCGGCGCTCACACCGCCTGGAGGAGCGCACATGGCCGCGAAGAAGACGAGTTCCACCAAGACCACGGCGACGAAGAAGTCGGCCGCTCGGACGACGGCGAAGAAGGCTCCGGCGAAGAAGACAGCGACGAAGAAGTCTCCGGCCACGAAGAGCCCGGC
>JAWLFC010000168.1:0-4534 GCA_041685755.1 Ilumatobacteraceae bacterium
CGGCGTCGTAGTAGAGGTACCCGGCGCTCAGCTTGTCGAGGTGGGTGGTCGGGAAGTGACGAGCCGCCTCGTCGCCGGACACGCGGCGGTGGAGCTTGCCGATGCGCCAGCCACCGGTCAGGTCGTACATCCACATCGCCGAGCCGAGCGCCTTCGCGACCTTCTTCGACACGACGCCGTCCTTGGTCAGGATCGGGATCATGAACGGCAAAACGTCGACGAGATGCGGGGCGTTGCGCATCAGGCGGCGTCGCTCGCGCAGCGCCTCGTAGACGAGGCGCACGTCGCCGTTCTGCAGGTAGCGCAGGCCGCCGTGCACCATCTTGGAGCTCTTCGACGAGGTGCCGCTGGCGAAGTCGTCGCGTTCGACGAGCGCGGTGCGCAGCCCGCGTGATGCCGCGTCGAGGGCGACGCCGACGCCGGTGATGCCGCCGCCGATCACCAGCACGTCGAACGGCTCGGTGCTCGAGCGCAGGGCGTCGAGCATGGCGCCGCGTGCGAAGGCTCGTCCTCGTGCCGACATCGATGCGATCCTAGGAGATCACCCGTTCGCGGCGGCACTCGTGTTCGGCGAGTGCGGCGGTGAGCAACGACGAGCACGGCGCATCGGTTTCACCGGAGGGTCGCCGAGGGAAGAGAATCGGCTCATGACGACCACGTACGACCCGACACATCCGCTGTACCTCGACGAGGCGGATGTCCGTGGGGAGCTGACGCGGGTCTACGACGTCTGCCACGGTTGTCGCCGTTGCGTCGGGTTCTGTTCGTCGTTCCCGACGCTGTTCGAGATGATCGACCGGCGCGAGGAGCGAGATCCCGGCCTCCTGACGCCGGCGGACCAGGACCAGGTCGTCGACGAGTGCTTCCAGTGCAAGCTCTGCCACGTCAACTGCCCGTACACCCCCGGGCAGCACGAGTGGAACGTCGACTTCCCCCGGCTGATGCTGCGGGCCGGCGCGATGCAGCACGCCAACGGCATCACGTCGGCCCGTGCCAGGGCGACCACCCGATTCGTCGGCCGCGCCGATCTGCTGGGAAAGCTCGCCACTTCCACCGGCAGCGTCACCAACCGGATCGCCAACGCCCGGCCCGGCTCCGGCATCCGCAAGGTGATCGAGAAGGTCACCGGCGTGTCGTCGGTCCGCCTGCTTCCCCCCTTTGCCAGGCAGCGCTTCTCGACGTGGTTCGACGAGCGACCGACGGTGACCCTCGTCGAGCGCCAGGGCAGGGTGACGGTGTTCCCGACCTGCCTCGTCGAGTACCAGGAGCCGTCGATCGGCAAGGACCTCGTCAAGGTGTACGAACGCAACGGCATCGAGTGCACCATCACCGGGGCCGGGTGCTGTGGCGCCCCCTGGCTGCACGGCGGCGACGTCGAGGAGTTCACGAAGGTGGCGAGGAGGAACGTCGCCGCCCTGGCCGCCGAGGTGCGCGCCGGTACCGATGTCGTCGTGCCGCAACCGACGTGCAGCTACATCATCACGCGCGACTACCCCGACTACGTGGGCGGGCCCGACGCCGAACTGGTCGCCGAACACACCTACGACGCCGCTGAGTACCTGGTGAACGTGCACACGGGCGCCGACACCTCGCTCGACACCGACTTCACCGGGGAGACCCTCGCCGACATCACCTATCACACGCCCTGTCACCTGCGGGCACAGGACATCGGCGTACCGAGTCGAGACCTGATGAAGCTGACCGGCGCGAGGGTCGAGCTCGTGCAGCAGTGCTCCGGTATCGACGGCACGTGGGGTCTGCGGGCCGGCAACGAGGAGATCTCGGTGCCGATCGCTCGCAAGCTCGGCGAGCAGATCACCGACGCCGGCGGCGACGCCGTCGCCGGCGACTGCCACCTCGCCAACACCGTGATCGTGGAGCAGACCGGCCGGGAGGCCCGGCACCCGCTGCAGGTCATCGCCCGGGCCTACGGCATCGCCGAGGAGTAATTTTCCCTGGCGTTCGCCGCCACCTGGTTCTAGATTCGGCCTGGCCGTCGACGTGGGGAGCCGAAGCGAAGTGTCGTTGCAGGAATTGAAATGGTGGGATCTCGGTGCGTGTCGCGGGTTGGACGCGGCCGTGTTCTATCCCGACGACGACGAGGGTGCCGAAGTCGCCAAGGCGGTGTGTGCCGGCTGTCAGGTGCAGGCGTCGTGTCTCGAACACGCGCTGTCGTTCCGGGAGAAGGCCGGGGTGTGGGGTGGCGCCACCGAACGTGACCGCCGCCGCATGATCCGCCAGCGCCGCCGCTCCTGCTGACGATTCCCGTGGTGCCGGACACCGCGGCGACCACCTACGCTCGTCACGATGTCCGCGACCGACCACGCCCTCGACTGGCCCGCCGTGATCGGCGACCTCCTGGCGGGCCGACACCTCGACCACGACCGGGCCGGGGCGGCGATGTCGTCGATCCTGGAGGGTGATGCGACCCTGGCGCAGATCGCTGGTTTCCTGGTTGCCCTGCGGGCGAAGGGCGAGACCGCCGAGGAACTCCACGGCATGCTCGACGCCGCGATGCACGCCGCGACGTTCGTGCCGTTGACCGACGACGAGCGCAGCCGCTGCATCGACGTCGTCGGCACCGGCGGCGACGGGTCGCACTCGGTCAACGTCTCGACGATGGCGTCGCTGGTCGTGGCCGGTGCCGGCGTGCCGGTGTGCAAGCACGGCAACCGTTCGGCGTCGTCGAAGTGCGGCACCGCCGACGTGCTCGAGTTGCTCGGTGTCGCCATCGAACTGGGCGCCGAGGGTGTCGCCGCCTGCGTCCGCGATGCCGGGGTCGGGTTCTGCTTCGCTCCGATGTTCCATCCGGCGTTCCGTTTCGCCGGGCCGCCCCGGCGCGAACTCGGGGTGGCGACGGCGTTCAACCTCCTCGGCCCGATGGCGAACCCGGGCCGGGTGCGGCGCCAGGTGATCGGCGTCGCCGATCCCCGGTTCGCCGAGCCGATGGTGACGGCGCTGCAGCGTCAGGGGCTGACGACGGCATGGGTCGTCCACGGCGACGGCATGGACGAGCTGACCACGACCGGGGTGTCGCGGGTGCTCGCCCTCGACCACGGCGCGATCAGCGAGTTCACGGTCGATCCGGCCGGCTTCGGGCTGGCGCCGGCGACCGACGCCGACCTGCGCGGTGGACACCCGGAGGAGAACGCCCTCGCCGTGCGCCGTGTGCTCGCCGGCGAACGCGGCGCCCACCGCGACATCGTGCTGCTCAACGCCGCCGCCGCGCTCGTCGTCGCCGGTGCGGCCGGTGATCTGGCCGCTGGCCTCGAGACGGCCGCGGCCGCCATCGACGACGGCCGCGCTCAGGCGAGTCTCGACGCGCTGATCAGGGTGTCTCAAGCCCAGGCAGCTGCGGCAGACGATCGCTGACCGGGAACCGCCAGTCGCCGGAGCAGCTGACCGTCAACCGGGCCGCCCGTTTGTCGCAGAACCGGGCCAGGCAGAGCGCCTCGTCGATCTGGTGACGTGACAGCACTGCTGCATCGCCGGTTTCGTCGGCGTCGACCGGCAGCGCCTTGCCGGCGGTGCCGTGGCGGACGGCGTCGACGAGCTGGCCCCGCTCGATGGTCCACGTGGAGGCCCCGTCGGTGATCTCGGCGCGGCCGGCCCCGCGCAGCGCGTCGACGAGGTGGAAGCGTTTGGCCGCCCCGAGCAGTGCGGTCAGCCGGTCTCGTGTCGAGGCGGCCTCCTCGAATCGCTGTTCGTGGGCGAGGCGCATCATCTTGTCGTGCAGCAGCGCCGCCACACCGTGCGGCCGGCCCGTGAGCGCGGCGACGGCGTGTTCGACGGCGGCGGCGTACTCGGTTGCATCGGCGGTGCCGGAGCACGGGCACAGCGCCACGCCGAGTTGGGCCGCGCTGCAGACGGGTGCGTCGGGGGCGGGGGAGTGGTTGCGGCCGAGGCGGGCCGTGCAGCGCCGCAGCGGCACGGCGGTCTGGATCGCCTCGATCACCAGGTTGGCCATCGTCCGCGACGGCAGCGGGCCGAGGTGCACGCCGGTCCTTGACGGATTCTTGACGATCGCCAGGCGGGGCCACGGCGTGTCGACGTCGAGGCGGACGTAGCAGTACTTGTCGACGCGGGTGCCGGCGCGGTTGTAGCGGGGGAGCAGGCGGGCGATCAGGCGGCTCTCGATCACCTCGGCGGTCAACGGGTCGGGCAGGTCGAGGTGGGTGACCGAGTGCGTTTCGCGCAGCATCGGGCCGACCTTGCGGCGGTCGTCGCTGCCGAAGTACGAGCGCACCCGCTGGCGCAGGTTGGTGGCCTTGCCGACGTAGAGCACGTCGTCGCGCTGGCCCCGGAACATGTACACGCCCGGTGATCGCGGCAGCTCGGCGGTCAGCTTCAGCTTCGCCGCCTGGGGGTGGCCGGCGAGCTTCGACAGCGCGACGAGGTCGTCGAGGCCGAGCACACCGAGGCCCGCGGCTCGTTCGATCAGCAGGTGCAGGAGGTCGGCGGTGGCCAGTGCGTCGTCGAGCGCCCGGTGGCTGGGACGGTGGTCGAGCCGGAACCGTGAGGCGAGGGTGCCGAG
>JAWLFC010000169.1:0-1689 GCA_041685755.1 Ilumatobacteraceae bacterium
CTCATGTCAGTCCCAGTGCTTCAGGTGGTCGATGACCTCGTCGGTCGTGGGGTCGACCATCTCGCCGGTGATCTTGCCGTCGCCGACGAACACGATCCGGTTGGCGTACGACGCCGCAACGGGGTCGTGGGTGACCATCACGATCGTCTGGCCGAACTCGTGTACCGCGTTGCGCATGAACGACAGGATCTCGGTGCCGGTGACCGAGTCGAGGTTGCCGGTCGGTTCGTCGGCGAAGATGATCTGGGGCCGCGATGCCAGCGCCCGGGCGACGGCGACGCGTTGCTGCTGGCCGCCCGACAGCTCGCTCGGCCGATGCGTGAGGCGGTCGCCGAGGCCGACGGTGCCGACCACGTGCTCGATCCACTCGGTGTCGCCCCGGTCGCCGCCGAGCATCATCGGCAGCTTGATGTTCTCCTCGGCGGTGAGGGTCGGGATGAGGTTGAACGCCTGGAAGATGAAGCCGACCTTCGTCCGGCGGAGCTCGGTGAGCGCCTTGTCCTCGAGCGAGGCCAGGTAGGTGTCGCCGATGAACGTGGCTCCGGAGGTGAGGGTGTCGAGGCCGGCGAGGCAGTGCAGCAGCGTCGACTTGCCCGAGCCCGACGGGCCCATGATGGCGGTGAACTTGCCGGTCTCGAACGAGACGGTCACGCCGTCGAGGGCGTGGACCTGGGCGTCGCCGACGCCGTACGTCTTGCGGGCATCGATCGCTCCGGCGGCGGCGGTGCCGCCGGGGGCCACGGTGGTGTCGAGCGGCGGCGCAGCAGGGGGTGGCGGAGGGGCGGGAGTGGACATGTCTCCAGGTCTACCCGGGATGCCGCATCGGTACATCCACCGCCAGGGGGAACGCGCGTCACCCGATCGGCTGATCAGGCTCAGCGGTCGCCGGGTGTGACCAGCCCGGACTCGTAGGCGATGACGACCGCCTGGACGCGGTCGCGAGCGGCCAGTTTGGCGAGGATGTGGCCGACGTGGGTCTTGATCGTCGCCTCGCCGAGGATCAGCTCGGTCGCGATCTCGGCATTCGAGCGGCCGGTGGCCATCAGCCGCAGCACCTCGACCTCACGTTCGGTGAGTGCGCCGAGGCCCGGGAACGACGCAGGGTCGCTGGCGGGGCGGCGGGCGATCTCGTCGATCAGTGCCCGAGTCACCGACGGAGCCAGCAGCGCGTCGCCGTCGGCCACCACCCGGATCGCGTCGACGAGCTGTTCGGCGGGCGCGTCCTTGAGCATGAAGCCGCTGGCGCCGGCGCGCAACGCGGCGTGGACGTGGTCGTGCAGGTCGAACGTCGTGAGCATCATCACCCGGATCTGCGGATGACGCTCGCGCAACAGCCGGCACGCGTCGATGCCGTCCATCACCGGCATCCGCACGTCCATCAGCACCACGTCGGGGCGAGCCGCCGGCGCGGTCGCGATCGCCGCTTCGCCGTTGGCCGCCTCGCCGACGACGGTGAGGTCGGCCTCGGCCTCGAGGATCATGCGGAAGCCGACGCGCACCATCTCCTGGTCGTCGACGATCATCACTCTGATCATGGCGTCGCCGCGCCGGACCGTACGGCAGCGGATTCGGCGATCCTCGGGATCTCGGCCCGTACCCGCCAGCCCCCACCGGGGCGGGGGCCGGCTTCGAACGTGCCGGCCAACGCCGCCACCCGCTCACGCATCCCGACGATGCCGAAGCCGTCCT
>JAWLFC010000169.1:1789-4526 GCA_041685755.1 Ilumatobacteraceae bacterium
GCCTGGATCACCATCACGCTCACCGAGTGGGCGACCACGTCGTGCAGGTCGCGGGCGATCCGGGTGCGTTCGGCGGCGACACGCTGTTCGGCGAGCAGGCTCTGCTCCCGTTCGGCGCGGTCGGCCCGTTCTGCGAGGTTGGCGACGTGTTGGCGTCGGCGCCGTAGGTTGTCGCCGACGACGAATGCGGTCACCAGGACGACACCGGTGGAGACGAACTCGTCGAGCAGCGACAACCCGTCGATCCACCCTGCGACGAACAGCCCGACCACCAGGACACCGATCGCTGCCATCACGCGGGTGCGACCCACCCCGACGGTGTGGGCCCCGATCGAGTACACGGCGACGACCGACCCGAGGAACGCCGCGCCCGAGATGCCGACGAACAGTGCCGTCGTCTCGGCGGCGACGACGAGGAGCCCGGCAGCGAGGGTGTGGGTACGCCGCCAGTAGACGGGCCCGGAGCCGGCGAGGACCAGCAGGACCGTCCACCAGGCCGGCTCGACCTCGTTCGGGTCATCGACCGTCGACTCGCCCCACAGATGGGCGGCCAGCGCCCCGGCGACCACGAGCGCAGCCAGCAGGCCGTCGGCCCCGCGGGGATGCGTACGCAGCCATCTGATCGGATGCGGATGGTTCATGTCGTGGTGACGCTAGCCACCTCCCGGGTCGCGGTGATCCCCACCGAGGGGGATCTGCCGTACGATCAGCGGGTGATGGGGTCCTGCGCTGCGTGCCTGCTTCCGCTGCCCGACGGCGCACGCTTCTGCCCCTCGTGCGGCCAGGAAGTGCTGACGATCGCGTCCGAGGAGCGGCGTGTCGTGACCGTGGTCTTCGCTGACCTCGTCGGGTACACGGCGTTGTCGGAGCACCTCGACCCCGAACGGGTGAAACGGCTGATCGACGCTGCGTTCGAGCGGCTGATCGCCGACATCACCGCGTTCGGCGGCCGCGTCGACAAGGTGCTCGGCGACGGCATCGTGGCCTTGTTCGGGGCGCCGGTCGCGCACGAGGACGACGCCGATCGCGCGATCCGTGCGGCGATCCAGATGCACGAGACGCTCGCCCGCTTCGTCGACGAACAGGTCGATCTCGACGGTCCGATGCAGCTGCGGATCGGCATCAACACCGGCGAGGTGGTCGTCGGTTCGGTCTCGGGGAGCGCCGAGTACACGGCGATGGGCGACGTGGTCAACGTGGCCGCTCGTCTCCAGCAGCTCGCGCCTCCCGGTGGCACCTACCTCGGTCACTCCACGGCATCGTTGGCGTCGGAGGAGATCGTGCGCGAGCTGGTCGACGAACTCGACGTGCGGGGTCGTTCGCAGCCCGAGCGGGTCTGGCGCGTGGTCGGCCGTCGCCGCCGCGCGCCGATGACCGGCGGACGCTTCGCGCATCGTTTCGTGGGCCGGGCAGCCCAACGCGAGCTGTTGGCCTCGATCATGGCGATGGTGGCCGCCGGGCGCAGCGCCGTCGTCGCCGTGAGCGGTGAAGCCGGCTCCGGCAAGACCCGACTCGTCGCCGAGGCGCTCGAGGACTTCCCCAGCAGGAACGTCACCGTCTACGCCGGAGTGTGCGCGCCCTACGGCGAGAACAACGTGTGGTCGCCCATGGCGACGGCGCTGTTCCGTCGCCTCGACCTCGCCGTCGAACTCCCGCCTGAACAGCTGCGCGAGGTGCTGCGTCAGCGAGCAGTCGAGCTGTACGCGTTCGACGAGGACGACAATCAGCTCGAACGGTTCGTCGACGCCACGTTGCACCTGATGGGGTACCCGTCGGAGCTCGATCGGATCCCGCCGGCGCAGTCGCGCGAGATGCTGTTCAGCTACATCGTCGACGGGCTGCGCCGACGCTCGACGGCCGGGCCGGTCGTGCTCTGGCTCGACGACCTCCAATGGGCCGACATCCTGATCGTCGAGCTGCTGCACCGCATCGCCCGATCGCTCGCCGATCGACCCGTGTTGATCGTCACCGCCCAGCGCGACGACGCCGACCTCGACTGGCCGCCGGCGGTCGACCATCCGATCACCGTGCGCATGCCGCTCGACCCGCTCACCCACGACGAGGCGTCGCGTCTCGTCGCTGCTGTGCTCGGCGACGCGGCGGGAGTGACCGTCGGCGACGACCTCGTCGACCAGCTCTACGAGCGCAGCGGCGGCAACCCGCTGTTCCTCATCGAGCTCGCCGAGTTGGCCAAGGACCACCCGACGAGCACGGCGCTGCCGGGCTCCCTGCGGGCCCTGATCGCCGCCCGCCTCGACCGGCTCCCGCCCCGGCAGCGATCGATCGTCGACAACGCCGCCGTGCTCGGCACGACCGGCCCGGTCGACGCCTTGGCCAAGTTCGCCGCCGAGATGCGCCAGGACTTCGACGACCGCGACGTCGAGGCGCTCGCCGACGACGGGCTGCTCGAGCTCGAGGGGAACTCCTGGCGATTCCGCAGCGACGTGGTGCGTGAGGTGGCCTACCAGACGTTGACCAAGCTCGTGCGGGCCCAGCGCCACGCGGGCACGGCGTCGGTGATGTCGCAGGAGCCACTGATCCCCCTCGACCAGATCGCCCATCACGCGGCGTGTGCGGCCGAACTCGTCGCCGAGGTCGGTCCCGTTCCCGGCGTCACCCGCAACATCGCCGAGCAGGCGGTGAACCTGCTGCACGACGCAGCCCGTCGCTCGATCGACGTGGGCGCGTTCAACCAGGCGGCCCGCCATGCGACGAGAGCGCTCGACCTGGGTACCGA
>JAWLFC010000008.1:0-58222 GCA_041685755.1 Ilumatobacteraceae bacterium
CGGCGCCGCGGCGCTGACCGCCTGGGACCTGTTCCTCGACCCCCAGATGGTCGGCGAGGGCTACTGGGTCTGGGCCCGCCGCGGGGTGTACCGCGGCATTCCGCTCGGCAACTTCGCCGGCTGGTTCCTGACCAGCCTCGGCGTGATGGCGGCGCTCGAGACACTGCTGCCCCCCACCTCCTCCACCGACGGCTCGGCCGACGCCGACGGCGCGCTGGTCGGTGAGTACACGTTCATGGGCGTGATGGAGACGATCGGGTTCGCCCGCTACTTCCGCGATCCGGTCGTCGCCGTGGTCGGCGGCCTCGGGATGCTGCCGATCGCCACCGCCGCCGTCGTCGGGAAGCTGCGGGGGTGACGTGACCCGCGCCGTGATCATCGGCGCCGGCGTCGGCGGGCTGGCCACTGCGATCCGCCTGCGCGCCGCCGGCCACGACGTGACGATCTGCGAGCGCAACGCCGTCGTCGGCGGCAAGCTCGCCACCTACGTCCGCGACGGCTACATCTTCGACGTCGGACCGTCGCTCGTCACGTGGCCCGATGTGTACGACGAGGTCTTCCGCACCGCCGGGACGACGCTCGCCGAACAGGTCGACCTCGTGCGTCTCGACCCGCAGTTCCGCTACCGCTGGCCCGACGGCTCGACGCTGGTCGTGCCCGACACCGACGACGACACCGCCGCCGCGTTCGACGAGTTCGCGCCCGGCGCCGGCGAGCAGTGGCGCCGCTTCGACGCCCACGGCCGCCGGATCTGGGACGTGGCGGTGCGGACGTTCTTCGCCGGACCGATGTCGAACCCGTTGGCGCTCGCGAAACGGATGCGGTCGCCGTTCGACCTGACGGCGATCGATCCGCTGCGCACGCTGCACCGCGCGGCGGCCTCGCACTTCGACGACCCACGGCTCGTGCAGTGGGCCGACCGCTACGCCACCTACTCGGGCTCGTCACCGTTCGCGGCGCCGGCGACGCTCGCCTGCATTCCCCACATCGAGGCGCGCTACGGCTGCTGGTACCCGACGGGTGGGCTCGACGCGCTGCGGGCGGGCTTCGAGCGGGTGGCGACCGACATCGGCGTCGAGATCCGCACCTCGACCGCGGTGGCGTCGATCGAGGCAGCCGAGCGCGTCACCGGCGTCGTGTTCGCCGACGGCACCCGCGAGCGCGCCGACGTCGTGGTCGCGAACACCGACGCCGAGCACCTCTACACCGACCTGCTCCCCGACGGCGCGGCGCTGCGACGGACCCAGCGGGCCACACGCTCGACCAGCGGGTTCGTGCTGTGCGTCGGCGTGCGCGGGCTGACGCCCGGCATCGCCCACCACAACGTCTGGTTCTCGTCGAGCTATCGGGACGAGTACGACGCGCTCGACGCCGGGCGACTGGCCGACGACCCGACGATCTACGCCTGTGTGTCGTCGGTCAGTGATCCGAGCCAGGCGCCCGACGGTTGCGAGAACTGGTTCCTGCTCGTCAACACGCCCCAGGGCGTCGACGTCGACCCCGACGAGTACGGGGACGTCGTCCTCGATCGCCTGCGCCGCCACGGCGTCGAGCTGCGCGATCGCATCGAGTTCCGGCACACGATGACCCCGGCCGACATCGCCGAGCGCTACCGCACGCCGGGCGGCGCGATCTACGGCACGTCGTCGAACGGTCGCCGGGCGGCGTTCGTCCGCCCGGCCAACCGCGGTGCCCGGCCGGGGCTGTACCTCGTCGGCGGATCGAGCCACCCGGGCGGCGGCCTGCCGCTCGTGACGACGAGCGCCCGTATCGTGGCCGACATGATCACCGCCGACCTGCACGCCGGGGGCCGACCGTGAGCATCGTGCACCGCGGCGTGCGAGCGGTGTCGATCGGGCTCCGGGTCGGCGCCGGCGCCGTGGCGGTCGGGCGTCTCGTCCAGGCGGCGGCGACCGCCCCGGCGGTGCGCCCGACGATCACGCCGCTCGACACGATCAGCATCGTGATCCCCGCCCGCGACGAGGAGCGACGGATCGGCCCGCTGCTCGCGGCGATCGTCGGCGCGCCCGGCGTCAGCGAGGTGATCGTCGTCGACGACCAGTCGAGCGATGCCACCGCCGAGATCGCCGCACGCGCGGGCGCCACGGTCGTCGAGGGCCGTCCGCTGCCCGAGGGTTGGGCGGGCAAGGCGTGGGCGCTGCAGCAGGGCATCGAGGCGGCATCGTCGACGTGGGTCGTCGCCCTCGACGCCGACGCCCGCCCGGCTCCGAAGCTCCCCCGAGCGCTCGTCGCCCGGGTGACCGGCGACCGGCTCGACCTGCTCACCGTCGGCGGCCGATTCGAGTGCCCGACACCGGGGAGCCGCTGGCTGCACCCGGCGATGCTCACGACGCTCGTCTACCGGTTCGGGCCGCCCGGCGGCGCCCACGCCGACCCGAGCCGCATCCTCGCCAACGGCCAGTGCATGACGGTCAACCGTCGCCGGTTCCTCGACGCCGGCGGCATGGGGCTCGTCCGCGGCGAGGTCGTCGAGGACATCGCGCTCTCCCGGCATCTCGCCGGCGAGGGGTGGCGGGTCGGCTTCCTCGACGCCAGCGACCTGTTGACGGTGCGGATGTTCGAGTCGTTCGCCGACGTGTGGACCGGATGGGGCCGATCGATCGCGCTCCCCGGCATCGAGCCCCGCAACCGGCAGCTGTTCGACCTCGCCGTCGTCGCGCTCGCCCAGGCCCTCCCACTGCCGCGCCTTCTGACCGGCCGGGGCGACCTCGTCGACGCCGGGCTCCTGGCGCTGCGGCTCGGCACACTCGTCGGCACCCGGCGGGCGTACGACCGTCAGGATGCGGCATACTGGCTCAGCCCGCTCGCCGACCCGCTGGCCGTCGCCGCCCTCGCACGCGGCGTCGCCCGCCGGGGCCGCCAGACCTGGCGGGGCCGCACCTACTCCTGAGCGCGGCGCGACGACCACGCCATCGCGAATCGCAGGCCGATGAAGGTCATCAGTGCACCGGTGGCGGCCGTGCGGTACGGGCCCTCGACCACGATCTGCACGACGGGGAACACGAAGACACCGACTCGAGCGGCGAGAGCGAACGACCGGGTCGCTGCGAAGACCACCACCAGGACGGCGATGGCGATCAGCGCCGGGAGTGGCGCGAACACGCACGCGCCACCCACGAAGGTGAGAATGCTGCGTCCGCCACGGAACCGGGCGAACACCGGGAACGCGTGACCGACCATCGCCGCGCCGGCGCCGACGTACGCCACACCCCACACCCCCGGCTCGGCGAGCAGCACCCCGACACCGGCGGCGATCGCCCCCTTGGCGACGTCGCCGAGGAACACCGGCACCGCCGCCCGCCGCCCCAGCGTCTCCCTGGCGTTCCAGTAACCCGGGTTGCCGTCGCCGACGTCACGCAGGTCGAGCCGAGCCCGGCGGGCGGCGACGAGGTTGGCGACCGGGATCGAACCGACCAGGTAGCCGACGACGACGACGATCACGACGTCGAGCGTGGTTGCCGAGCTCATCGGTGACAGCATGACCGATGCATGGCCCGGATCGCATCGTTCCACCTGATTCGCGAACCGGCGTGGAAGACGCCGATCGCCCTCGCCCGCCTCGGCACCGACCGTCTCCGGCTGCCACGCGTCGACGGCCTGGCCTTCTGGCGCCTGCTCGGCACCGGCTCGGGCAACAGCACCGGCGGCGGCGCCGACCTCGCCCGGACCGCCGTGTTCGCCGTGTGGGAGGGCGAAGCGGCGCTCGAACGGTTCCTGACGACACATCCGATCGCCCGCCGCTGGGAGCGGGCGGAGGAGGCCTGGCACGTGCGCCTGCGCGGTGTCGGCGGACACGGACGCTGGCGCGGCGTCGACCCGTTGGACGGGTTGGAGCCCGGCGTCCGCGACGCAGCGGTGGCGATCATCACCCGTGCCGACGTCCGGCGCTCGGCGTGGAAGTCCTTCGGCGCCGCGAGTGCGGTCGTCGACGCCGAGTTGCACACGGCCCCGGGGCTGATCGACGTCGTGGGTGTCGGTGAAGCGCCGATCGGTCGTCTCGCCACGTTCAGCCTGTGGGAGTCGCTCGCCGACGCCCGCCGTTTCGCCTACGAGATGCCCGACCACGTCGAGGTCGTGCGCCGAACCCGGGCCGAGCAGTGGTACGGCGAGGAGCTGTTCGCCCGCTTCGAGCCGTACGCATCGTCGGGCGAGTGGAACGGTCGCGACCCGCTGGCCGACCGCTAGCCTCATCGCCTGCGCATCGCGCGCCCAGATAGCTCAGTCGGTAGAGCAACGCATTCGTAATGCGTAGGTCGCGAGTTCGATTCTCGCTCTGGGCTCCACATGTCGGTGAACGCGAGAACACACGCCACGCGTGATCTCCTGCAGCACCGGCTCGGCGACGGCAAGCGCTATCAGCGCTGGGTGCTGCTCACCGCCCTGACCGGGATGTTCGCGACGACGTTCCCGGTCACGTTGCTGGCGGTCAGCCTCTCGACGATCGCCGAGGACTTCGGCACCAGCGAGACCCTGATCGCCTGGGTGATCTCGGCGCCCCTGCTCGGGTCCGCGGTGTTCCTGCCGATCCTCGGCAAGCTGGGCGATCTCTACGGGCACCGGCGGGTGTTCCTCAGCGGCTTCGTCGTCTCCACCGTCGTCACCGCCGCCACCGTGTTCGCCTGGGACCCCTACTCGCTGATCGCGCTGCGCAGCCTGGCGGTGATCATCGGGGCGGCGACGATCCCGTCGTCGATGGCGCTCATCAACAGCGTGCACGCCCCGGGCGAACGGGCCAAGGCGATGGGGTGGTGGTCGCTGGTGGCGGCCGGCTCACCGGCGATCGGCCTCGTGATCGGCGGTCCGCTGATCGATGCCGTGGGGTGGCGCCCGATGTTCGGGATCCAGTCGTTGCTCTCGGTCGTGCCGGTCGTCGCCGCGTTCCTCGTGCTGCGCGAGACGGCGCGACGAACCGATGTCGGCTTCGACGTCGCCGGAGCGTTGGCACTCGCCGTCGGCACGGGCGGACTGATGTTCGCGCTCAACCAGGTGCCGATCCGGGGTGTCGACGCCGTGATCACCGGTGCGTTCGCGATCGGGGTCGCGGGACTCGTCGCCTTCGCGCTGGTCGAGTCCCGGGTCGCGTTCCCGCTCCTGCCGCTCGAGTTCTTCCGGCGGCGCAACTTCACGGCGTCGATGCTGGCAGCGCTGTTCTCCGGCGCGGCCTACATGGGCGGGTTCGTCCTCGCGCCCCTCATGCTGCAGTCGGTCTTCGCGCTGTCGGTCTCGGCGACGTCGCTGGTGATGCTGTTGCGTCCGGCGTCGTTCGCGATCATGTCGCCGATCGGCGGGTCGGTCGCCACCCGCCGAGGTGAGCGACCCGTCGCCATGTTCGGCTCCGCCACCATCGCCGTGGCGCTCGTGCTGCTCGGGCTGGCAGGGACCTGGGACGTCCTCTGGCTGATCGCCATCGGGCTGGTCCTGCAGGGCATCGGCAACGGCACCGCCCAGCCGACGATCACCGCGACGATGTCGAACTCCGTCGACGAAGCCGACCTCGGCATCGCTGCAGCCGCCCAGCGCATGGCGTTCCAGGTGGGCTCGGCGCTCGGCATCTCGATGCTCACGTCGATCTACGGCGGAACCGAACGCGCCGGCGACTTCCTCACCGCCTACCTCGTCGGCGCCGCGATCGGTGCCGCCGCACTGGTCTTTTCATCGATGATGCGCTCGACGCCACAGCACCACCACCAGCCGGTCACGTCCGACCGACCGGCCGCCATCGACACCGACGCCTGAGCCTGCTCAGCCGACGCCGAGCACCGAGGGCAGCCACTCGTCGAGACGTTCGGTGATCGCCTCGTCGCTGCGCCCGAGCAGGTGACCGTCGCCGGGCAGCATCACGACCTCGCCGTGGCCGGCGATCGCCGCCACCACATGGCTCGCCTCCGGTGGCAGCAGCTCGTCGTGCTCGCCGTGGAACAGCAGCAACGGCGTCCCGGCGAGGGCACCGGCCACCTCGCACCCCGCCGACTGGGTCGCGAACGTCACGACGCCGACGACCGATGCCGGCATCACGACCGCACACCGCACGGCGACCGCGCCGCCGAAGCTGTGGCCCATCACGACGACGCGTTCCGCACCGGCGTCGCGAGCGAGCTCCACGCCGCACGCGAGGTCGTGCGCACAGAGGTCGAGGTTGTTCGGCTCCCGGTAGCCGATGCGCACGAATCGGACGCCTCGGTCGGCCCAGCGTGCGCCGAGCGCGTGGTAGAGGGCGTGCCCCGGTCCGAGGACCCCGCCGAGCGCACCCCCACACGCCACGATCGCCGCCGGGAGCGCCGCTCCGGCGAGCGGCTCGTGAGTGAGTGCCGTGAGCAGGCCACGACGGGTGTAGGTCTCACGATGCCGGAACGTCGGGGTCACCTCGACCTCGGTCGACGCCAGCGGATGCAACGCCTCCAGCGCCGTCGGATCCGACGGATCGGTCGGCAGCTCCGCTCCGTCACCGTCAGCCATGGCTCACTACCGTACAAATGCACATGAGGAGCCCAACCAGCGGAACCACCGCCGTCGACTTCCGGAACCGGACCGACCGCGAGCACGCCCGCCGCATCGGACGCGCCTGGATCGAGATGCGCCGGGGTGCGGGTGCACAGGCGCTGCGGGGCTACCTCTTCGGACGTGAGAAGCCACTCGAGCAGGGCCAGATGGATGCGCTCGACCTCCTCTCGCGACGCAACGACCGGCCGATGAAGGAGCTCGCCGCCCGCTTGCGCGTCGATCCGTCGACGGCGACGCGGGCGGTACAGCGCCTCGAAGCCGACGGACTCGTCGAGCGGTTCGCCTCGCCCGAGGACGGTCGGGTCGTGCTCGTGCGCATCACCGACGAGGGGGCACGGCGCCACGGCGATGTCGCCGCTCGCCGGTCGACGGCGATGATGCACATCCTGAGCGAGTTCGAGCCGGAGGACCGGGCCAAGCTCGCCGACCTCCTGGAGCGCTTCGTCGAGTCGGTCGACCAGGTCGTGGAACGTCTCGACGAGGCGAACAATCACGAAACCGACTGATCGAAACCGGGAACGACGGGTACAGTCCGCGCATGGCCGACCAGGCAACCTTCGCCGCCGACGCGATGCAGTACGCGCCGCAGCTCTACTCGGGCGCGTTGCGCATGACGCGCAACAAGTCCGACGCCGAGGACCTCGTGCAGGAGACCTACCTCAAGGCATACCGGAGCTACCACTCCTTCACCGAGGGCACGAACCTGCGGGCGTGGCTGTTCCGGATCATGACCAACACGTTCATCAACTCGTACCGGTCCAAACAGCGACGGCCCGACGAGAGCGACCTCGGCGACGTCGAGGACCTCTACCTGTACAAGAACCTCGGCGCCCTCCAGGACTCCTCGATCGGGCGTTCGGCCGAGGAGTCGCTGATGGAGATGCTCCCCGACGACGAGGTCAAGCAGGCACTGGAGGACCTCCCCGACAACTTCCGCCTGCCCGTGATCCTCGCCGACGTCGAGGGCTTCGCGTACAAGGAGATCGCCGAGATGCTCGACATCCCGATCGGGACGGTCATGTCCAGGTTGCACCGGGGAAGAAAAGCCATGCAGAAGGCGTTGCACGACTTTGCCCTCGCCCGAGGGCTCGTGGTGGCACAGGAGACCAGCTGATGGCAGATTCGACGAGCGACGGCACCGACGACGCGGTGACCGTGCGTGACTGCAACGAGACACTTCGCGAGCTCGACGTCTTCCTCGACGGCGAACTGTCCGATGGCCAGCAGGCGGCGATCCGTCACCATCTCGACGGCTGCATGGACTGCCTGGGCGCGTTCGACTTCCACGCCGAGCTCAAGCTGGTGGTGCGCCAGAAGTGCAACAACGACGAGATGCCGCCCGACCTGCTCTCCAAGATCGAGATGTGCTTCGGCGACGACCTCGACGGTGACGGACGCATCGGCTGACCACTGGCTGAGCGCAGCGACTGTGCGGCCGTGGAGCCGGGGCGTTAGTCTCTGCGATCATGCTCGCCGCGAACGTCTGGCACTGGTGGATCGGCATCGCTCTGGTCCTGTTGGGGATCGTCGTCACCGTCGTCCTCGTCGCCGGGTACCTGGCGACGGTGTCGGCGAAGAAGTACCCGACGGGCAAGCAGCAGCGCGCCCAGCACACCGACCTGTAGCCGCGAGCTCGAGGATGCCGGTCGACACATGTCCGACCTGAGTGAGTTCCTCGGTCGCTGCACGTTCCCGCCTCCCGGCACGCCGGTGGTGTGCGGCCTCTCCGGTGGCGCCGATTCGACCGCCCTCGTCGCGCTCGCCGTCGCAGCGGGGTGCTCGGTCAGCGCCGTGCACGTCCACCACGGACTGCGCCCGAGCGCCGACGACGACGCCGGGATCGCGTGCACCAGCGCGGCGACGCTCGGAGTGGCCGTCGAGATCGCCCACGTCGACGTGGCCGACGGCCCCAACCTCGAAGCCCGGGCCCGAACTGCCCGCCAGCAGGCGCTCGGCCCGGCAGCGCTGACCGGCCACACCGCCGACGACCAGGCCGAAACCCTCCTCCTGGCCCTGCTGCGCGGGTCCGGAGCGGCCGGCCTCGGTGCAATGACGCCGGGCCCGACCCGGCCGATCCTCGCGCTGCGGCGACACGACACCGTGGCGATCTGCCGACAGCTCGGCCTGGCCGTGGCCACCGATCCGACCAACGCCGACCCTCGGTTCCGACGCAACCGGATCCGTCACGAACTGCTGCCACTCCTCGACGACATCGCCGAGCGCGACGTCGCGGTCCTGCTGACGCGCACCGCAACGTTGCTGCGCGACGACAACGACCTGCTCGAGAAGCTGGCGTTCGCGGTCGACCCGACCGATGCCGCCGCGCTGCGATCCGCCCCGCGTCCCGTCGCATCGCGGGCGATCCGGCGATGGCTCGAACGCGACGGGTACCCGCCCGACGCCGCCACCGTGGCCCGGGTACTGGCCGTGGCCGCCGGCCAGGCGAACGCGTGCGAGGTCGGCGGCGGCGTCCGCGTCGCACGCCGACACGGCCGGCTGGAACTTTTCCCGGGCGGTCCCGCCAGCGGGTAGCGTGACCACCCGTCATGATCACGCTCCCTCGTCCGAAAGCCACCCGCTGATGCCACCGCGGCTGCGTGGCAAGTGGGCGCTGGGCATCACGCCACGCAACTTCACCTGGATCCTGAAGGACAAGCTGGCGATCTGCGAGCGTCCCGGCGGCGTCGGCGACAGCCACCGTCGCGTGCGCCGCCAGGAAGAGATCATCTGGCTGCGCGAGAACGGTTTCGGCTGCGTGCTGTCGATCATCTCCGCGCCGCACAACCTCCACAACTACGACGAACTGCAGATGCCGTACCGTCACCGCCCGTTCAACGCCGAGCACACCGACCAGTACCTGACGGCCCTCTACGGCGAACTGCGCGACCTGCTGCGCCACGGCACCAAGGTGCTGGTGCACGGCGACGAGGTCGGCGACCGCATCCTCGGGATCATGGGTGGCTACATCCGGTGGGCCGGCCTCGTCGAGGACCCGACCCAGGCGATCCAGGTCACCGAGCGCCTCGCCGGGCGACCGCTCGATCCGTTCGCCCGCGAAGTCATCCTGCGCGCCCACGAGCTGCGCTGAGCGGAGCGCTTCAGCGGATCGGCGGCGAGACCCGACAACCGGTCGGGTCGACGAAGAGCAGCGGCAACGGGTCGATCGACCGGTTCCGCGGCCGGACCTCGAAGTGCAGGTGGAAGTTGGTGGCGCTCGACGTTCCACTCGCCCCCACGAACCCGATCACGTCACCGGCCGACACCCGATCGTTCTCCACCAGGCCGTTGGCGTCCTGCGTCAGGTGGAAGTACTGGTACGTCGTGTCGGTGCTGTCGTCGTACAGCGTCCAGCCCCATCCGGCCGTGCCGGTGTTGGTGTAGCGCTTCCTCAACCGTCCGTCGGCCACCGCGAACACGGCGTTGCCGGCCGAACCCATGATGTCAACGCCCTCGTGGCGCCGCCGGCCACCATCACGCGGGGCGCCGTAGTTGTCGAGGATGTAGCAGTTCGAGGCGGCATCGACCGGGAACAGCAACTGGCCCGGCGGGACCTCCGGGGCCCGCAACGCCAGCCGTTCGGCGGGCACGAGCGCCGAACCGGGGCCGTCGAGCGACGCCACCGACCCCGACGCAGCCTGAGCGGGCAGCAGCCGGCTCGCGCCACCGGCGCCGAGACAGACTGCGCAGGCGACCGCGCCGCGGAGCAGGCTCCGGCGGCTCACGGCGTGCGACGTCGACGGCGGCACCATGAGGTCTGTATCGGCAGCTCCCGTCGGAGACTTGATACCTGGGCGAGTATTGTCCATGGTCATGGGTGGGAAACGGGTGTTCGTCAGCGGCGTCGGTGGCGAGCTCGGCACGTTGGTGGCGAGCCTGCTCGAAGCCGAAGACTGGGTCGGTGCGTTGTCGGGTATCGATGCCGATCCGCCCCGGCGGCGAATTCACCGTACGACATTCCACCGGATCCATCCAGACGAGCACGACCGCATCGTCGAGACCGTGGTCGACTTCGATCCCCACGTCCTCGTCCATGTCGGCGTCTGGGAGCCCGACGCCCGGGCCGCACCGCACCTCGCCGCCACCCTCACCGACCAGGCAGCGACCTCGATCATCGGCGCCGCCGCCGAGTGCGCATCGCTCGAGCACGTCGTGGTGCGCAGCGGCATCGAGATCTACGGCCGGGCCCGCCACTCGCTGACCCGCCCCGACGAGTCGGCACCCCTGCAACCGACCAGCGAGTGGGGCCACACCGTCGCCGCCATCGAACGCACCGCCGCCCAGGTGGGCCGGCGAGTCGGCGTCACCGTCGGCGCGCTGCGCCTCGCTCCCGTGCTCGGGCCGCACGTGCCGTCACCGCTCGGTCGCCTGTTGCGGCTGCCGACGGTGCCGTTCAGCGTGCTCGCCGACCCGCCCTTCGCCGTCGTCGAAGACCGCGATGCTGCCCGAGCCTTCGTCGCTGCGGCCCGCGTCGGGCTCGCGGAGCCGGTCAACGTCGTCGCCCCCGGCGCCATCACAGCGCTGCAGGCCGCTCGACGAGGTCGACGGATCCCGGTCCCGCTGGTCGGGCCCGAGTGGCGCATCGTCCGCACGCTCAGCCATCTCGCCGGCGCACCGATTCCCGACCATGTCGCCGAGACGCTGCACCGGGGTCGACTCGCCGACAACGGCGCCATGCGCTCGGTCCTCGGCGTCGAACCCGAGGCCACGACCACCGAGGTGATCGACCGGCTCTACCACTGGCCGAGCATCATCCGGCAACCGGCACGGGTGCAGGTGGCGTGATGGGACGAGTCATCGATCTCCGCGTGAGCGACGAGCCGTCCGGGATGGTCGACGACTGGGGCCGGGATCCGGGTCTCGTCCGGGCGGTCATGCAGCTCGCCCGGCTCCGCTGGGACGTCGCCGTCGGTGGCGACCAGCGCCTGCCCCGCCGCAAGGGTGCGCTCGTCGTGGTCAACGCACGCCGCTTCGCGCTCACCCCGATCTTCGCCGCGTTCGCGATCAGCGAGGCGGTCGACCGGCCGGTGCGCTTCGTCGGTCGGCCCGACACGGCGCCGGTCGGTGCGTTCGCCCGTCGGATCGGCGGACTGCTCGAGCACCCCGACGAGGTGCGCGGAGCGCTCGCCGCCGATCAGCTCGTCGTGCTCGGCGCCGAGCACAGCGAATTCGACGTCGGACGCGTCGACCATGCGATCGTCGGTGCCGCCGTCGCCGCCGGGGTGTCGGTCCACCCGGCCGCCACGACGAGCAGCCCGCTCATGCGCGCCGCCCGCGTGGAGATCGGTACGGCGTCACGCTCACCGCGCAAGCGACGGGGGCCCTTGACCGAGCTCGAACTCGCCGACCGGGTCCGTCTCGACATCGCCACGTTGATCGACGAGCTCGGCGAACTCCACACCGGGACCCCACTCGACTGGTTGCCGATCTCCGGGATCGGGGGCGGCTGATGACCTACGTCCGCACCGACGACGGCACACGCATCCACTACCAGGTGACCGGCCGGCCGGGCGCCCCGCCGATCCTGTTCATCCAGGGCCTCGGCGCCGACAAGAACGGCTGGAATCTCCAGCGCCTCGCCACGGCGACCAGCTTTCGTGCCGTGGCGCTCGACAACCGCGGCGCCGGACGCAGCGACAAACCCCACGGCACCTACACGCTCGAGCAGATGGCCGACGACGCCGTCACCGTGCTCGACCACGCCGGCGTCGAGACCGCCCATGTCGTGGGGGCCTCGATGGGCGGAGCGATCAGCCAGATCGTCGCCGTCAAGTACCCCGAGCGCACCCGATCGCTGACCCTCGCCTGTACCGCGGGCCGCAACCACCCGTGGCGCGAGGAACTGTTGGCGAGTTGGCGTGACGCTGCGCTCGAACGCGGCATCGGTTCGATGGGTCACGAGGCGGCCCGATGGGTCATCGGGCCCCGGTCGTTCCGCCGGCTGTTGCCCGCCATCGGCTGGCTCGGACCGCTGGCGCTCAACCGTCCGGCGCACGCGTTCGCCGCGCAGTGCAACGCCATCCTGGCCGCCGGGGAACTCCATCAGGATCTCGTCGATCGCCTCCCGGAGATCGCCGTGCCGACACTCGTCCTGGTCGGCAACCAGGACATCCTGACGCCGCGCGGCGACAGCGAGGATCTCGCTGCGACGATCCCGACCGCGGAGCTGGTCGTCATCAGCGGCGCCGCCCACGGCTTCATGGTCGAGCACGCGTCGACGTTCAACCGCGTGCTGCTCGAGTTCCTGCACCGAGCCGAACGTTCGCACCGCGAACGACGAGCAGAAGAGGACCGCCTCGACGACGCGCTGGCGACCGGCTGATGCGTGTCGTCGTCGTCGGTGCGGGGATCAGTGGGCTGGTGGCAGCTCGCCAGCTGCTCGCCCAGGGCATCGACGTGCTCGTCGTCGACAAGGGCCGATCTCCGGGTGGGCGACTCGCCACGCGACGCATCGGCGACGCCACGCTCGACCACGGAGCCCAGTTCTTCACGGTTCGGACTCCGGCGTTCCAGCGCACGGTCGACGACTGGCTCGACCGCGGCCTCGTGACGGTCTGGACCAACGGCTTCCGCTCCGCCGACGGTCACCCCCGCTACGTCGCCGCGGCGGGAATGAACTCGCTGGCCAAGGACCTTGCCGTCGGTGTCGAGGTGTCGTGCCCCACCATGGCGTTCGCCGTGCGCCCCGGCGATCGCCATCCGTGGCAGGTGGTGATCGACGACGGCACCGTGCGCGACGCCGACCACGTCGTGATCACCACACCGCTGCCGCAGGCGTTCGCGCTGCTCGTCGACGCCGGCGTCGCGCTCGACGAGCAGTTGATGCGAACCGACTACGACCGCACGATCGCGTTGCTCGCCACACTCGACCGGCCGGCGTCCATCGAGCCCCCGGGCGGGGTGCAGGGACCCGACGACGACGTGAGCTTCGTCGTCGACAACGTCGCCAAGGGCGTGAGTGCGACGCCTGCGGTCACCCTGCACGCATCAGCGGCCTGGAGCGAGACCCACTGGGACGACGATGTCGAGGCGCTGCGGGCCCAGCTGCTGGAGCTGGCCCGACGCTGGATCGGTCCGGCCGGCGTGATCGAGGCGCAGGTGAAGAAGTGGCGGTTCGCGACACCACGCACGGTGTGGCCAGCGCCGTGCTGGGTGTCGGCCGACGGGGGGATCGTCCTCGCCGGTGACGCGTTCGACGGTCCCCGGGTCGAAGCCGCCCACAACTCCGGTCTCGCGGCCGCTCACGCCCTCACCCGGTAGCGGCCGGTTCGATCGGAGCGCAGCGGGCGGAGACGACCTGGCGGGTCTCGAGGTCGACGACGGTGATGCTCCGCGGCCCGAACCGCTCGAGGAAGTCGGCGAAGGTGGGAATGTCCTCGCCGTCGCACTCGCGTTCGATCACGGGTGCGTAGGGGATCCGCCACCGGTTCTCGAACACGGCGTCGCCGTCGACGAGATCGACGATCGGTCCGAGTTCGACGGTGTTGCGGGGGGCCACCGGCAGGATCGAGAACCAGATCACGGCCTCACCGAGGGTGTCGGCGAACACCGCGCATCGGTTCGCCTCGCCGAGTTCGTCGCACTCGATCTCGCCGAAGGTGCCCGGAGCGATCCGCATGGTGCGCTCGTCGGGCAGGCCGAGGTCGAGATACCCCGTCGTGACGCCGTCGACGTCGAAGTCGATCGTCTGCTCCACCGACACGATGGGCTCGAGCACGTCGATCGACCGCTCGATCGGGTCGGGGTCGATCACGGCGTCGATCGGATCGTCGTCGGCGAGTACGGCCCGGGCGAGCAGACCCAACGCCGCCACCGCACCGATCGCGGCGACGAAACGCCAGCTGAACAGTTGTCTCACGGTGCCAACGTAGCGACACCCGACGCGTCGCCGGACGCGGCCGACGCCGCCCGGTACGCGGCGTCGACGATCGCGTCGACCACGGCATCGGTGTGCGCGACGCCGACGAACAACGCCTCGTACGCGCCGGGCGCCATCGCCACCCCCTCGGTGAGCATCGCCTGGAAGAACGCGGCGTACGCCGCTTCGTCGGTGCGCTTGGCATCGTCGAAGTCGCGCACGGTCCCGGCGGCCTCGCCGCAGACGATGCCGACGAGGGTGCCGACGACCGGGAACGACGCCGTGAACCCCGCCGCAGAGCACGCGTCGCGCAGCCCCGCGGCCAGATGGCGCGCCCGCGCCATCAGTTCGATGTAGACGTCGTCGGTGAGCAGGTCGAGAGCGGTGAGCCCCGCCGCCGTGGCGATCGGGTTGCCCGACAGCGTGCCGGCGTGGAAGACCGGACCGAGCGGGGACAGCTGCTCCATCACCTCGGCGCGGCCGCCGACGGCACCGATCGGCAGACCCCCGCCGATCACCTTGCCGAAGCAGGTGAGGTCGGGTCGCACGTCGTACCGGGCCTGGGCGCCGCCGTGACCGATGCGGAATCCGGTGATCACCTCGTCGAAGATCAGCAGCGCACCGACCCGGTCGCACTCGGCGCGCAAACCGGCGAGGAACTCGGGCTGCGGCGCGACGACACCCATGTTCGCGGCGATCGGCTCGACGATGACCGCGGCGACCCGGTCGTCGAGTTCGGGTACGACGTTGTACGGGGCGACGATCGTCGACGACACCGCGGCGTCGGGAACTCCGGCGGTGCCCGGCAGGCCGAGCGTGGCGACGCCGCTGCCGCCGGCGACGAGCAGGGCGTCGGTGGCGCCGTGGAAGTTCCCGGCGAAGGTGACGATGCGATCACGGCCGGTGACGCCGCGGGCGAGGCGGATCGCCGTACTCGTGGCCTCGGTGCCGGAGTTCATCAAGCGCACCCGCTCGCAGCTCGGCACCCGCTCGGCGATCGCCTCGGCGAGCTTCATCTCTCGCGGGGTCGGGGCCCCGTACGACGTGCCGTCGCCGGCGGCGGCGCTCACGGCAGCGGTGATCGCCGGGTGGGCATGGCCGAGGATCACGGCACCGTAGCTCTGCACGAGGTCGAGGTAGGTGGTGCCCTCGACGTCGGTCACCGTGGCTCCCTCGGCGCGGGCGACGACGTAGGGCTCACCACCGACCGCCTTGAAGGCCCGGATCGAAGAGTTGACCCCCCCGGGGATGGCCCGGCGCGATCGGTCGAAGAGTTCGTGGTTCGAGCGGACCCCGGCGCCGGTGCACAGCGTCGGGACGCAGCCGGCGTCGACGCAGGCGACGGGATCGCACGGCGCGATGTTCACGGCGCGATCCTCCCCGACCCCACCGACTCGGCAAACCAGCGGGCGAAGTAGGTCAACACGATGTCGGCGCCCGCCCGCTTGATCGCCGTGAGCTGTTCGAGGGCAACGGCGTCACCGTCGATCCAACCCCGCTCGGCGGCGGCGTGGATCATCGAGTACTCACCGCTCACGTGGTACGCCGCGAGCGGCACGTCGATGCGGTCGGAGGCGTCGGCGATGACGTCGAGGTACGACAGCGCCGGCTTCACCATCACGATGTCGGCGCCCTCGGCGATGTCGAGGTCGATCTCACGCTGCGCCTCGGCGAGGTTCCGGTAGTCCTGCTGGTATCCCTTGCGGTCGCCACCGCCGGCGATCTCGACGTCGACGGCATCACGGAACGGGCCGTACAGGCCGCTGGCGTACTTCGCCGAGTAGGCCATGATCGCGACGTCGGTGAAGCCGGCGGCGTCGAGGGATGCTCGGATCACGGCGACCTGGCCGTCCATCATGCCGCTCGGCGCCACCACCTGGGCGCCGGCGCCGGCCTGGGCGACCGCCGTGCGGGCGTAGATCTCGAGCGTGGCGTCGTTGTCGACGCCGCCGGCGGCGTCGACGATTCCGCAGTGACCGTGGTCGGTGTACTCGTCGACGCACAGGTCGGCCATCACGACCACGTCGTCACCGAGGTCGGCCCGCAGGTCGCCGAGGGCCAGCTGCACGATGCCGTCGGAGTCGAACGCCCCGCTCCCGACAGCGTCCTTGGTCGCCGGCACACCGAACAGGATGACGCCGCGCACGCCGAGCTCGGCGAGCGCCTCCACTTCCGCGCGCAACGAGTCCCGGGTGTGCTGGACGACACCGGGCAGCGACTCGATCGGGCGGGGTTCGTCGATCCCCTCGCGCACGAACAGCGGGGCCACCAGGTCGTCGACGCGCAGGTGGTGCTGGGCGACCAGGTCGCGCAGCGCCGCCGATCGGCGCAGGCGTCGCGGGCGTGACGACGGGGTCGGCAGCAGGTCGGACGGCACGTCGCCGAGCCTAACGGTGGCTCGCTGACGTGCCCAGATCGCCCGCAGCCGAACCGGTAGCGTGCTCGGCGTGTCGGTACAGGCGTGGTTCGCTCATGACGAGATCGAGGTGGCTCCCGGGTCGTCGCTGACGCTGCCGTTGACGATCCACAACCTCAGCGACACGACCGAGTCGTACACCATCGTGCCTGCCGGCCTCGCCGCCAGCTGGACCAACGTCTCGCGCGGGAACCTCACCCTGTTCGGAGGATCCCAGGAGGTCGTCGAGGTCGAGATCAGCCCACCCCGGCTGCCGACCACGACCGCCGGGCCGACGGCGATCGCGATCCGGGTCATCCCGATCACCGACGCCGACGACACGATGGTCGCCGAGACCACGATCACGATCTCGCCGTTCGACGACTGCCGGATCGTCCCGCTGCAGCCCATTCAGCGCGCCCGCCATCGGGCGACGTACGAGTTCATGGTCGAGAACCACGGCAACACCGTCGCCAGTTGCCGCCTGCACCTGATCGACCCGACCGATCGCGTCGACGGCGACTTCGACCCACCGGCGGTCGGCGTGGCGCCGGATGCGGCCAGCCTCGTGCGGCTGAAGACACGGGCACAGCGTGGGGTGTTCCGGCGGTCGTCTCGCACGCTCGACTTCGATGTCGAAGCGAGCCGTCAGGGTTTCGCCCCCGTCAACCAGTCCATGGCGCTGGTGCAGTCCCCGACGATCCCGGCCGGCGTACTCGCACGTGCCGCCGCCGTCGCGGCGATCCTCGGCGGCCTGGCGCTGGCATGGTTCGGCCTGGTGCGGCCGACGATCGAGGACACCGTCGCCGACGAGGTGGCCGAACAGACCGTGTCGGACGAACCGACGAACGGTGCAAACGTCGGGCCCACCACGACGGTGGCGCCGGCCGACGACGGCGATGATGTCGTCGACGCCACACCGGCCTTCTTCCGCCTGGCCGTCGAACCGGCTCTCACCCAGACCGCCGACCAGTCGACGACGATGCCCACCGGCGAGTACTTCGACATGACCGACGTCCGCATCGAGAACCCGTTCAACGATCGCGGCGTCGCCACGCTGCTGGTCAACGGCGAGCAGCTGTTCATCTGGTCGCTGGAGAACGTCCGCGGATCGGTGTTCGAGCCGAGCATCACCCCGATCCGCCTGCTGCCGGGCGACATCGTCGCCTTCTCGGTGAAGTGCGACGAGATCGGCAACGCCACCCGATCGACGTGCACGAACGCGGTCAACGTCGGCGGCGCGACGATCCCCGTCGGCGCCTGAGCGTCAGAACCCGACGCCGTGGCCGGGCAGACCGGCCGGGGCGACGGGAGCCCCGACCACCTCGACGGTCGCCGACGCCGTCGTGCCGTCGGCGGCAAGGGCCACCAGCGTGCGTTGACCGCCGGCGGCGGCAACGTCGACGGGGACACCCACGATGAAGGCACCGTCGGCGTTGGTGGTCGTCACGAACGGGTCTCGGGCGTCGTCGCCGAACACGATCGACACCGCCGTCTCCGGCGGGAACCCGTTGCCGCCCACGACGACCGCGTCACCGGCTTCGACCTCCGCCGCGCCGACCTGGAAGACCGGTTCGTAGCGTCCCTCACCGGCAACCACCATCGTCGTGTACTGCCCCGTCGGCGTCGACACCGACACGAGCCCGGTCCGGTGACCGGGCTGGTTCGGCGTGAAGGTCACACCGATACTGCAGGTGGCGCGGGGGTTGAGCACCTTGCCGGTGCAGCTGTCGCTGGTGATCCCGAAGTCGTCGGGGTGGGCCCCGAGCAACGCGATGTTCGACACCTCGGTCGGGACGAGCGAGATGTTCTCGACGTCGAACAGGAACTCGGGGGCAGCCGCGCCGACGACCGCGGTGCCGAGGTCGGCACCGGCCGGATCGGTACGCAGCGTGGGTTCGCCGCCGGCGCCCCGGACGACCGAGCTCACGCTGACGGCGCCGAAACCCTCCTCGGCGACGGTCAGCGTCGCCGACACCGGTCCGGGTGCATCGGGCGTGAACGTGAGGCGGACGGTGCAGTCGGCACCCGGAGGCACGGCGACACCGAGGGCGCAGGTACTCGTCTCCTCGTTGATCGTGAAGCGCCGATCGGACACGTCGACGACCGAGGGGGTGAACGTGGTGGGACCGTTGTTGATGACGGCGACGAACCATTCGTCACTCGTGAACCCGACGAGCGTCGAGCCGAGGTCGGCCTCGGCCAGCGACAGCGTGGGCGGCGTCGACACGGTCACCACCTGGCGACCGGGTCGGGCGTCGGCGACGAGCTGCGGGGCGGCGAGCGTGTCGAAGACGATCATTCGACCGGTGTCGCTCAACTGTGGTCGCGCATGAGCAGCAACCGTCGGGCTCACCCCACCCGGCGACGTCGCCACGCGTCGCAGGCTGCCCCGCACCGCATCGGCGACGAGCAGGTCACCGTCGGCAGCGTCGCCACCGCTGGATGCCTCGACCATCTGCAGGTTGCCCGCCTTGGTCACGAAGGCGACCAGCTGGCCCTCGCCGCTGAGCGTCGGCTGCGACGAGGGGGCCGTGCCGGCCACCGCCGGATCGGAGCCCGCCTCGCTGCTCACCATCGTCGTCTCCGTACGACCGACCTCGTCGAAGATCCCGTTGAGATCGGGATCGCGGTCGACCCGGAAGACCTGGGTCGGACACTCCGGCGCACACGGCGGGTACACCGCCGGGACCAGCCCGACGTCAGCGCTCACGAACGCGACGACACGCCCGTCGCGTGACAGCACCGGATCGGACGCACCCACCTCGGTCGCCGCGCCGTCGGCCCGGACCGACACGAGGCGCACGGCCTGGAACGGATCGAGTTCGGCGCGGTCCCACACGTAGATCTGCTTCGTTGCCGGGCCGCCCGGTTCGCGACCGGTTCCCCACCCGGCGACGGCATCGGACGATGCGGCATCGGAGCGGTAGGCGACGAATCGACCGTCGCCCGAGATCGCCGGCTGGTCGAGCCCGGTGTGGACGAACTCGGTGTTCGGTGTCGAGACCGGCATGCCGGCCACCGGCGTGAACCGCGCCGGGTCGTTGAAGGTCCGCTCGAGATCGACCAGCGTGACCGTCGTGACGTCGGGGGCGTCGATCAGCTGCGTGGCGGGATGCGTGTAGGCGATCAGTGTGCCCGCCCGCGAGACCGCCGGCGGGTCGACGGTGCTCACGTCGTCGCGTGCGAGGCCGGAGCCGTCCGACATCGTGGAGACGAGCTCCCAACCGCCGACGGTGCCGCCGCAGTGGGGGAGCCGGAGCCGGTAGACGTCCCACCGGTCGGCGGTGTCGTCGTCGCGGAACACGTCGAGCGCCATCTCGGTGACGACGACGAGGCTGCAGCCGTCGCCGGAGAGCACCGGATGTACCGAGTTCCCGGAACGCTGGCCCTCGGGGACGGTCGTCGCCTCGGTGGTCACGCCGGTCTCGCGGTCGGTGAGGAACACCGTCGAGGTCCTCGGGTCGTCGGGCACCGCCGGAGCACCCTCGTAGGCGACGAAGCGACCGTCGCCGGAAATCGTGGGGTCCGCTCCCGCTCCGCCACCGACCGCGTCGGCCAGCGCAGCCACACCGGGATCGTTCGTGGCGATCTGCTCGACGAGCGGACGAGCCGACACCCCGACCGCGCTCGTGCTCAGGACCAGACCGGCAGCGAGCACTCCGGACGCGGCAACGACCAGCCGTCGTCTGCTGCGTTCGCCCACCATCTTCCTCACTTCGATCGTTGGATCCTGTCTGATTCTCGCACGTGGGTGCCCGCCGGGGAAACGGGCGGGGCGTCGATCCTGTGTTCGTGCCAGATCTGTTCGAGTTCGGTCACGAGTCCGTCAAGTGAGTGATCGGCCGCAGTGGCGGTCACCTTGAGTCCGAATCGCCGTGCGACCGACGTCGTGGTGGGCCCGATCGAGACCACGATCGGGGGTGTGTCGACGCCGACGGCGCCGGCCCACGCCTCGGCGGCGGAACCGCTGGCGAACAGCAGGGCGTCGACGCGCTCGATCGCCCCGGGCGGCGGCACCTGCAACCGTGTGTGGTAGGCGACGACGGTGGTCACGTCGTGACCCTGTCGGCGCAGGCCCGCCGAGAGCGTGTCGGCAGCGCGATCGGCCTGGGCGATCAGGAAGCGCTGCGGGGCCTCGACCACGGCAGCGACGGCGTCGAGCAGGGCCGAGGCGTGTTGGGTCCGGGGCACGACGTCGACCGCTCGGCCCGACAGACGCTCCATCGTCGCGGCCGTCGCCGACCCGACGGCGGCGACCCGGACAGTCGGGGCGCCGGCCACGCCGGCGGCGGTCCGTTCCGCTCCGGCGGGCGAGGTGACCACGAGCCAGTCGAATCGATCGAGTCGGGCCAGCTCGCGTTCGAGCGCCCCGTCGTCGGCGTCGACGACACGGATCAGCGGCACGTGGACCACGGTCGCTCCCCTGGCAGCGAGCATCGACGCCAACTCGCCGGGCCGTTCGCGGGTGACGAGCACCCGGCAACCGGCCAGTGAGCTGCTCATCTCAACGCCTCCTGCGCTCCCCGGGCCGCCCGACGGGCGATCGCGAGATCCTCGTCGCCTCCGACGAGGTCGACCCCGGCGATGATCGACTGACCGGCGGCATCATCGGCGAGGAACACCGTCAGCCGCCCGTCTCGGACGTGGCCACCGACGGGCAGCGAGCACCCCGAGCCGAGCTGTCCGAGAAAAGCCCGCTCGACCTCGACGGCATGACGAGTCGGCGCGTCGTCGACGCGGGCGACGGCAGCGCGCGTGTCGTCGTCGTCGTCACGGCACTCGACGGCGACACAGCCCTGCCCGACCGCCGGCACGAAGGTGTCGACGTCGAGCCGCTCCGCGATGCGCTCGGTCATCGCGAGGATGTCCAGTGCGGCGACGGCCATGACGATGGCCCCGCCGTCGGGGATCTTCGACAGCCGGGTGTCGATGTTGCCGCGCAGTTCGACGAAATGCAGGTCGGGTCGCACCCTCGACAGCTGGGCCCGCCGCCGCACCGATCCGGTGGCGATGGTGGCGCCGGCAGCGAGTTCGTCGAGTCGACGTCCGACGAGCGCGTCCGCCGGGTCCCGTCGGGCACAGTAGGCAGCGATCGCGAGCCCCTCGGTCGATGCCGACGGCAGGTCCTTGGCGGAGTGGACGGCGAGATCGGCGCGGCCGTCGAGGACGGCGGCCTGCACCTCCTTGACGAACACGCCCTGACCGCCGATCGTGTGCAACGGCACGTCCAGACGGACGTCGCCGGTGGTCTCGACGAGCACCAGATCGACCGCTCGGCCGGTGGTCGAGGTGATCAGCTCGGCGACGGTGGTGGCCTGCGCGACCGCTTGACGCGAGCCACGCGTGGCGAGGCGGAGCGCCGCCATCAGCCGAGGTCGAACAGGTCGCGCACCGCGGCGGCGTTGCGTTCGCCCTGCGGCGTACCGGCCTGCGACTTCAGGCGCACCGACGGCTCGTGCAGCAGTTTGGCCACGATGGCCTTCGTCAGCGCTTCGATCGAGTCGCGTTGGCGGTCGTCGAGTTCGCCGATGCGCGAGGCGAAACGCTCGAGCTCGCGCACCCGGACGCGGTCGGCGGCCTCGTGCATCGATGCGACGAGTGGGGCCGCCTGTCGTGCGGTCGATTCGAGCAGGTGGTTCTCGACCTCCTGGGCGACGATCGAGCGGACCCGCTCGGCCTCGGCGGCTCGATGGGAGAGGCCCCGATCGGCCCAGTCGCGCAGGTCGTCGAGGTTCGACAGGCCGACGCCCGCCAGTTCGGCCACGGCGGGATCGACGTTGCGGGGCACGCCGATGTCGACGACGTGCAACGGTCGGGTGGAGGTGCCCCGGGCCTGCTCGACGAGCGACCGGGTCAGCAACGTGCGGTCGGCACCGGTGCCGGCGACGATCACGTCGGCGGCGGCGACGGCTTCGGACAGCCGGTCGAGACCGACGGCGACGCCGTCGACGCGTTCGGCGAGCGACGTGCCGCGCTCGGCTGTGCGGTTCGCGACCAGGATGTCGGCGCCGCCGGCTCGGTGCAGTGCGACCGCCACGCCCTCGCCCATCGAGCCGGCTCCGACGACGAGCACCCGCTTGCCGGAGAGTTCGCCGATCATGTCGGTGATCATCTCGACGGCGGCGTGGCTGATCGAGGCGGTGCCACGACCGATGCCGGTCTCGTTGCGGGCACGCTTGCCCGTCGACAGCGCCGCCCGGAACAGCGCGTTGAGCGCCGAACGCGCCGCCCCCTCGCGCTGGGCGGTCTCCCAGGCGGAGCGGACCTGACCGAGGATCTCGCTCTCGCCGAGCACGGCGGAGTCGAGACCGGCGGCGACCTCGAACAGGTGGGTGATCGCCGAGGTGTCGTGCTGGCTGTACAGGTGAGGCGTGAGCTCGTCGACGCTGAGATCGCCGAGCTCGCAGAGCAGGTCGCGCACGTCGCCGTACGCGCCGTGGAACAACTCGGCGACGACGTACACCTCGGTGCGGTTGCAGGTGGACAGCACCACCGCCTCACGGACGTTGTCGCGCTGGGCCAGCCCGGCGACAGCCTTGCCGAGGTGCTCCGGAGCGATCGTGACGCGTTCGAGCAACGGCAGCGGCCCGCTGCGGTGATTGACGCCGACGACCAGGATGGACATGCTCATACCAGCCTACGCCGTCGCCCCACGTCGCCGCTCTCCGGGAACGGCCCGAAGTGCGCCGCCGCCGGCCGCTGTCGCCCGTCGCTGTTCGTAGTAGCTCAGGATCTGCAGCTCGACGGCGAGGTCGACCTTGCGGACGCTGATCCCGACCGGGACGTTGAGGACCGTCGGGGCGAAGTTGAGCAGGCTGGTGATCCCGGCGGCGACCAGCGCGTCGGCGGCCGCCTGCGCCGCCGCCCCGGGCGTCGCCACGACGCCGATCGAGATGCCGCGGGACTGCACCACCTGGGCGAGTTCGTCGAGGTGGCGGACCCGGACACCACCGACGACGGAGCCGACCTTGGCCGGGTCGATGTCGACGATCCCGCCGACGGGGAAGCCACGGTCGCCGAAGCCGTTGTAGCCGGCGAGGGCCTGGCCGAGGTTGCCGGCGCCGACGATGACGACGGGCCAGTCGTGGGTGAGGCCGAGCTCGCGGCGGATCTGGTACACGAGGAACTCGACGTCGTAGCCGACGCCGCGGGTCCCGTAGCTACCCAGATAGCTCAGGTCCTTGCGGACCTTGGCGGCGTTGAGCCCGGCGAAGTCCGCCAGCTCCTCCGACGACATGCTGGTGACGCCGCCGTCGAAGCGCTCCGACAGGATCCGCAGGTACACGGGCAACCGAGCGACGGTCGCTTCCGGGATGCGTCGTCTCGTGCCGGCCATGAGGAGATCCACGTTAGGTCGCTCGTGCACAGTTTCACAAAGCTGGCCTCGCCGGCCACGGACGAGACGTGGGTCACGTCCCGGCGACCGCTCAGATCACCGAGGCCCCGACGCGCAGGGCGTCGTCGAGGCTGCGGCGCACGAGCTTGCCGGACGCATTGCGGGGAAGGGCGTCGACGAAGATGATCTTCGTCGGGCACTTGTAGCGAGCCAGGTGGTCGAGCGAGTGCTCGACCAGCGCGTCCTCGTCGACGTCGGCGTCGGCGTCGGTCACGACGTAGGCCTTGACCGCCTCGCCGGTGTGCGGGTGCGGTACCCCGACCACGGCGGCCTCGACCACCGCCGGATGCATCACGAGCATCTCTTCGACCTCGGCCGGGTACACGTTGAACCCCGACACGATGATCAGGTCCTTGGAGCGATCGACGAGGTAGAGGTACCCGTCGTCGTCGGTCGTGGCCATGTCGCCGGTGCGCAGCCAGCCGTCGTCGGTCAGCACCGCGGCGGTGGCCTCGGGGTCGCGGTAGTACCCGGCGAACACGTTGGGGCCCTTGACCCAGATCTCGCCGACGTCGCCGACCAGGGCGTCACCGTCGGCATTGACGAGGCGGATCTCGAGGCCGTGCAGCGCCCGGCCGACCGAACCGAACCGCACCGGCGAACCGGTCGAGGTGGTCACGATCGGCGAGGCCTCCGTCAGGCCGTAGCCCTCCCGGATCTCGACGCCGAACCGGTCGCGCATCGTCTCGGCGACGCTCACCGACAGGCGCGACGCCCCCGACAGCGCGAGGCGGACGTTGGAGAAGGTGTCGGGAGCGAGATCGTCGAAGTGGGCGAACGTGGCCCACAGCGCCGGCGCACCGGGGATCACGGTGACGCCGCGGTCCTGGATCGACTGGATCGCCGTCGACGGGTCGAATCGCTGCACCAGCACGAGCGTGGCGCCGACACACAGGCCCAAACCGACCACGACGTTGAGCCCGAAGATGTGGAACAGCGGCAGCACGCCGTAGATGACGTCGTCGGCATTGACGTGACCATCGGCGGTGCGGCCCTGGTCGATGTTCGACAACAGGTTCCCGTGGGTCAGCATGGCGGCGCGTGGCGCGCCGGCGGTGCCGCTGGTGAACATCAGCGCCGCGAGATGATCCGGGTCGACCTCGACGACGTCGTGCGGCTCGGCGGCGGCGAGCAGGTCGTCGTAGCCCACGTTGCCGGCGGCACCTCCCTCGATGCCCTCGGTGTGCACGACGGCCTCGACGGTCGGCAGCAGCGTCGGATCGACGTGCGACCAGTTGATGGCACTGACCTTGTCGACGATGACGACCTTCGGCTCGACCACGGCGAGTTCGCTCTCGAGTTCGGGACCGGGGCTCGTCGGGTTGAGGGGCACGACGACGGCTCCGAGGCCGACCGTCGCGAGGTACCCGACGACGAAGTGCGGCGAGTTGCCGAGCACGAGCGCCACGCGGTCGCCCTCACCGACACCGAGCGACGCGAGCCCGCCACGGAACCGGGCGACCTGGTCGCGCAGCTCGCCGTAGGTGGTGCTGCGCCCGCGACAGATCAGCGCCGTGGAGTCGGCAACGTGGTCATCGATGATGTGCGCGAGATTCACGTGTCCCCCCGATGGTGCGAGCCCCATGTGACCCGGAGCGGCCAGCGTACTCGCACGGCACGACCCGTGCACGGGCGAGCTAGAGCCGCACGAGCGAGATCGTCGCGGCCACCAGGATCACCAGGAGCAGCAGACCGAGGGTCAGGGTCGTGGCGGGGCGCATGCGGCGAGGATAGCGGTCGTCACGGGCCGGGACGGTGGGTGGGATGGCAGGCTACGCGGTTCGGCGGGTGGGCGGCTGCAGGTTGACGGGCTGGGCGGCGCCGGAGCCGTCCGACGGCGACAGCGTCACCTGGTCGCCGGCGACCAGGCCGAGCTCCTCGGCGGCCTTGCGCTGGTCCATGGCGAGCGCGAGCAGACCCGACGAGTCGAGCACGAGGCCGACGGCACCGCCGACGAGTTCGGCGAACGACGACGCCCGCACGGCACTGCGCACGGCGCCGCCCGTGGGGTCGGTGGGGCTGGCACAGCGAACCTCGACGCGCTCGCCGAAGCTGGTGGGCAGGTCGTCGGGGCCGACGTTGAGTTGGGCGTTTCCGTACCGGTCGACCCACAGCACCTGGGCGATCACCTTGGTGTCGTCGCTCTGGGGCAACGCCACGACGCCGGGCATCAGCAGGTCGGGATCGACGATGCCGCCGAGATCGGTGAGCTCGCCACCGTTGCACAGGTGGGCGACGGCCGGAGCGAAGATGTCGCGCCCGGCGAACGTGGCCCCCGGGGCCGGCAGCTGATGATCGGGGTTGGTGATCTCGACCGTGCGGCCGGCGCCACCGGCGAGCGCGACCGCCGGCGCCAGCAGGCCGTTGTCGGGTCCGACCAGCACGCCCTCGCCCTCGGCCACCTCGACGGCGATCGCCCGCCGGCTGGTCGCGACGCCGGGATCGACGACCGCGAGCACCACGCCGGACGCGACGTACCCGATGCTGCGGGCGAGGGCCAGCGAGCCGCCACGCACGTCGAACGGCTCGATGCCATGGGTCAGGTCGATCACGCGGGCGTGCGGCGCGAGTTCACGAATGACGGAGTGCACGACGCCGACGAACTCGTCGGCGGTGCCGTAGTCCGACAGGAACGAAACCGTCTCGTAGCGGCGACCCATGCGACGAACCTACCGAGCGCGGGCCACCGCGAGTGCCGAACCGGACCCCTGACGCGACAAGGGCCGGTGCCAACCCCCCGATGGCACCAGCCCTGTCGGCGCTGCCCACCGTTTCCGGTGGACGCGTCTCCACGTCGACCACCATAGGCGATACGAGGTCGGTGTGAAAAGAGGCACAGCAGAAAAACAGCGGTGAAATTCTCGACGGCGCCGGTCGACAATCGGCGACGGGCAACCCGATGGCCGTCACGTGACCGTGACGATCACGCTCAGCCGAGCTCGCGGCTCCGGGCGGTGGCTGCCGCGACCGCCGCCGCGAACGCGGCGCGGACATCGTGCTCGGCGAGCACCGCGAGGCCAGCTGCGGTCGTGCCGCCCGGCGAGGTCACCCGCTCGCGAAGCCGAACCGGGTCACCGTCGCGGGCGAGCAGCGTCGCCGACCCCAGCAGGAGCTGGCGCACCACCCGCTCGGCGACCGGTTGCGCCATCCCCTCGGCCACGGCGGCATCCACGAGCGCCTCGGCGACGAGGAACACGTACGCCGGACCCGACCCGGCGACCCCGGTGAAGACGTCGAGGTCGGCTTCCGGCATCTGCTCGACAGTGCCGACGGCGGAGAGGATCGACTCCGCCCAGGCCACGTCGTCGGCGCCCGCCGCACCGCCGGCGGCGATCGCCGAGGCACCGAGTCGTACGAGCGCCGGGGTGTTCGGCATCGCCCGCACGACGGCCACGGCGCCGCCGACGGCCGCCTCGATCGTGGCCAGCCGCACACCGGCGGCGATCGACAGGATCCGTTGCGCACCGGCATCGGCGACGGCCCGGGCGACTCCGGCGACGTCACCGGGCTTGACGGCGAGCAGCGCCGAGCGGGTCGGCGGGATCCGATCGGTCACCACGACACCGGGGAACTGACCAGCGAGCTCGGAGCGTCGCGTCTCGGCCACCTCGACGACCGTCACCGCCTCCGGCTCCAGTACCGCCGAATCGAGCAGGCCACCGAGCAGCGCCGCACCCATGTTGCCGCCGCCGACGATCGTCAGCTGGGCGAGCTCGGTGCCGGAGGTCATCGGCGTCACGTTAGCGATGCGTGTGTCCGGGTGGGTGTGAGGAGACCGACTCCCCCGAGCACGCCCACCCGGACAACCAGCAGTGGGCGCTCAGGTGCCGGAACGGAACGACGAGACGCTCGACGGCTACTCGTCGGAGAAGCGGCTGGCGAATCCGATGCGCAGCAGCGCGCGGAAACACTGCTCGACGTCGGCGTAGAGCGTGCCGAGGATCCGGTCGAGCTCGTCGTGGGTGACCTGGCCGACCGGCATCTCGCCGCGCAGGAAGACCGCGTCCTCGATGCCGATCGAGAAGTGGGCGCCGACGAGGCGGTCGTTGCGGCGCAGCAGGTGCTCGTAGAGCTCGGCCTCGTTCTCCTCCGGCGCCGGCATCACGTAGGTCTCGTAGCGCAGCATCCGCTGTCCGAGCGTCAGCCACACCGTGGTGAACTCCTTGTCGTCGCCGCGCATGCGCACGTACCAGCGCGTCGTCTCGGTGTCACGGTCGACGGCCACGATGCGGTCGCCGGCCGCAGCCAGCGCGCCGAGCCACTCGTCGATCTGGCGCTCCATCACCGCCAGCTCGGCCGGGTCGTGGGCATCGGTCATCGGCAGCTCACCAGCTCGCGGACGGTGAGATCGCCGTAGAGACGCCGGAGACGAGCCGCGGCGAAGCTCCACGTGTAGCGACGAGCCCGCTCCACCGACGCCGCGCTCATGGCAGCACGCCGGGTGTCGTCGGCCAGGATCTCGGCGACCGCCCGTGCGTAGTCGACCGGATTGCGACCGTCGATCAGGCGACCGGTGCGGCCGTCGTCGACGAGGCTGAGCAGCCCGCCGACGGCGCTCGCCACGACCGGGATGCCGCAGGCGGCCGCCTCGAGCGCGACCAGGCCGAAGCTCTCGCTGCGGCTCGGTGCGAGCACCACGTCGGCAGCGCGGTAGTAGGTCGACAGGATGTGATGCGGTTGCGGAGCGACGAAGTGGACACGGTCGTGCAGGCCCAGCTCGTCGACGAGGCCGTGCGCCCGCCGGGTCTCGGCGTCGCCGTCGGGCCCACTCGCCCCGCCGACGAGCACCAGCTCCGCGGTCGGGTCGCCGAGTTCGTGGAGCGCCCGGATGGCGACGTCGGGCCCCTTGAGCGGCTGGATCCGCCCCACGAACAACAACAGGGACCGATCGGTCGGGAACCCGAGCGCCCGGCGAGCACCGTCGCGGTCACCGGGGGCGAAGAACGCGTGCTCGACGCCGGGGGCGATGATCTCGAGGCGAGCCTCGGGGTCGCCGTAGTGGAGCCGGAACTGCTCCTCCTCCTCCACGCAGCTCACACAGATCGCATCGGCGCAGCGGACGATCCGCGCCTCGGCCCGGTCGCGCTCGATCGACTCGGGATCGCCGCCGGCGGCCTTGACGCGCGCCAACGTGTGGAACGTCGAGACGAACGGGACGTCGAGTTCGTGCTTCAGATCGTGTCCGACGACACCGCTGAGCCAGTAGTTGCCGTGAATCACCTCGGGGAGCGGGCGGGTGGCGTACCAGTCGAGGACCCCGCGACGGAACTCTCCGGTCACCTCGGCGAGCGCCTCCTTCGGCAGGTGGTGCGGCCCGGCTTCGACGTGGACCACGCGATGGCCGGGCTCGACGATCACCTCGCGGGGCAGACCGGCGCGATCGGCACGGGTGAACGTGGTGCACTCGACCCCCGCCTGGGCGAGGGCCGACACCAACTCACGCACGTACACGTTCATGCCCCCGCTGTCACCGGCGCCCGGCTGCAGCAAGGGGGAGGTGTGGAGGGAGATGATGGCGGCGCGTTGCACGACGGGACCAAACCCTAACGACGCCGGCGGCGTTGCGACTCAGTCGTCGGTGTAGATCGACTCGACGTCGGCTTCACCGTCGCGGTAGCGCCGCACGAGTTCGGCGCTGAGGGCGTCGAGGCGATCGAACCGGGCGCGTCGGTCGGAGGACACGCGGGACTCGAACGCTGCGATCTTCTCGGTCAGCGCTGCCAGTTCGGCGTCGTCGAGTTCCTTGAGATGGCCCAGACCGCCGGCCGAGCAGATCTCGTCGAGCTCGACTGCGAGCGGATGATCGCTCAGGTCCTCGGTCGGCCGCGGCGGACGGGCAGGACCGCCCGTGAGGTGCTGCGACAACACCGTACGCAGCTCGGCGGTCGGTTCGGCATCGTTGGCGTCAGAGCGCCGTGCCGCTTCGGACTTCAGCAGATCGAGACGGGCCTGGGCGACACGGCGGGCATAGGACACCGCGTCGTCCTCGTGCTGCAGGCGCTGACGCAGGCTGCGCAGCTCGAGCAACGTCATCTCGGTCGGATCGGGCATCTCGGTGACGGTCACGTACTTCCTCCGGACACGGGTGGCAGGACGGCCACCTCGTCAGCTGGGCCGATGGGGGTGTCGGGGCGGGCGTCGTCGCCGTTCACCCAGACACGGCAGGTCGGCAGGACCTCGGCGAAGCGGGGCCCGTAACGCGCTTCGGCGGCGTCGAGCACGTCGCGCACGGTGGCGCCGTCGAACACGTCGGTGCCGGTTCCCGCAGCCTCACGTGCCGAGGCGAAGAGTCGCATGGTGGGCACGAGCACCAACCTACAAGGGCGGCGTGGCGCGTTCGAGGTACCCCGCCTCGATGCCGCCTCCCGCCGCCGGGCGATCACGTGGGCAGGCCGCCGGGCAACATGCCCGCCACCATGCCGACCGCCGCCACCGTGAACGTTGCACCGAGAGCCAGCCGACGCGTCGACGTCTCCTCGAGACGGCGGGTGGCGCCGTAGTAGCCGAGTTGCGGTTGCGGCATCGTCCGCAGCGCGGCGAGGCCCCACCCGACCATCCACGCAGCGACGAGCATGCTCGTCACCCGCTGCTCGTGGGTCATCGCGCCGAGTCCGTGGGTCCAGCGATCGCTGACGCCTCGCAGCGACACGGCGAGGTTGAGCGAGACCATCGTCGCCAGCGTCGCCGTCCAGCGGATCGGCAGACCGGTACGCGAGACGCCGTCGCCGAAGCCGGCGCCGATCGAGGCCATCGACCAGCGCAGACGGGAGCCCGGGCGCACGAGGCCGTCGGAAACCAGGAAGTGGCCGAGCGTGAGCAGCAGTTGCGACGCCACGAGCGCGACGAGCGCAGCGGGCGGAGGCTCGGCCGTCGGGAACGAGCCCGACAGCAGCACGGCGATGACGAGACCGACGCTCACCAGGCGTCGCATGCCCTCGACGGCGACGAGCGACCACGCCAGTGCCCCGAGGCCCATCCGGTCGGATCGGCGGCGCAGCGACGAGTGCAACGATCGCAGCGCATGACGCGCCCAGGCCACCTCGCCGGCGTCGTCGTTTCCGTTCGACGATGCACCGACCACTCCTGCAGGTGTGTCGACGCCGAGCACGACAGCGATCGTCGAGGGCAACGCCGCGTCGCGCGCGGCCGTCCGCTCGGCGTTCGTCACGACCCGGGTCGGACCGCGCCAGAGCGCCGTCGACAGCACCGCAGCAACGACGATCGCCGCGAGTTCGGCGAGCAGGACCACGACGCCGAGCAACCCGAGGACGGGCGAGGCGATCCTCCAGGCCAGCCATCCGAGCCACAGCAGCAGGGACAGCACGACGAACAGCCGTCCCGTCCACCTCGCCGCTGTCGTCACTGTGCCGCCGTGTCTCTCGCTGTCCGACGGTCCCCGCCGGGACCCCTGATGGCAGCTGTATCGGCGCCCGTCCGAGCGCACTTGAGCGCGGTAGCCTGCGGCTCCTGTGGGAACCGAGAAGCGTGAACGACAGAAGGCGAACCGGGCACTTCGACAGCAGCAGGAACTGCAGCGCGCCGCACGCCGCAAGCGGTTGCGGCTCATCGCCATCGGTGTCGCCGCCGTCGCCGGTGTGTTCCTGCTCGCCTGGATCGCGAGCACGTTCGTCGGCGACGACGAACCGACGACGCCCACACCCGTCGTCACGGTGGCGCCCGACACCACGACGGAGGGCTGAGGTGCGCTCACGCCGACGAATCGCGTCGACGATCGTCGCTGCCGGCCTCGTGCTGGCCGCGTGCGGGAGCGACGACGAGGCCTCGACACCGACCACCGAGACCACGACCGACACCGCCTCCGGGGCCGGCACGCCGGCCGCCGCGGACGTCGACTGCCCTCCGGCGGAGGGCGCCGAGACCCAGACCCGCCAGTTCGACGGTCCCCCACCGGACTGTCTGGTCGACGGCGTCGTCTACGAGGCGGTCGTCACCACCAACAAGGGCGAGTTCACGATCGAGCTCGACCCCGAGCAGGCTCCGGCGGCCGCCAACAACTTCGTGTTCCTCGCCCGCAACCTGTACTTCGACGACACCCCCTGCCATCGCATCATCCCCGACTTCGTCGTGCAGTGCGGCGATCCGACCGGCACGGGCACCGGCGGGCCGGGCTACACGATCGTCGACGAACCGCCAGCGCCGGGCCGGTACCAGCTGGGCTCGATCGCGATGGCGAGAACGCCACAGCCGAACAGCGCCGGCAGCCAGTTCTTCATCGTCATCGGCGCCGCCGGTGAGGCGCTGCCGCCCGACTACGCGTTGTTCGGTCAGGTCGTCGACGGCTTCGAGTCGACCGTCAACGCGATGGCCGCAGCGGGAACGCCCGGCCAAGGAGTTCCGTCCGAGCCGATCCAGATCGAATCGGTCCGGATCGTCGAATCCTGACTCGGCCCTCGATCGGCGGCTCCAGCTTTGGTCGGGTTACCGGCCGGTAGCTATGTTGCGCGTATGGGAGAGATCAGCACCGTGGGAGTCGTCGGGTCGGGAATCATGGGCGCCGGCCTGGCCGAAGTCGCCGCCCGGGCCGGGTTCGACGCCATCGTTCGTTCGCGCACCCGGGCGGGTGCCGATGCCGTTCTGCACAGCATCGACGCCGGTCTGACCAAGCAGGTGGCGCGTGAACGTCTGAGCGAGGACGAACGCGAAGCGATCCTCGGTCGCATCTCGGTCACCGACGACCTCCACGATCTCGCCGACTGCGACCTCGTGATCGAGAGCATCGTCGAGGACATGGACGCCAAGCGCGACCTGTTCGAGCACCTCGACCGGATCGTGAACAACGACGCCATCCTCGCGACCAACACCTCCACGCTGCCGATCGTCGAGCTGGCGATGGTGACCGAGCGTCCCGACAAGGTCTGCGGTATCCACTTCTTCAACCCGGCGCCGATGATGAGCCTCGTCGAGGTGATCAGGCCGCTGTCGGCCTCGGAGGAGACGATCGCGGCCGCCGTCGCGTTCGCTGGCGCCTGCGGCAAGGACGCCGTACAGGTCGAGGACCGCGCCGGGTTCATCGTCAACGCGCTCTTGTTCCCGTACCTGAACAACGCGATCCGCATGTGGGAGAACGGCACCGCGTCGATGGACGACATCGACACCGCGATGATGGGTGGCTGCAACTTCCCGATGGGCCCGTTCGCGCTGCTCGACCTCGTGGGCCTCGACACCTCGCTGGCGATCCTCGACGCCCTCTACGCCGAGTTCCGCGATCCGAACTACGCCGCGGCACCGGCGCTGCGACGCATGGTCGCCGCCGGCCACCTCGGCCGCAAGACCAAGCGCGGGTTCCGTTCCTACTGAACGGCCCGGTGACGCCGCTGCCACGCGCTGCGTCGCCGTCGTTCACAATGGAGCGGTGAGTCGTCGGCCGCGTACACCGCCCGTCGAGCCTCCGCCGTCGCGCTGGCAGATGCCCGACCCGCTCGACATCGAGCCCGGCGAGGATCTGGTCGCCGTCGGCGCCGACCTCGCTCCGGGCACGCTGCTCGCCGCCTATCGGGCCGGGCTGTTCCCGATGCCGGTCGATCCGTACCGACGCCGTTCGAAGATGGCCTGGTTCTCTCCCGACCCCCGGGGGATCATTCCGCTCGACGGTCTGCACGTCAGCCGTTCGCTGCGGCGCAGCATGCGGCACTTCGAGGTGCGGATGGACACGCGGTTCGACGATGTGGTCCGGGCGTGCGGCGACCCGATGCGACCGGGCCGCTGGATCACACGGGCGATCGTCGACGCCTACACCGAACTCTTCGAACTGGGATGGGCTCACTCGGTCGAGGTGTTCCGTGACGACGACCTGGTCGGCGGACTCTACGGGTTGCGCATCGAGCGGTTCTTCGCCGGCGAGGCGATGTTCCACACCGCGACCGATGCCTCCAAGACGGCGCTGGTGGCGCTCGTCGAGTGGTTGAACACAACCGGGGCGGAACTGCTGGACGTCCAGTGGGTGACCGACCACCTCGCCTCGCTCGGAGCAGTGGCCGTCGACCGGCCCGAGTACCTGGCCCGCCTCGCCGCCGCCGTCGCACCCCGCTCGTAGCGGCGAAAAATGCGTCGGAGCGGGTGGTCCGCCACCACCCGCTCCGAGAGCATCGCCGGCCGAATCCGCCATTCGGCCGGCGGGGTTCCCGCCAGGGAAACCTCGTGGAAGGAACCGGCCAAGGGGGAGGAGCCGATCCGTTCCGTTCACTGTCCCGAAGGACGCTTCTTTCTTCGGTCCGGGGTCGAACGGACTTGAGTACTTCTTCCTCCAGGCACCACACTTCGTCCATGACGCGCACGAAAGACCGCCCGTGGATGATGCGGACCTACTCGGGCCACTCGAGCGCCGAGGCGTCCAACGAGCTGTACCGCACCAACCTCGCCAAGGGCCAGACCGGCCTGTCGGTCGCCTTCGACCTGCCGACCCAGACCGGCTACGACCCCGACTCGCCGATGTCGAAGGGCGAGGTCGGCAAGGTCGGCGTGCCGGTCGCCCACCTCGGCCACATGCGGACGTTGCTCGACGGGATCCCACCGGGGCAGATGAACACGTCGATGACGATCAACGCGACCGCGGCCTGGCTGCTCGCGCTCTACGTCGCGAACGCCGAGGAACAGAGCACCGCATCCACCGAGCTGCGCGGCACGACCCAGAACGACATCGTCAAGGAGTACCTGTCGCGCGGCACCTACATCTTCCCGCCGGGCCCGTCACGCCGGCTGATCGTCGACATGGTCGCGTGGTGCGCCGAGCACGCGCCGCTGTGGAACCCGATGAACGTGTGCTCGTACCACCTGCAGGAGGCGGGGGCGACGCCCGAGCAGGAGATCGCCTACTCGATGGCCACGGCGATCGGCGTCCTCGACGCGGTGCGCGATTCGGGGCAGGTGTCGCCGCAGCAGTTCAGCCAGGTGTTCGGGTCGATCTCGTTCTTCGTCAACGCCGGTATCCGCTTCGTCGAGGAGGTCTGCAAGCTGCGGGCGATGACCGACATGTGGGAGCAGATCGGTCGGGAGCGCTACGGCGTCACCGATGCCAAGGCGTTGCGGTTCCGCTACGGCGTCCAGGTCAACTCGCTCGGGTTGACCGAGGCGCAACCGGAGAACAACGTGCAGCGCATCGTGCTCGAGATGCTCGCCGTGACGCTGTCGAAGCGGGCGCGGGCCCGGTCGGTACAGCTCCCGGCGTGGAACGAAGCACTCGGTCTGCCGCGGCCCTGGGATCAGCAGTGGTCGCTGCGGATGCAGCAGGTGTTGGCGTTCGAGACCGACCTGTTGGAGTACGGCGACATCTTCGACGGTTCGACGGTGATCGAGGGCCGCACCGACGAGCTGCGCACTGCCGCTCAGGCCGAACTCGACGACGTGCTGGCGCTCGGCGGTGCCTTCGAGGCGGTCGAGACGTTGAAGTCCCGGTTGGTGACGTCGATGGCGGCACGCACCCGGCGCATCGAGGCGGGTGAGCAGATCGTCGTCGGCGTCAACGACTTCGTCGAGACCGCCGAGTCGCCGCTCGGTGGCGACGAGGCGATCCTCAAGGTCGACCCGGCGATCGAGCGACGTCTCGTCGCCGACATCGCCGAATGGCGAGCGACGCGTGACGAGGCCGCCGTCGACGCCGCGCTCGACGAGCTGCGCCGAGCGGCGGAGTCGGGCGACAACGTGATGCCACCGTCGATCGCGCTCGCCAAGGCGGGGGGAACCACCGGAGAGTGGGGCGACGTGATGCGCTCGGTGTTCGGCGAGTACCGGGCACCGACCGGCGTCAGCGGCGCCACCGGCTCGGCGCAGGGCCTCGGCGAGGTCGTCGAGTTCGTGAAGGCGATGGCCGGCGGCCCACCCAAGTTCCTCGTCGCCAAGCCCGGCCTCGACGGCCACTCGAACGGCGCCGAGCAGATCGCCGTCGCCGCCCGGGACTCCGGCATGGAGGTCGTCTATTCCGGCATCCGCTCGACGCCCGAGCAGATCGCGGCGTCAGCTCGCGACGAGGACCCCGACGTGATCGGGTTGTCGATCCTGTCCGGCTCGCACCTCGATCTCGTTCCCGACGTGCTCGGCCACCTGCAGCAGATGGGCGTCGACGCCCCGGTCATCGTCGGCGGGATCATCCCCGAAGACGACCGCCCCCGTCTCGCCGAGATGGGGATCGCCGCCGTGTACACCCCCAAGGACTTCGAGCTGGCCAAGATCATGCGCGACGTCGCCGACCTCGCCGTCACCCACCGCACCCCCTGACCCCTGGCCCCGTCCCCACCACACACCCACCGTTTGCGTCAGCAACAACGCACGAATCCAGCGTTGTCGCTGACAGAGAAGCCCCCGGTCCGTTCTGCGTCAGCGACAACGCACGAATCTGCGGTAGTCGCTGACGCAGAAACCGGGGTGGGCGGTCAGCGGTCACGGGCGAGCGCTGCCCGCAACGTGATCACGACCTCGGACGGAGACGTCACAACGTGCTCGTAGGAGAACTGGTACGGCCGGAATCCGTCGGCGAGGAGAGCGTTCGTGCGATCGGTGTCGCGACGGAGTTGCTCCTTGGTGCGATGCCACCGGTATCCGAGCACCTCGACGACGACCGGTGTGCCGACGAAGTGGAAGTCGACTCGAACCAGCCTGTCGCCGGCGCGGCTCAACACCTGCTGGGTCTGCGGGGCCGGCAAGCCGGCCGAGGCGACCAGGCGCAGGAACTCGCGCTCCAGCCAGCTGTGGCCACCCCGGATGACCTCGGCACCTTCGATCGCCTCGAGCAGACGCGGGATCCCGAATCGGCCCTGGGAGCGCAGGGCGACGATGCGACGGTGCACGAGCGCTTCGTTGAACTTGCCGTCGCGCAGCCCGGAGTCGAATGCCTCGGTGAGGCGCTCCCGACTCTCGGTCCGGGCGAGGTCGATGAGTGTGCGGGCGCCACCGAGCACGGCGATCTCGTTCACGACGGCTCGGTCGACGAGATCGAGCGATGCCGAGGTGTGGATGCGGTGGCCCACCCGCTTCACGTCGCGCCCACGCGCGATCGTGACGTCGAACGGCGCGTGCAACCGGTAGCCGTCGAACCCGTGGAGGGCGGCCGCCGTCGGACCGCTCGCCCACACCTCGCCACCGATGTCGAGCATCAGTGCGAGAAGTTCGGCGTGCACACCGGTCGGCGCGCCGGGGAGTCGGAACGTGTCCGTGCCGACCTGGAGGAGGGAACCGCTCGAGACCCGGTTCCGGAGCTGTGCGTTGGTCATCCCGACGCCGTTCGCCTGCCGCCGTGACAGCAGACCCAGCTGACCTGTCGCGACCGCCATCAGTCGGCGGTAGGTGTTGGTCATGCGGTCACGGTGACACGAGGGTGTCACGGTGTTGTCGGTGAGCCGATGGCGGTGGTTTGGCGGGACCCAGGCAGCGGGAACCCCCTCGGCACCATCCGAACAGCAGGAGGACACCATGGCCCGCATCGCATTCGTGCTCGGCAACGACTTCGAGGATTCCGAGTTCGACACGCCCCGCACGACGCTGTTGGAGCACGACCTCGCCGTCGACGTGATCGGGGTCGACGCCGACGACGTCACCGGCAAACACGGCACCACCGTGTCGATCGACAAGACGATCGACGACGTCTCGGCCGGCGACTACGACGCGCTCGTCATCCCTGGCGGGTTCTCACCCGACCATCTGCGCACCGACGGCCGCATCGTCGGCTTCGTCAAGGCGATCGCCGACCAGGACAAGATCATCGCCGCGATCTGCCACGCGCCGAGCCTGCTGATCGAGGCCGGCCTCGTCGACGGCAGGACCATGACGGCGTGGCCGTCGATCCGCACCGACCTGCGCAACGCAGGCGCCGACGTGGTCGACCGCGAGGTGGTGGTCGACGGCAAGATGATCACGTCTCGCAACCCCGACGACCTCCCGGCGTTCACCGACACGATCCTCGTGGCACTGGGCGAGCTCGACCCGGGCGACGCCCGAGGTGGTGCCGACGCATCGGGCGACGAGCGCCTGACCGGTGAGGACGTGCTCGAGGCCGAGAACTCGTTCACGGCCTGAGGTTCAGACGGCGGCGGGCTGTTTCTGCTCGCGCCGGATCCAGTCGTCGAGCGCCGGGCTCGACTCGAAACTGGTGATCAGCGCGTAGCGAGGAGCATCGCCGTTGTGGACCACGACGTGCCAGAGCCGCTGGGTGTCGACCACGAACCGTGCGCCACGGTGCAGCGGCACCCGCATCTCGGTGGCCGGGTCGGGCAGGCCGTCGGCGTCGTTGTCCATCAGCAGCATGTAGCTGTCGGGGTTGTCGGTGAGTTCGACCCACGAGCGCACGACCCACCCCTCGTCGTCGGGGTTGAACCGGTTGTTGTCGTCGCGGTGGATCGAACGGATCGCGGTCTCACGGTCCTGCGGTTCGAGCTTGATGATGCGCACCCGGCCGAAGTTGGCGCCGACGTCGTCGACGTACCTGCGGATCGTCGGGGCGATCTCGGCGTTCGACGTCCAGAGCGCGTCCTTGTCGGTCTTGCCCTTGTCCCAGAAGCCGCGGCAGTCGAGTTCGCCGTCGGCCGAGGCCAACGGCGCGAAGTTGGTGTCGCCGCCGGACTTCCAGTCCATGTACTCCAACGACAGGAACTCGGACTCGGGGATCTCGTCGGGCAGGTCGCGCAGGGCGACGACGCCGGTCTCGGCGAGGACGTCGAGGCGGCGGTGGGGGGTGTCGAGCGGGATCTCGACGCTCCAGTGTTCGCGTGTCGGCCAGAAGCTCATGGAGGCGAGTCTACGAAGCGCGCCGCGAGCGACCAGGACACTCGGCCACCTGTCACGCCCCGAGGCGAACGCTCCCGGAGCGCCGCGCTCAGGGCGCGGACGTCGCAGTGGCCGAGTCGTCGATCACGAGCTTCGCCTCGGGAATCTCGAGGCGTTGGCCCGCCTGGATCGAATCGGGGCTCGCCAACGCATTGCGATCGACGATCGCCTGCACCGTGACCCCGAACCGCTCGGCGATCCGACCCAGCGCGTCGCCGGCCTGGACCACGTACACCACGTCGCCGGGCGGGATCGTGGTGGTGGTCGTGGTGGTCGTGGCGATCGTCGTACGGATCGGCGGGAGACGTTCCTGAGCAGCGGGGTCGGTGGTCCCACACGCCGCAGACGCGAGCGCGCCGACGACGCCGATCGTCACGAGTGCCAGGCGAGCCATGAGCCCGGATGTTATGCCCGTCCACACGTCGCTGCAGCGCGCGGCGATGCGTGCCGGCCGTGGCGCTCGGCGTACCCTCGGCCCCGTGACGACCGCTCCCGCCCACGAACACCCGGTACCCGGCGCCGAGCATCCGGCCCGTCAGTACCGCCTCGACGCCGACGGCCTCGGCATCGCCGTGCACGAATGGGGCGACGAGCACGCACCCCCGCTGGTCCTCGTGCACGGTGGATTCGACTTCGCCCGCACCTACGACATCTTCGCACCGAAGCTCGCCGACGGCGGGTGGCGGGTGGTCAGCTGGGATCAGCGCGGTCACGGCGACAGCGAGCATCCCGAGCTGTACTCCTGGGACGCCGACATGCGTGACGCCCTGACCGTCTTCGACCACGTCAGCCCCGGCCGACCGATGCCGGTGATCGGCCACTCGAAGGGCGGCGCGCTCATGACGCAGCTCGCCGACGCCCAGCCGTTCCGTTTCACCCACCTCGTCAACATGGACGGCATCCCCTACAACCGTCGGATCCCCGACGTCGCCGAACACGAACGCACCAAGATGGTGGCGACCGAGATCGCCGGCTGGCTCGACCACCGCCGCTCGACGGCGACCGCCCGGCGCAAGCCGGGCACGGTCGAGGAGTTGGCCGCGCGTCGCGGGCGGATGAACCCGCGCCTCGACGTCGAGTGGTTGAAGCGCCTCGTCACCACCGGTGGGTTCGAGTCCGACGACGGGTGGCGCTGGAAGATCGACCCGTCGATGCGCTTCGGCGGTTTCGGGCCGTGGAGGCCGGAGTGGACGCTGATGCGCCTGCCCGGGCTGCCGATGCCGTTCCTCGGCATCCTCGGGCGCGAGATGGAGGAGATGGGATGGGGCACCCCGCCGGAGAAGGTGTTGCCGTTCATGCCCTACGACGGCCGTTGCGAGATCCTCGACGACGTCGGCCACTTCGTGCACATCGAACGACCCCACCTGGTCAGCGAGATCGTCCTCGACTTCATCGGAGCACCGGCATGAACGGCACCACGATGCTGCGCCACGGCAAGGTCGACCTCGCCCTGCACCATCTCCGCCAGGCGACCGACCCGGCAGCTCGCCCGCTGCTGATCCTGCACGGTCTCGGCGAGGCGGCACCGACCTCGACACCGGGATGGGCGGCTTCGTGGCCGGGTTCGATCGCGGCGCTGGACTTCACCGGCCACGGCCGGTCCACGGTGCCCCGCGGCGGGGGCTACACCGCCGAGTTGCTGCTCGGCGACGCGGATGCCGCCCTGGCCCACCTCACCGGTGGCGACGAGACCCGATCGATCACGGTCGTCGGCCGCGGGCTCGGCGCGTACGTCGCCCTGCAGCTCGCCGGCGCCCGGGCCTCCCAGGTGCACGGCGCCGTCCTCGTCGACGGGCCGGGTCTCGCCGGCGGGCCCACCGGACCGACGTCGCAGAGTTTCTTCTCGCTGCCGACGACCGGCACGACACCCGACCCCTACGCCCTCGTCGAGCTCGGCCGCGACCTGCGTCCACCCGACTATGCGTCGCTGTTCGTCCGCCTGGCGCTCGCCGGGTCCGATCTCGACGAGCCGATCACCGTCGCCAGCGTGTTCCGGCCCGAGTGGCTCGACGCCGTGGCACGCGAGCACGGTGTGCTCGACCTGACCTTGGCCGAGGCGCTCGAGCTGTACGCGGCCTGAGCCGTCGACGCGTCCGATCGCGTCACGTCAGGCCCGGCACCGTGTGACGCCGGTAGTCTCTGAGCGTGTCGCTGGCAGGGTTCGTCGTCGTCGTGGTCGTGTCGTTCGCCGTGATGGAGCCGGTCACCGCGGCCACACATCGCTGGGTGATGCACGGCATCGGCGAGTGGTTCCACCGCAGCCACCATCGACCGGGCCGCACGCCCCGCTGGGAGCGCAACGACTGGTTTCCGGTGTTCTTCGCCTCCATCGTCCTCGTCGGGCTGTGGTTGGGCTTCAACCGCGACGGCGTCGCTGCGCTGGTGCCGATGGCGATCGGGGTGACGCTGTACGGCGCCGTCTACGCCCTGGTGCACGACGGCTACATCCACCGTCGCATCGATCCGTTCGGGCGGCGGCGCAACGCCTATCTCGATCACGTCGCTGCCTCGCACCGGATCCACCATCTCTACAACGCCGCCCCCTACGGAATGCTCGTGCCGATCGTCCCGGCGGAGCTGCGCGAACGGGCAGCGGGCACCGACCGCGACCCGTTCGCCGATGTACGGCGCACCGGTCAGCCCGCCGAGATGGCCTGAGCATCGGCTCGGCGCTGCGCGGCGACGAAACGCTGCAGGATCATCGCCGTGCTGGCGGCAGAGGCGAGCGGCAGTGCCCCGGTCGGCGGCGGCCCCCACGGGTTCGGCCATCGGCGGCGCCACCACAGGATCGAACCGAGGACCCAGCACGTCGACGACACCACGGTCGCCGTGAAGGCGCGCTGGCGCCATCGTGAGCTTGCCGCCGTCGCGACGGCGACCGCGGCGTCGATCGGGAAGTAGGCCGGCAACGTCGCCAGGCACTGTCCGACGCTCGTGGCCACGCCCTTGCCCCCATCGAAGCGGCTCCACGCCGGATAGCAGTGACCGGCGACGGCCGCGGTCCCCGCGACATGGGCGCCGGTCGGCCCACCCACCAGACCTCCGAGCACACAGGCTGCTGCCCCCTTGCCGATGTCGCCGACGAGCACCGCGGCTCCCGCCCTGGCACCGAGTACGCCGAGCGCGTTCGCCGAACCCGGATTGCCGCTCCCGCTGCGACGCAGGTCGACGGTTCCCCCCGAGACCCGGCGGGCGACGATCGACGCGGTCGGGAAGGTACCGATCACGTAACCGAGACCGACCGCCGCGGCGACCAGAGCCCGGGAGCGCCTCGTCGCCATCGGGCCACAGTAGACCGGATTGCCCAGTGGAATGCCGGAAGGGCCCTGCTAGATTCGAGTCGCTCTCAACGAGACAAGGCCATTGCCTACAGGCCCCCATCGTCTAGTGGCCTAGGACACCACCCTTTCAAGGTGGCGGCACGGGTTCGAATCCCGTTGGGGGTGCGACGCGACAGCGTCATACATACGCAATACACAGCAATACACAGCAATACACAGTTGGTCCCGTGGTGAAGTCTGGAGTTCACGCCGGCCTGTCAAGCCGGAGGTCGCGGGTTCAAGTCCCGTCGGGACCGCAGCAGGGGGCCACTCGTCATCGCAAGGTGGCGAGTGGCTTTTCTGTCGGAACAGCAACACGGTCGAGTAGCTCAGTTGGCAGAGCACACGCCTGAAAAGCGTGGGGTCACCGGATCGACGCCGGTCTCGACCACCGTCTCGCAGCGGTGCGCCGCTCGAACTCGTCAGCGGTGCTCCTCGGCGTACCAGAGGATCAGCTGGCTGATCACCGTGAACAGCACGGTCGGCACGACGAGCGTCAGCATCCCGAATGCGAAGTCCGGGTTGCCTGCGAGCACCAGAACGGCCATGCACGCACCCAGAGCCAACGAGATCGCCGCGAAGGCGTTCCGAACGCGCCGGACACCGTCGGGACGCAGACCGACGGGGCTGTGGTCGTACGAGCCCATGCCGCCGAGCGCCGAGTCACCGATCCGCCCGTCCGGCAGCCCCGACGGTTTGCGTCCCCGACCCATGGGCTCCAGCCTAGTCACCCCCTCGGAGCGGCGACCCGGAGGTGCTGGTCCGCCGCTCGACGAGCGGTGGCGGAACCGGTGGCCATCCGGAGTCGAATGTCACCGCCGAGAGCGAGAGCGGCCTCCCATCGGAGTGGGCGAACGCCGGAGAACGGAGGCCAGACTCCGCCTGACAACGTGGGGTCACCGGATCGACGCCGCCTCGACCACCAAACGTGAGAGGTGCCGCGTCGGACACCTCACCCCACGACGCCGGATCGGCGGAGGTGGTCGAGCGCCACATCGGCGACGGGTTCGCCGTCGGTCACTCGGGCGTTGAGCTGGCTCATTCGCATCTGCGTCAGCGGTGCGAGGACGCGCTCGGCGAGTTGCGCGAACGCCTCGGGGGCGCGCTCGTAGACGTCCTCACGCACGGTGAGAGAGGCGTTGTAGGTCAAGAAGACACCCGGGTCGGCCACGAGGGTGAGGCTGAACTGGTCGATCAGGCCCGACGTGGTGAACATCTCACCCACGTCACACGTGCCCGCGACCAGTGCCCTGGCGATGTCGTCGATGCGCTCGAACGACTCGAGCTGATCGGCCGGCACCTCGAAACCGGTGTACTCCTCGAAGCGCTGGAGCCCGTCGGGACGATCACGGAACTCCGGGGCGACACACACCCGAGCATCGCGGTTCTCGTCGAGGTAGCTGGCCAACGACGCGAAATCGAACGCGTCGACGTTGTAGCGATCGGCACGGTTGTCGTCGGCCAGGCGGGGACTCAGCGCGAAGCCGTAGGTGTTGTCGAAGGGGGATCGGCCGAGCCACTCGACACCGTTCGCGGCGTCGAGGGCGGCGACCGCCGCCGTGACCTCGGCAGGATCTTCCGGCGGTGGGTCGGTGCGGCCGAGGTGCTCCACCCATCCGGTGGTGTTGTATTCGACGTAGGCGTCGATCTCGCCGTCGAGCAGCGCTGCGCGGGTCGCCTCGGTTCCACCCGTGCCCGTTGCGTCGACCACGTCGGCCCCGGCCGACCTGAAGGTCTGGACGAACATCGATCCGAGGAGCCGCTGTTCCGGGAAGCTCTTCGAGCCCACCACGACCTCCACCCCGTCGAGTGGGGTGTCCCGTGTCGTGAGCTGATCGTCGCTGCAGGCGGCGACCGTCGTCACGAACGCGAGTGCGAGCGCACGGCTGCGACGCTTCACCGCTCTCGCTGCTTTCCGGAGGACCGAGCTCGGCGGTCCTCGTACTCGGCCTGTTCCCGAGCAGCGACCCGCGCGAGCTCCGCCATCTCCGCATCTCGTTCGGCAGCAGCCTCGGCCAGCAGGCGATCTCCTTCGGACGAGGCGGCCGACGCAGCCGGAGGAGCCGGCCGTCCGGCCTCGATGAACAGCATTTCGTGGTCGAACGCACGCTTCATGCTGTAGATCGCCACCAACAGCACACAGGCGAACAACAGTCCGCTGGCCACCGCCGCCGACTGCAACGCCAACAATCCCCCGCCGACGAGCAGCACCGACGCGATCGCTCCTTGCATCACTGCCCAGAACACCCGCTGCGGCACGGGAGAGTCCAGCTTCCCTCCCGAGGTGAGGTGATCGACCACCAGCGATCCAGAGTCCGATGACGTCACGAAGAACGACATCACCAACACGATGCCGACCAGTGAGGTCACGAAGGTCAGCGGAAACGCCTCGAGCAGATCGAACAATGCCGTCGCGACGTTGCCCTCGACAGCCGACGCCACGTCACGGATTCCCTCGGACTGCACGTACAACGCCGACCCGCCGAACACCGACATCCAGGCGAAGGTCAACAACGACGGCACCAACACCACTCCCACCACGAACTCGCGGATCGTGCGGCCCTTCGACACGCGGGCGATGAACATGCCCACGAACGGCGCCCACGAGATCCACCAACCCCAGTAGAAGATCGTCCACCCGCTCTGCCAGTCACCACCGGAGATGGTCTCGGTCCAGGAACTCAGCGCGGGAAGCGACTGAACGTAGGCCCCGGTGGACTCCACCAGCGTTCCGACGATGAACAGGGTCGGGCCGACGGCGGCCACGAAGAGGAAGAACACCACGGCGAGGTTGAGGTTGAACTGGCTGACGCGCTTCACACCCCCGTCGAGCCCGGCGAACACCGACAGCGTGGCGAGCCCGGTGATCGCAACGATGAGCACCACCTGGAACCAGGTGGTGTCGGGTGTCCCGAACAGGAACTCGCCGCCTGCGGACACCTGCTGCACACCGAAACCGAGTGACGTGGCCAGCCCGAACAGCGTCGCGATGACCGCGACGGTGTCGATCAGGTTGCCCCAGACCCCGTAGATCCTCTCACCCAAGAGCGGGTAGAACACCGAGCGCATCGTCAGCGGCAACCCACGGTTGAAGGTGAAGAACGCGAGGGCCAGGCTGACGAGGGCGTAGATCGCCCATGGGTGCAGTCCCCAGTGGAAGAACGTCGTGACCATGGCCCCCTGCTCGGCGCCGGTGCTGCCGGGTTCGACGCCGAAGAACGGCGACGGCTCGCCGTAGTGGCGGATCGGCTCGGCGACGCTCCAGAACATGACCCCGATGCCCATGCCCGCCGAGATGAGCATCGAGTACCAGGCGAAGTTCGTGAACTCCGGCCGGGCGTACTGACCGCCGAGGCGGATCTTGCCGAATCGCGAGAACGCGAAGGCCAGCACGGCGACGACGAAGATGTTGGCGGCCAGGATGTAGAACCAGCCGAAGGCGACGGCAACGCCCGCCAGCAGGTCGGCGAACACCTGCTCGGCGCGGTCGGCGAACACGAGCGTGAGCGTGAGGAACACGATCAGGAAGCCCGCTGACCAGAAGGTGACCTGCGGGTGGAGATCCAGTCCCCACTTCACGATGTTGGAGTCACCCGGAGAACGGTCGGGAGCCGGTTCGCCGTGTGGGTTCTCCGGTTCGACCTGGAGTCCGCGGATCTCGGCCCGGTCGCGTGTCGGATCCCACCCGTCCGTCGGCTCGCGCCGTTCGTCGTCCGAGCGTTCGTCCGTGGTCATGTCGCCCCGTTCTAGTGGACGAGACGAGCCGATGCGATTCCGACGGCCCGAGCGACGCATGGCCGCCTGACGATCGGTGACCTCCGCCCGACCGTTCGTCAGGCGGAGGTGACGGGGACGAGGCGTTCGGCGCCCCGCTCGATCTCCTCGCGCAGGTCCTTGACGTAGATCGTGAAATCGACCTGCATCCGGTGCCGCGGGCTGTCGTAGAAGTGGCCGAGGTGAGTCTTCTCGTCGGCGGCGGTGATCTCGCGCATCTCACTCGCGGGCGGGAACGCATACCGACCGGAGATCGCGGCGACGACCAGCTTGGACTGCTGCTCGGCGAAGTTGACGAGCGTGGGCAGCGGCTGGGCGAGGCCGAGGAAGAACAGGTTCTCGAAACCGGGTGTCACCATCCGCTTGAACAGCGGGAACGTGTTGTCCTGCGGTGTCAACTCGGGCTGGTCGAAGAACGGGAACGTCACGTTGTAGCCGGTCGCCCAGACGATGGCGTCGATCTGCTCGCGGGTCCCGTCGGCGAACACGACACCGTCGCCGTCGAGACGATCGATCGCACCCTTCGGCGTGATGTCGCCGCAGCCGACCCGGGTGAGGAACTCGCCCGACACCGACGGATGCGCGTCGAGCGGGCGATGGTCCGGCTCGGGCAGGCCGTAGTCCTCCATCTTGCCGACCGCCTTCTTGATCTTCGCCCGTGCCAGCGCTCGCCCGATCCTCGCCGGCATCCACGTCGGCAGCGATGCCTTGTCGGCCGGCTGGCCGTCGAAGTACTTCGGCAGCACCCACACCCCGCGACGCATCGAGATGACCAGCCGCTCGGCGATCGGCCGCTGCGACAGCTCCGAGGAGATGTCCATCGCCGAGTTGCCGGCCCCGACGACCATCACCCGTTTGCCGCGGAAGTCGTAGGGCTCGAACGGGTCGCGGTAGTGGTGCGAGTGCACCTGATGGCCGTCGAACGTGCCGGGGTAGGTGGGCGTCCGAGCGTCCCAGTGATGTCCGTTGGCGACGATCAGGTTGTCGTAGGTCCGGGACTCACCGGTCGACAGCGTGACGTTCCACCGGCCGTCGTCGAGGCGCTCGCAGTCGGTGACCGCCGTGTCGAAGGTGATGGTTTCGCGCAGGCCGAAGTGGTCGACGTAGTCGTGGAAGTACTGCAGGATCTGGCTGTGGTGGGGGAAGTCGGGCCAGTCGTCGGGTACCGGGAAGTCCTCGAAGGCCAGGCGCCACTTCGAGGTGTCGATGTGGAGGCTCTGGTAGCACGACGACATCCCGTTGGGGTTGGCGAAGTACCAGTTGCCGCCGATGTCGTCGGACATCTCGAAGCAGTCGTACCCCAGGCCGTCGTCCTGCAGGCGCTTGGCCATCGTGAACCCCGAACAGCCCGCGCCGATGATGCAGGTCGTGGGCTCTGCCACGATCAGCCGCCGCGGAGCGCGGCCAGGACGGCGTCGACCGTCGCCTGCTCGATACCGCAGTCGAGCGCCGCCTGGACGACCGGCGCCGCCGCCGCGTCGTCGCCGCCGAGCACGGCGCCGGCATCGACGTTCTCGACGCCACCGGGCACCGTCTCGATGGCACAGTTCGCCTGGTTCGGCGGCACCCCTTGGCCGGTCAACTCGTCGAACAGGATCCCACCGATCAGCCCGGCCGGCCGATCGGTACCGAAGTCGTCCGGATTGTTGATCGGGCCGTCCGGCTCCTCGGGCACGGTGTCGCCCGGGGCGGTCGTCGGCGGGGTCGTGGTCGTGGTCGTCGTGGTCGTGGTGGTGGTCGTCGGCAACGGCGTGGCGGCGAACTCGATCTCGTTCGCCTGGCCGGTGCTCGTGTCGGCGGTGGCGTACACGACGGCACCGCCGGCGACGAAACCGACGACGCCGACCGCTGCGCCGACCGTCTGCGGGCCGGGCAACGCGGCCGCCAGGCGGACCGAGTCGAGGGGACCGGCGACCGGCGTCTGTGTGCCGAGCCAACCCTTCTCGTCGACCCACACCGACAGCGGCGGCATCACGACGAGCGCTGCCAGCAGCGCGATGGCCACGTTGAGCGTGACGATGATGCCGAAGTCGCGCAGCAGTGGCAGCGCCGAGCCGATCAACACGGCGAAACCACCGATCGTCGTGACCGCCGACGTGAAGAACGCCCGTCCCGTGCGGCTCGCCGCCTTGTCGGTGGCGGCGCGCGGTTCGAGCCCCCGCTGTCGCTCCTCGAGGTAGCGCGACAGGATCAGCACCGAGAACTCCGCACACGTCGCGATCACGAGGGGGCCGCTGACCGTCGTGAGCGGGCTGAGCGTGAGCCCGAGCAGGCCGACGACGAGCGACGACACACCCACGGCCAGCAGCACCGGCACCAGCGCCAGCAGTGCCCGGCTCAGGCTGCGGAACCGCAGCACCAGCCACAGCCCGGCCAGGCTGAGCGCGAGGTAGGTGAGGTTCGCCCGGTTCGCCGAGAGGTTCTCCAGCAGCCCGATGCCGACCGTCGCGAGGCCGGCCGGTGTCGCCCTGACCGGATCCTGGCCCTCGGCGAGGTCGGCGAGCAGGATGCTGTCGGCGGGAAGGTCGAGCGCGTCGATGCGCCCCTGCAGGTCGGCTTCGAGTTCCTCGACGAGGTCGGCCCGCTCCTCGAGACTCGCCGGTGCGAGGCGCAGGTTGAGCTGCGTCGCCGTCGGGTCGTCGACGTCGCGCAGGAGCGCAGCGGCCACGTCGTCGGGCATCTGCTCGACCGACGCCACGATGTCCTGCGACGTCGGCGCAATCGGCGTGGCACCGTCGATCTTGATGATCTTGCCCATCGTGTTCACCATCGACGAGGTCGAGACGACTTCGGGCCGCTCCTCGGCGTCGAGCGTGAACTCCCAGATCAGGTCGATGACGTCCTGGTCGTAGACGTTGTTGGCGGCCACGAGGATCCCGAGGGTCGACGAGAACCCGGTCTCGTCCTCGAGGCGCTCGATGTCCTTGACGACCTGGCTGTCCTGATCGACCCACTTGATCGGATCGGACTCGATCTTGGCCCGGCCCTCGACGAGCACGCCACCGACGAACACGACCGCTGCCAGCACCACGAGCGCCAGGCCCAGCTTCGTCGGCAGCCCTCCGAGCCTCACGACGATGCGCTCGACGAGCGACGGCTTGCGTTCCTCGGTGGGCTTGGTCCATTCCCGGATGCCGAGCGCAGCGGTCGGCACGACGATGCCGACCACGACGAGAACGAAGATGCCGATGGCGAGCAACACGCCGAAGTCGCGGATCATCGGCACCTTGGAGATGCGCAGTGCGAGCACGGCGACGATGCCGGTGATCGCCGCCGCCAGCAGCGCCGGCGCCAGGTTCGACACCGTCTCGGCGATCGGGTGCTGCTCCTTGTCGAGCACCACCTCCTCCTCGACCCGGTTGTGGATCTGGATGGCGAAGTCGATGCCGAGACCGATCAGGATCGGCAGACCCGAGATCGTGACGAGCGAGAGATCGAGGCCGATCAACCCGAGGATCGAGAACGCCCAGAGGACGCCGACGATGACGGCGAGCAGCGGGAGCAGTCGCCAGCGCACCCGGAACATCAGCGCCAGCACGACCGCCATGACGGCGAGGGCCGCGGCACCGAGGGTGAGCATGCCGCCCTGCAGGTAGTCGTTGATGTCGGCGAGGTAGACGGGGGACCCGGTGACGGTGAGTTCGAAGCCGTCGAAGCTCACCCCGTCGAGGACGTCGATGACCTCCTTGGTCGCCGCGGTCTGGGTGTCGAGGTCGGCGTTGCCCTCGAGCACCACGCCGCCGACGGCGGTGCCGTTGACGGGTCCGCCCTCGATGTTGGGGAACGTGCCCTGGAGCGACGCCCGGATCACCAACTCCTCGGTCGGCGGCGCGACCGGCTCACCGTCGACGACCTCGAACCCGGTGTTGTCGAAGATCAGCAGGTCGTTGAACACCTCGTCGCCGATCACCTGCTCCTCGGGCGGGATCGCTCCGAGACGGGCGAGCGCGATCTGGATGTCGGCGTTGCGGGCCTCGCTGCCGGCTTCGTCTCGGCCGGCGGCGCCGAGCAGTGCGTCGGTACCGACGCCGTTGACCAGGAGGTTCGAACTGAACTCCAGCGACGTCAAGGGCGTGACGACCGCGTAGGCGCCCTCGACCCCGGCGAGCTCGTCGGTGATGCGCTCCAGGGTGGCGAGGTTCTCGCCCTCGTACAGCTCGCTGACGTCGGAGCCGTCGGTGCTGGTGAACAACAGGATCACGGTCTCGCCGCCGAAGTCGTCCTGGAACGCGACGTTGTCGATGGCGATCTGCGAGTCGGGGTTGAGGTAGCTGTCCTGGCCGGTCGCGAACTCGATGTTGCGAGCGCCGAGCGCCAGCACGCCGGTGATCAGCACGACGCCGACGGCGACGACCATCCAGTACTTGCCGAGCGCGATGCCCAACCAACGCCAGAAGCGTTCCATCCTCATGCGATTCCCCCTTCGAATCTCGTGCGAGCGTAGATCCTCCGCCCCTGCCGCACGAAACAACTCGGCGAGTTCGTCACGAAGGCCGTGACACACTGCTCACGTGGACCCGATCGAGCAGGCGATGACGGCGATCGTCGGTCACGAGCACGCGATCGTCGACGCCGACGTCCGTGCCGGCTACGAGGTCGACTGGACCGGCCGGTACGGCGCGCCGGCGGCGATCGTCGTGCGTCCCGGCTCGCGTGACGAGGTGGCCGCCGTGCTCGCCCACTGCAACGAGCACGGCATCGCGGTGGTGCCGCAGGCGGGCAACACCGGCCTCGTCGGTGGTGGCGTCCCCCGCGCCGACGGGCCCCGGCCACTCGTGCTGTCGACGCGTCGCCTCGACCAGATCACCGACGTCGACGCCGACGCACTGCAACTGACCGCCGGAGCGGGTGTGACGATCGCTGCGTGGCAGCGAGCGGCGAGGGCGGCCGGACTCGACACACCCGTCGACTTCGCCGCCCGTGACTCGGCGACGGTCGGCGGCGCGATCGCCACCAACGCCGGTGGATCGAGGGTCGTGCGCCACGGGACGATGCGCCACCAGGTCGTCGGAGTCGAAGCCGTGTTGGCGGACGGCTCGATCGTCGGGTCGCTCGGTGGGCTCCCCAAGGAGACCGTCGGCCTGCACTGGCCGTCACTGCTCGCCGGATCGGAAGGGACGCTCGGGGTCGTCACCGCCGCCCGACTGCGACTCGTGCCGCGTTTCGACCACGTCGTCACGGCCATGGTGGCGGTGGAGTCCGTCGACGACGCCGTCGCCCTGGCCGGGCGGTTGCGCGGCGGTCTGGCGTCGCTCGACTCGCTGGAGATCCTGCTGCCCGATGCCGTCGACCTCGTCGCCGGCCACCTCGGCGCACGGCCGCCGGTCGCCGTGCGGGGAGCGATCGTCGTCGTCGAGTGCGCCGACCATCGCGATCCGAGCGGAGAACTCGCCGCGGTGCTCGCCGGCGGCGACGGGGTCGTCGACGTGGCGGTCGCCGACGACCCGAGGCGGCGAGACGACCTCGTGCGTTTCCGCGACCGATTGACCGAAGCGATCGCCGCCGTGGCGACCAGCGAGGGCATCCCCACCTACAAGCTCGACGTCGCCGTACCGCTCGCCTCGCTCGGCGAACTGGTGCGGATCGCCCAGGGTGCTGCCGACGACGACGGTGCCCGACTGGTGGCGTTCGGCCACCTGGCCGAGGGGAACCTCCATCTCAACCACCTCGGGGCCACCGACACCGAGGCGATCGCGCAACGGGTGCTCGGGGCAGTGGCCGAACTCGGTGGGACGATCTCGGCCGAGCACGGCGTCGGGGTCGCCAAGTCGCGATGGCTCCCGCTGGTGCGCAGTGCCGACGACCTCGCCGCCCAACGAGCGATCCGGGCCGCGATCGACCCGAACGGCATCATGAACCCCGGTGTCCTGGCGAGCTGAGCGCCCTCAGGTGCCGTAGTCGAAGCCGAGATCGGGTGCGGTGAGCAGGGGCCGGTAGTCGATGCCGCGCGCCGCTGCCATCGCCGCACAGGTGCCGCCACGGTCGACGATCACGGTCATCCAGGTGGGACGGGCGCCGAATTCGGCGATGGCGTCGACCGCGTCGATGAGCGAGGTGCCGCGAGTCGTGGTGTCCTCGGTGACGAGCACGCGGTCGCCGGCGGTGAGGGCGCCGGCGATCCGGCCCGTGATGCCGCCCTGCTTGGCCTCCTTGCGCACGCTGAAACTGCGCAACTGCCGTCCACGGGTCGCGGCGACCGCTGCCACGCCGTAGGCCATCGGGTCGGCGCCGAGGGTCAACCCGCCGATCGCGTCGATGTCGTCGAACACGTCGGCGAACACTTCGAGCACGGCGTCGGTGACCATGACGATGCCGTCACCGCGGCAGGCGGTCTGCTTGGTGTCGAGGAACCAGCTGCTCGTCGCCCCCGATTTCAGGACGAACTCGCCGTGCTTGACCGAGTGCTCCAGCACGTGCGCGCGGAGGCGATCGAGCGAGGGCGACAACGGTGGCAGCGAGGCGTTCGGCACGCCCGCAGGCTACGACGCCCGCCTCGATCAGGCCCGGTCGCGGACGTCGCGGACCAGGACCTCCTGGGCGACGGTGGCGACGTGGACACCGTCGTCGCCGAACACGTGGCCGATCGACAGCCCTCGGCCACCGACGAAGTGGTGGCACGCGACGTCGTGCAGGTGCCAGCGGTCGGCGCGCAGCGGACGGTGGAACCAGATCGTGTGGTCGAGGCTGGCGCAGAACAGGTCGCGGTCCTCCTCGTCACCCGCCGCGGACATCGGGTGGGCGCGGATCGCGGCGTCGGTGGGCAGGTCGTCGCTGAGGTAGGCGAGCCAGCACCGGTGCATCAACTGCGCCGCCGGGTCGGCCGGGTCGCCGAGGTCGTGGTTGACCCTCATCCACGACACGCTGCGCCCGGCGCCGTCGGCGGCGCCACCCTGCACCTGCTCGGCGGGCACGACGCACCGATCGAACGTGGACGACCACGACGTCTGCTCCAGCTCCTCGGGGACCGGCACCTCGGGCATCTCGAGCGACTGCACGAGGGCGGACGGTTCGGGTCGCTGGAACGAACTCTCGGCATTGAGGATGGCGCCGACCGCCTGGCGGGCGACGACGCGTCTCGTGGCGAAACTGCGGCCGTTGCGGATGCGGTCGACCTCGTAGCGGACCGGCTCGGTGTGGTCGCCGCGACGGATGAAGTAGGCCCGGATCGAGTGCGGTTCGAGGTCGGGATCGACCGAGAGCGTGGCGGCCCGCAGCGCCTGCGCGACGACCTGACCACCGTAGAGACCACCCCACGGGTACTGCGGGCCGGTCCCCACGTGAACATCGGTCCCATGTGCTGACAATTCGAACATCGGAATTTCACGCTATTGCATTTCTCGCGTTGTTCCTTACACTCGGAATACATGGTCGGAAAACGTGGCACCAAGACGCCAATGAGCGACGAGCACAAAGCGGCGCTCGCACGTGGTCGAATGGAGGGCCGCGTCGTGCGCGACTACCTCGAAGGCCTACGCGCCACCAAGCCGAAGCGGGGCCGTAAACGCACCCCCGACACGATCAAGAAGCGCCTCGCGGCCATCGAGACCGAGCTGGCGAGCGCCAGTCCACTCGAGGAATTGTTGCTCGTTCAGGAGCGGCGTGATCTCGAGGCCGAACTCGCGGCAAAGTCCGATGCCATCGACATGGAGGCGCTCGAGCAGGCCTTCGTCGACGTCGCCAAGAGCTACTCCGAGAGCAAGTCGATCTCCTACGCCTCGTGGCGCGACGTCGGTGTTCCGGCGAGCACCCTGAAGCGGGCCGGCGTCAGCCGGGCCGACTGACTCAGCGCTCGATCGAGTCGAGCGCTGACAGCACCTCGGACAGATTGCGCAGCGAACGGCCCAGGTCGAAGGCATCGGCCAGCACGGCATCGTCGACATCGTCGTCGGCTTCGAGCAACGAGCGGAAGTCGCGCCCTTCGTCCCAGGCCTTCATCGCATTTCGCTGCACGATCCGATAGGCGTCATCGCGTGTTGCGCCCGATTGCACGAGCGCCAACAGCACCGGTTGACTGAAGACCAGCCCGTAACTCGCGTCGAGGTTGGCTCGCATCCGATCGGGAAAGACGACCAGTCCTTCGAGCAGCCGCCGCAGTCGTTTCATCACATAGAACGCCAACTGCGAGGAGTCGGGAAGCACGATGCGCTCCACCGACGAATGCGAGATGTCGCGTTCGTGCCAGAGCGCGACATCCTGCAAACCGGCCGAGAGATTCGAACGCAACACACGGGAGAGACCCGAGATCGTTTCGGCCGAAATCGGGTTGCGCTTGTGGGGCATCGCCGACGAACCCTTCTGCCCGGGTTTGAAGCCCTCCTGGACCTCGCGCACCTCGGTGCGCTGGAGGTGCCGCAGCTCGACCGCCATCAGCTCGCAGGTGGCGCCCACCGAGGCACAGGCATACAGGAACTCGGCGTGACGGTCGCGGGCGATCACCTGCGTGGCCGGTACCGCTTCGAGGCCCAGCGCCTCGCCGACGAACCGTTCCACGGCGGGATCGATGTTCGAGTAGGTGCCGACGGCACCGCTCAGCTTCATCACGGCCACGCTGCGGCGAGCCGCCCGCAACCGCTCGCGGTCGCGGTCGAGTTGCAGCGCCCACAACGCCACCTTGGCGCCGAACGTCGTCGGCTCGGCGTGGATCCCGTGGGTACGGCCGATCATCACGGTGTCGGCGTGCTCGCGGGCGAGGTCGACGAGAGTGCCCAGCAGCTCGCTCGACGCGTCGATCAACAGGTCCGCAGCGTCGCGCAACGCCCAGCACAGGGCGGTGTCGACCACGTCGGAGGAGGTGAGCCCGTAGTGGATCCACGACGACGCCGGCGGACCGATGGCCGCCTGGACGACGTCGACGAACGCCGCCACGTCGTGGTCGGTGACCGCCTCGCGCTCGAGCACGGCCTCGACGAACGCGTCGTCGGTGATCGGTGCACGCTCGCGGCACGTCGCGGCGTCGGCCGCGGGGACGAGGCCGAGTTCGGCGTGAGCCTCGGTCGCCAGGAGTTCGACCTCCAACCACCGGCCGAAACGCACCGGGTCGGACCAGACGGCGTCCATCTCGGGCGTGGAGTAACGCGGGATCATGACGCCCAGACGAGGTAGTCGTCGCGTTCGGCACCGACGCCGACGACGCGCACGGGCACACCGACCTCGCGTTCGACGACCTCGATGAACCGCTTGGCCGCCGGCGGCAGCTGGCCGGGTTCGCGGGCGTCGCTGAGCACGCTGCCCCATCCGTCGAGGACCTCGTAGACGGCCTCGACGCCGCCGAGCAGGTCGGACCGGTCGGGGTAGTGGTCGAGCAGCTCGCCGTCGAGGCGGTAGCCGGTGCAGATCTTGATCGTCTCGAAGCCGTCGAGGACGTCGAGCTTGGTCAACGCCAGCTCGGTCAGGCTGTTCAGGCGCACCGCTTGGCGCAGCATCACGCAGTCCAGCCAGCCTGCCCGCCGCCGCCGCCCCGTGACCGTGCCGTACTCCTTGCCGACGTCGATCAGGTGGTCGCCGTCGGCATCGAGCAGTTCGGTGGGAAACGGTCCGGCGCCGACGCGGGTCGTGTAGGCCTTGGTGATCCCGACGATGCGGTCGATGTCGCGCGGCCCGAGCCCGGTGCCGGCGCAGGCGCCGCCGGCGGTCGGGTTCGACGACGTGACGTAGGGATAGGTGCCGTGATCGAGGTCGAGGAACGTCGCCTGCGCCCCCTCGAGCAGCACGTGGGCATCGCCGGCGAGCGCGGCGTGCAACAGGCTGACCGTGTCGGCGACGAACGGCGCCACCCGGGCGCCGAGCTCGTCGAACGTGGCGACGATCTGGTCGACGTCGAGCGGTTCGCCGCCGGCCTGCTCGATCAGGGTGTTCTCGGCGAGCGCCCGTTCACGCACGAGCGCCGAGAAGCGTGCGGGATCGAGGACGTCACCGACGCGCAGACCCACCCGGCGTGCCTTGTCGGCGTAGGCGGGACCGATGCCCTTGAGCGTGGTGCCGATCTTGTCGTCACCGCGCATCGCCTCGGCGATCGCGTCGTGGGCCTGGTGCCACGGGAAGATCAGGTGGGCCCGGCTCGACACCTTCAGCTCGGCGCACGAGATCGCCCGCGCCTCGAGCATGTCGATCTCGTTGAACAGCGTCGGCAGGTCGACGACGACGCCATTGGCGATCACCGGGACGACGTGGTCGTACAAGATGCCCGACGGCACCAACTGCAGGGCGTATCGCTCGCCGTCGACGACCACCGTGTGGCCGGCGTTGTGCCCGCCCTGGTAGCGCACGACGTAGGTGTGCTCCTTCGACAAGAGGTCGATGACCTTGGCTTTGCCCTCATCGCCCCATTGGGCTCCGACGACGACGGTGACGGGCATGCACGCTCCCCCGAGTGGTGACTGGAACGTGGCGAGATGGTACTCCTGATCCTGGTCCATCGCCCGATCCGTTCGAGGAGCACATGCAGCCACCACCGACCCTGTCCGACATCGAGCGTGCTCGCCTGACCGCCCCACCGGACGAGGCCTGGACTCTGCCCCCGTTCGCGTACACCGATCCGACGGTGTGGGCGTGGGAGCGCGACGTCGTCTTCGGCACCGAATGGGTGTGCGTCGGTCGAGCGCACCAGGTGGCGCAGCCGGGCGATCATCTCGCCGTCGACGTCGTCGACCAACCGGTCCTCGTGACCAGGTCCGCCGACGGCGAACTGCGCGCCATGTCGAACGTCTGCCTCCACCGGGCGATGCCGCTGGTCACCGGATCGGGAACGTCGCGGTGGATCGTGTGTCCGTACCACCAGTGGTCGTACGGACTCGACGGCTCGCTCCACACCGCGCCGATGATGGCGGACGACTTCGAGGTCACCGGATGCCGCCTCCCCCAGTTCGCCGTCGAGGTCTGGGAGGGGTTCGTGTTCGTGTCGACGAGTCCGACACCGGTTCCCCTGGCCCCGCGGCTGGCGCGGCTCGCCGAACGTCTCGCGAACTATCGACTGGCCGACCTGGTGATCGCCGACACGATCGAGTTCGACTCCCCGTGGAACTGGAAGCTACTCGTCGAGAACTTCATGGAGGCCGACCACCACATCGGCCCGCATCGCGACACGTTCCAGCAGAACCATCCCGCGGCGGCGGCGTTCGTCGCCGACAACCACGGTGAGCCGTTCGCACTGCTCGAGATGCCGGGGACCGACAGCGTCGACGTCAGCGACGGGCTGCCGTTCCTCTCGGGTCTGGAACGGCACCAACGTTCGGACATGCTCGCGTTCTGCGTGTTCCCGTCGACGCTCGTCGCGACCACCGGCACGCTGGTCACGTGGTACCAACTCGAACCGTCGGCCCACGATCGCATGCGGCTGCGGATCCACGTACTCCTCGAACCCGAGGTCGCCGGGGACCCGGAGGTCGTCGCCGCGCTCGGGCTCCTCGCCGACGGCATTCGCTGGATCCACGAGGAGGACATCCCGGTCAACGAGGGGCCCTGGAGGGGCCTGCACGCACCGACGGCCGACCAGGGCCGGCTCGCACCCGGGGAACACGCGCTGTGGCAGTTCAACCAGTTCTGGCTCGCCCACGTCGACGCGGCGGGGGCGCTGTGAGCTGCGAGGTGAACCGTCGCGCTCAACCGTCCAGCTCGCCGTCCAGGTACAGCCGGAGCGGCCTGACCTCGGTGTAGTGGGTGGTGGCGAACCCCAGCGCTCCCCCACCGGTCAGCGCCCGGTACGCCCCGGTGCCCGACTCGACCGACCACACGTCGGGCCCCCACCGCTCGATCGTCACGAACGATCCCGACCCGTCGGTGCAGGTGTGCTCGACGACGAGGTCGATCTCCGTCGTGTTCCGCTCGGCGATGGCGTCCTCGATGATCTGCGACCGCACGGGAACCCTGACGATCTCGTCCGTCGTCGGGTCGCGACCTTCGAGGACGTGACGGGTGCCGTTCGGACAGAACTGGCCACGTTCCACCGGGGTGCCCTGCGCAGTCCACCGCTGTCCCGCTTCGAGGTCGACACCGATCGTCATCTCGCCCACCCAACGCTGCGGGGAGCGGTCGCACGACACCGCCACGAGCGCCGCTGACGTCGCGAGCACGGCTGCGCAGCGCCAGGGAACCCCGTGAGATCGTCGCATCAGCCGACTCCCCCGGCATCGCACGTCGTGAGGGGATCCTGCCCGGTCAGCATCACGTACCGCTCCGTGAGTTCGGCG
>JAWLFC010000055.1:0-18194 GCA_041685755.1 Ilumatobacteraceae bacterium
GGCCCTCGGGGGAGACGAAGACGAGATCGGTCGGCGCGTCCGCAGGACCGCCCGCACTCAGCAGTTCCTCGATCACGAAGCCGGGGACACCCACAGCTCGAATCGCAGCTCGGGTCTTCGGCGGGCCGAAGCTGATCTGACCCTTCACCGCTGACAACGTTTCACTCACCTGGATCTGCCGACGCCGAGCATCGATGCTTGACCATCGCAGCGCGAGAAGCTCGCCGAGCCGCAGTCCGCTGTAGCCGGCCAGGATGACGAACGCGCGATAGCGGGGATCGATCGTGTCGGCGAGCTTCGTCAGCTCCGCCGGCGTCAGAAATCGCATCTCCTCGGTTTCGATGCGCGGGAGCGGGAGACGTTCGACCGGGTTGGCGGGGATCAGCCGGTCCTCGACGGCGGCGCGCATCAGCTTGTTGAACACCTGCACGTTCTTGGCGACCGTCGCCGGCGCCAGACCACCCTGGTCGGGATCGGCCATGCGCGCGACCCATTCACGCAGGCTCGTGCGATCGACGCGAGCCAGCGGCACCGTGGCGAACGCCGGCAGCACGTGGTTTCGCATCGCATCTTCGTTGCGGGCGCGCGTGCTCGGCCGCAGGTTCGTCACGGTCGGCCACCACTGCTCGTACCAGTCCGCGACGGTGAGCTTGCCGAGCCGCGGGTCGACGAACGAGCCCTGCATCCGGTCGACCTCGGTGACGTGAGCGAAGTGTTCGGCGTCGCGCCGACGGGAGAACTGCTTCGACCGCTCCTTGCCGTCGACGGCGCGGAAGCGAACGAGATACGCCGGCTTTCCGTTGCTCAAGCGCTTCGTCCGGATCGACGCCACGGGCCAATTCTAGCCCGCCAGGTCCGCGTCAGGTCCGCGGACCGCACAACACAGGCCGACACTCGCCGGCATGAGAAATCACATAACTCCAGCTCAGAGGGTATGCGTTGACAGCAGCCGACAGCCATGGACACCCACGATTCGCCCTGATAAGGCAGAGGTCACAAGTTCGATTCTTGTTAGCCCCACCCGGTGTCGACCACTGCGCCGTCGCGCCGTCGATGCGGCCACCCGGTACTCTGCAGGGGCCATGAAGTTCCTGCGCCGGGCGCTGTCAGCCATCTTCATGATGGGCCTCGTGGCGACCGTCCTGCGTGTTCGCGGCACCGGTGGCACGCCCCCGCAACACGGTGGCTGGCGGGCGTTGGAGCTGCCCGAGGACCGATGACGACCGTCGGGCTGTCCGGAACCGGCGTGGTCGGCGACCGCATCGTCCGGCGTCTCCCGACGGTCATGGCCGAGGCCGACGTCGTCGTGCTCGACGGCAGGTCGGTGATCCCGTCGGGTGTGGACGTCGCCGTGATCGCCTCGGGCGGCCATCACGCCGAGTTCGCTGCCCGCCTCGTCGACGCCGGCGTGCCCGTCGTGTCGATCGCCGACGACCTGTCCGACGTCCGCGAGCTGCTCGACCTCGACGATCGGGCTCGCAGCGCTGCCGTGCCGCTCGTGATCGGGGCCGGGATGGCTCCGGGGCTGACCGGTCTGCTGGCACGTTTGCTGGCGTCGGAGCTGGCCACGTGCGACGAGATCCACATCGCCATTCACGGAACCGCCGGACCCGCCTGTGCGCGTCAGCAGCATCGAGCCCTGCGCGGGCTCGCCGTCGGGTACCACGACGGCAGTTGGATCCAGCGTCCGGCGGGATCCGGGCGCGAGCTCGCCTACTTCCCCGAACCCGTCGGGCCCTACGACTGCTACCGGGCCGAGCTCGCTTCACCGGTGCTGCTGCGCGACGCCTTTCCGGGCACTGAACGCATCAGTGCTCGCGTGTCGGCCAATCGCCGTGACCGGTTCACGGCGTGGTTGCCGATGCTGAGTCCGCCCCACCATGAGGGCGGTGTCGGCGCGGTTCGTGTCGAAGTGCGTGGCAGCGACGACGCCGGCGCCCGGCGCACGCTGATCGCCGGGGTCGCCGAACTCGTCGGCACCGCGGCGGCAGCAACGGCGATCGCCTTCGCCGTCGCTGCGGTCAGAGACGAACTCGCGCCGGGTGTGGTGCGTGCCGGTGATGCCGGCCTCGACACGGTCGGCCTGCTCGACACGATCGCCCAGGTCGGTGTGCGTCTCCAGGAGTTCACCGGCGTGCCCTCGGCGAGCCGGATCAGCGCGAACCCGTAGCCTCGTCGTCGCTCGTCGGTCGTGGTTCGTCGGTGAGTTGCTCGACACGCATCGCCAGTCGCTCCACCACGTCGGTGAGGCGTTCGAGGCGTTCGTCGAAGGTCTGCCCGGTGACCATGTCCGACATCGACAGCCGGACGCTGGCGATCTCGCGGGCGAGGAACTCGGTGTCGGCCTGCGTGCGCTCGGCGACCTCGCGGTCGTTCTCGGCGGCGATGCGATCGCGTCGCTCCTGGCGGCTCTGGGCGAGCAGGATCAGCGGGGCGGCGTACGCCGCCTGGATCGAGAGCACGAGCGTCAGCAGAACCAGACCGCGGCCCCACGGATCGAACTGATAGCGCTCGGCAACGACGGTGTTGAGCAGGATCCAGACCGCGATCCCGATGGACTGCCAGACGAGGAACCGGGCCGTGCCGATGAAGTTGGCGATCGATTCACTGAATGCGCCGAACGTGTCGGAATCGACCTGAACGCCGACGCGACCGGCGGCCCTCGGCGCCGTGAGGTCTTCGCGCCGTTTCACGACTGCACCGCGTGCCCGTTGGGCGCCGGGCGGCGTCGCCGCTGCGTGGTGCGCCAACCCGCACCGAGCATGCGGTCGATCACGTCGTCGACCGTCACCGCTCCGAGGAATCGTCCCGCTTCGTCGGTCACCGCCACGGCGAGCAGGTCGTAGCTGGCCAGCATCTCCGCGACTTCGCGGTCGGAACTCTCCGGGGCGACGGTCGGGTCGTCGGCGACGAGGCGGCCGAGTTCCATCGCCGGCGGTTCGCGCAGGAGCCGCTGGAAGTGCACGACGCCGAGCAGTTTGCCGGTCGGAGCCTTGTAGGGCGCCTGGGTGACGAACACCTGGGCGGCGATACTGACGACCCATTCCGGGTCGCGGAGCTGAGCGAGTGCTTCGGCGACGGTGGCGTCGGGGCCGAGGATGATCACCTCCGGCGTCATCAGGCCGCCGGCGGTGGCCTCCTCGTAGGAGAGCAACCGGCGAACGACGTCGGCGTCGTCGACGTCCATCACGCCGAGCATGAGTTCCTGGTCGGCGGGTGCCATCTCGCCGAGCAGGTCGGCGAGGTCGTCGTACTCCATCTCGTCGAAGACGCCGACGAGTCGGTCGCGGTCGAGTTGCTCGACGATGTGGACCTGCTCCTCCTCGGGAAGTTCCTCGAGGACGTCGGCGAGGCGTTCGTCGTCCATCGCCTCGGCGAGCTGGCGTCGCTGATCGATCGGGAGCGACCGGACGATCGCGGCGACCTCGGCGGGATGGACGTCGCGCAGTCGGGCCGCTTCGGCCTGCATCTCCGTCGGCGCCTCGAACAGCGCCGGGACCTCGTCGAAGTCGACGAGACGGTAACTGGGGCGCCGGCGCAACGAGCTCTTCCGAGCGAGGCGCACTTTCTCGACCACCCAGTAGGGCACTCGGGCGTCGTCCTGCATCCGCAGCGCGATGTCGCTGACGGTCTCGTCGCCGATGCGCCGGTCGATCAGGTCGGCGCCGATCAGGATCTCGCCCGAGCGCGGCTTGAACGGGTTGAGGTCGACGTCCCAACTGCGCAGGCGGGCGCCGTCGCTGTTGAGTTCGGCGAGCCGGTTGGCGTTGACGAAGATGCGACGGCGCTGGCTGCTGGCGACGAAGCCGACGATGCGTGGGGGAATCGCCGGTTCGCTCGACGTGGCGGCGCGGCCGGGGATGGCGACGATGTCCTCGATCCGTCCGATCGGCGCTCCACCGGCGTCGAGCAGCGGCAGGCGCATCACCCTGAACGCGTAGATCAGGTCACCGGCCATGGCCGCAGGTTACCGATGGCGTCTCGACCATGAGGGTGACACCCGACGCCGTTGCAGCAGGTGTCAGACCCCTGGTGCAATCGTCAGACGCTGGGTGGGACGGCCTCGACCTGGACGAGCGTGTCGGAGTAGGCCACGCCGCCGCCCCACTCGGTGAGGGTGTCGTTGGTGAGGCTGTTGGCGACCTTGCCGTCGGGGTGGTGGCGGCTCCACCACCCGAACGGGATCGCCACCACGCCGGGGCGCAGCCGCTGCGTGATCCGCACCGGCACCGTGACCGATGCCCGGTCGTTCCCGACGCGAGCCGAGTCGCCGTCGACGAGACCGCGAGCGGCGGCGTCGGCGGCGACGAGTTCGACGAAGGGGCCGCCTTCGGGCGGGCCGTGCTTGGGGAGATCGGCATAGCCCGAGTTGAGGAAGCGGGTGTGGTGCTTCGGCGTCAGCAACTGCAATGGGTAGCGGTCGTGCAGCTCGGGATCACCTCCGGGGCCTTCGCGGGGCGCAACGAACGTCGGTACCCGGGCCTGCCCCATGCGTTCGAGCCGATCCGAGGCCAACTCGACGCGTCCGGAGGACGTCTCGAACTCGCCGTCGCCGAACGGGCGCCCGTCGTCGGGGTACGGGGCGCGCACCCAGCCGACACGGCGGAGTTCGTCGAGGTCGACGGTCGGCAGGGCGTCGCGCAGCAGCGTCTCGTCGTCGTCGAACAGGCACGGCTCGGTGTAGCCCATCGCCCGGGCGAGACGACGGAACAGCTCGGTGTTCGAGCACGACTCGCCGACGGGATCGATCGCTGCGCCGTTCCAACCGATCCAGAGATGCCCCCACGGCAGCACCACGTCGTCGCTCTCGATCTGGGTCGTAGCGGGCAGGACGATGTCGGCGTAGCGGGCGGTGTCGGTGAGGAACTGCTCGTGGACGACGGTGAACAGATCGTCGCGTTCCATCCCCGTGCGGATCAGTTCGGCCTGCGGAACCGTCGCCAGCGGGTTGCAGCACCACACGATCAGCGCATGCACCCCCGGACCCTCGGGTTGCCCGGCGTGCGCGCTGGTCAGGATCTCGCCGAGTCGGCTCATGTTGAGCGTGCGCGGCTCGCGGCGGCCACCGGCTCGTTCGAGCTCGGGCCGGAACAGTGCGGGGACGTCGATCAGGTCCTCGGAGTAGGAACCGACGCTCTTGGCGATGCCGCCGCCGCGGTCGGCCCAGGCGCCGGTGAGGGCGGGCAGACAGCCGAGCGTGCGGAAGAACATCGCCCCGTTCTCGTGGTGTTCGGCGCCGATCAGGGTGCGGATGGCGGCGGGACGCGTGGTGGCGTAGTCGACAGCGAGATGTTCGATGACGGCAGCGTCGACGCCGGTGACCTCGCTGGCCCGCTCGGGCGTCCAGCCGGCGACGGCGTCGCGCAGTTCGTCGAAACCGACGGTGTGGGCGGCGATCCAGGCATCGTTCGTGAGGCCGTCACGGATGACGACGTGCATCATCGCCAGCATCATCGCGATGTCGGTACCGGGCAGTGGCTGGATGAACCGGTCGCCACGGCCCTCGTCGACCGCCTCGGCCGTGACCGTGCGGATCGGGTCGATGACGACCAGCCGGGCACCGTGCTCGCGAGCGGTCTCGATCGTCGGCCACAGATGGCGATTGGTGAGTCTGGTGTTCGTCCCCCACAGCAGGATGAGCCGGGAGTGTTCGAGTTCGAGGGCGTCCATGCCGCGACCGGTGCCGTTCGTCATGCGCAGGCCGGCACCGACCGTGGGGCCGCAGATCGCCCGGAGGAGTTTCGACGCGCCCATGTGCCCGAAGAAGCGGGGGTTGAGACCCATCATCGCGAGCAGCCCCTGGTTGCCGGCGTCGGAGTAGGGAAGCACGGCCTCGCCACCGTGTTCGTCGATCACGGCGTGCAGGCGACTGCCGATCTCGGCGAGCGCGTCGTCCCAGGAGACGCGCTCGAACTCGCCGGATCCCTTCGGGCCGACACGGCGCAGCGGGTACAGGATCCGTCCGGGGTCGTACACCCGGTCGAGGAACCGGTTCACCTTCGGGCACAGCTCACCGGCCGAGTACGGGTGGTCGGGGTTGCCCCGCAGCTTCACGGCCACCGACGTCGCAGCATCGTCGTCGACGGTGACGGTCCAGCCACAGGTGTCGGGGCAGTCGTGGTGGCAGGAGCCGTTCACCGTGCGCATGCGACGATGCTACGACCGGCGATCCGACCAACCCGGCGGGTTTCGGCCGTTCAGCGCTCGATGATGGCGCGGAGGTGTGGCCAGGCGGTGGCGAAACCGAAGTGCAGCGGCAGTTGGTCGACCTGGTCGAGGTGGAACCAGTCGACCTCGTCGGTCTCGAAGTTGATCGAGGAGCCGAACGGTTGGTCGACCTCGACGACCACGGTGGTGTACGTCCAGTCGGTCGCCGGTTCGAACACGTACTCGCCGAGCAGGCGCGGCGTTCCCGGTGGCGGGCCGACTTCTTCGCTCGCCTCGCGCAGCGCGCCCTCCAGCGCCGACTCGCCGAGGTCGAGGGCGCCGCCGGCGCACGACCAGTTGCCGCCCTCGTGGGCCATCGCCGAGCGCTTCTGCAGCATCACCAATGGCGTGCCGTGGGCGTCGCGGACCACGAAGACCACACCGGCCGCGCCGTACACGCCCCAGCGGACATGGCCGTCGCTGCAGCGCATGAAACCGTCACCCGTCCGTCGTTCCGACACGGCTCCACCCTACGAGGCTGGTCGGGAAGCAATGACGGCGACGCGTGGTTGTCTTCTCTTCGTGAGCATCGCTGCATTCGACCAGGCCACCGAGACGTTCGATCTGATCATCGTGGGGAGTGGCTCGGGCAATGCCATCCCGGCGTACCTCGACGGCTGGCGAATCGCCATCGTCGAGCGCGACGTGTTCGGTGGCACGTGCCTGAACCGCGGCTGCATCCCGTCGAAGATGTTCGTCTACCCCGCCGATGTCGCCGTCGCCGCCGGCTCGTCGTCGAAGCTGGGGATCGACACCCAGTTCAACCATGCCGACTGGGGGGCGATCCGCGACCGGGTCTTCGGGCAGATCGACCCGATCGCCGAGGGCGGTCGCGAGTACCGGGCGAACGGCAGCGAGCACATCACCCTCATCGAGGGCACCGCCGATTTCGTCGACGAGCGCACGCTCGACGTGGAGGGGCGCCGGATCACGGCGCCGCACATCCTGCTCGCGGCCGGTGCCCGGCCGGTCGTGCCGCCCATCACCGGCTTGATGGAGACCGGGTTCCACACGTCGGACTCGATCATGCGCCTGCCCGAGCTGCCGAAGCGTCTCGGGATCATCGGTGGCGGATTCATCGCCGTCGAGATGGGTCACGTCTTCTCCGCACTCGGCTCCCACGTCACCATGTTCAACCGGTCGAACACGCTGCTGCGTGAGTTCGACCGGGACGTCGCCGCTCGGTTCACCGAGGTGTTCGGCCAACGGGTCGAGCTGCTGCTCGGCCACGTGCCGACCAGGGTCGAGCGGGTCGCCGACGGCATCAAGATCACCTGCGCCGTCGGCGAGACCGTCGTCGACGAGCTGCTCGTCGCCACTGGCCGTGAACCCAACAGCGACCTGTTGAACGTCGACGCCGCCGGCCTCGTCTGCCACCACCACGGCACCGTCGCCGTCGACGACACGATGGCCACGAACGTGCCCGGCATCTGGGCGGTCGGCGACCTCGCGAACAACTACCAGCTCAAGCATCTCGCCAACGCCGAGGCTGCCGTTGCGTTCTGGAACATCGCCCATCCCGACGACATCCGCCGGGTGAACTACAAAGCAGTGCCGAGTGCGGTGTTCTCGAATCCGCAGGTCGCGACCGTCGGGCTCACCGAACAGGAGGCCGAGAAGCAGGGTCGGCGATTCCGGGTCGGCCAGCGCGACTACGCCGGTACCGCCTACGGATGGGCGATGGCCGACGAGACCGGGTTCGCCAAGGTGCTCGTCGACGATGACACCGGCTTGATCATCGGGGCCCACGTCGTCGGTCCGCAGGCGTCGTCGATCATCCAGCCACTCGTCCAGGCCATGCAGTTCGACCAGCGCGCCGAGGACGTCGCCCGCCAGGTGTTCTACATCCACCCGGCGCTGACCGAGGTGGTCGAGAACGCGCTCCTCGCCGCGCTCGACTGATGGCGTTGTTCACCGACGCCGAGATCGCAGCGGCCCGGGCGGCGACCCCTGGTGCCGAGCGCGTGGTGCACCTCAATCACGCCGGTTCGTCGCTGCCGCCACAGCCCGTGCTCGACGCCCACATCGGTCACCTGCACGACGAGGCCGTGATGGGCGGCTACGAAGCGGCGGCCGCCGCCGAGGCTCGCTCCGACGCCGTCTACGACTCGATCGCCCGCCTGATCGGCGCCGCACCGGGCGAGATCGCCCGCACCGAACACGCGACCGCGGCCTGGAACGCGGCGTTCTGGTCGGTCCCGATGCGGGCCGGTCAACACCTCGTCGTCCACGACCACGAGTACGGCGCCAACATCGTCGCGTTCCTCGCCGCGGCGGACCGGCGCGGGGTCGTGATCGACCGGGTGCCGAGCGACGCGACCGGTCAGGTCGACGTCGACGCCGTCGCCGAGCGGCTCCGTACGCGCGACGTCGCGCTGGTGTCGCTCACCCACGTCCCGACCAACGGCGGGCTCGTCAACCCCGCCGCCGAGGTCGGTGCACTCACCCGAGCCGCCGGTGTGCCGTTCCTGCTCGACGCCTGCCAGTCGGTCGGCCAGCGGGCGATCGACGTCGACGAGATCGGCTGCGACCTGCTGTCGGCGACCGGGCGCAAGTACCTGCGCGGGCCGCGTGGCACCGGGTTCCTCTACGTCCGATCATCGATCGTCGACACGTTGGAGCCCTCCCAGCCCGATCACCACGGTGCCCGACTCGTGGCGGCGGACCGGTTCGAGTGGGCCGACGGAGCCCGACGTTTCGAGTACTGGGAGCATGCCGTCGCCGGCTGGCTCGGTCTCGGAGCGGCGGTCGACCACACGCTCGACTGGGGAATCGACCGGATCGAGGCGACCGTGACCCAGCGGGCGGCGCAGCTGCGTGAACGGCTCCTCGCCGCCGGGCTCACCGTGTGGGACGAAGGCGTCGAGCAGTGCGGCATCGTCACGGTGACCCACCCCCACCTGCACGCCGAGGAGCTCCGACGACGCCTCGCCGAGCAGCACGTCAACGCGACCACCACGCCTGCCTCCTCGTCGTGGTGGGACGTCGAGCGACGCGACCTGCCGACCCTGCTGCGGCTGTCGGTGCACTACACCACCACCGTCGACGAACTCGACCGCGCCGTCGAGGTGCTGGGTCGCTGACGCACCCGCTGCGGGTGCCGCCTACGCTGGCGCCCATGGCAGTACCGACGAAGAACTGGGCCGGTAACCAACGCTGCATCCCGACGCAGGTGCACCAGCCCCGCTTCGCCGACGAGGTCGCCACGATCGTGCGCAACGCCACGGCCGCGGGCGAGCGGGTCAAGGTGATCGGTGGCGCCCACTCGTTCACCGACGCGGCGATGACCGACGGTCATCTCGTGTCGCTCGACGCGATGAACCGGATCCTCTCGGTCGAGGGCAACGACGTCACGGTGCAGGCCGGGATCCGCCTGCGTGACCTCAACGAGCAGCTGTTCCGGCGCGGCCTCGCGATCCCCAATCTGGGTGACATCAACGTGCAGTCGATCGCCGGGGCCACGTCGACGGCCACGCACGGCACCGGTGTCGGCTTCGGCAACCTGGCGACGATGATCGTCGGTCTCGAGATCGTCACCGGCGACGGCACGATCCTGCGTGCCGACGAGCACAACGAACCCGAACTGTTGCGCGTCGCCCGCGTCGGCCTCGGCGCCCTCGGCATCGTCACCGAGGTGACGCTGCGCTGCGTGCCGGCGTTCAACCTGCGTGCCGTCGAGACGATCGAGCCGCTCGTCGACGTGCTGGCGGACTTCGGCAACGTGATGCGTTCCACCGATCACGTCGAGTTCTACATGATGCCCGGAGCTCGCCGCTGCCAGGTCAAGCGCAACACCCGGACGAACGAGCCGGCGCAGCCACAGTCGAGGCTCGGCTACGTGCGCGACAAGTGGATCGGGGAGAACCTCGCCTTCGGCACGGTGTGTCGCGTCGGTCGCCGGTTCCCGAGCCTGGCCCCCAAGGTGGCGAAACTGGTGATGTCGGCGGCAGCCGAGCGCGAGCTGGTCGACCGCAGCGACAAGGTCTTCTGCAGCCCTCGCCACGTCAGGTTCGTCGAGATGGAGTACGGCATCCCCTTCGACGCCGTGCCCGATGCGATCGGTCGCATCGTCGAGCTCACGTCCCGCCTGCCGTTCAAACCGATGTTCCCGATCGAGGTGCGAGCGTCACAGGGCGACGACATCCCGTTGTCGACGGCGAACGGCCGTGACTCGGGGTGGATCGCCGTACACCAGTACGTCGGTGTGCCCTACGAGGCCTACTTCCAGGGTGTCGAGCAGATCATGAACGACTATGCCGGCCGCCCGCACTGGGGCAAGCTGCACTTCCAGAGCCGTCACACCCTCGCTCATCGCTATCCGGAGTGGGACACGTTCATCTCGTGGCGCGACAAGCTCGATCCGACCGGCACGTTCCGCAACGCGTACCTCGATCGGGTGCTCGGACCCCCAGCCTGACGAACTGCGCAGCTGTCACATCAGACCCGGCACGGTGTGACTTTTCACGGGCAGGGGCCCGTGTCGACCGGGGAGACGAGGGTGGCGCGTCGGGCCGGATCGGCGACGACGTCGGGGAGGTCGACCGCCCAGGCCCGCCGGTCGTCGATCGTGCTGCGGGCCCAGACGATGCCGACCACGCCGCCGTCCACGTGCACCGCCGTGCCCGAGTCGCCCTGCTCGATCACGGCGGCGATCTCGAACCCGGGGCGCTCGACGTCGTCGCCGCGATAGATGTCGGTCGTCAGGATCGTCGCCCGGCGGACGACCTCGACGTCGAGCATCGTGACCACCCCGTCGTCGTCGGCGACTGCCACGACCCCCGACTCGTCGGCGCGGGCGGGCTGGTCACGGACGCGGGCCGGTGTTGCGACCGGGACGGCCGTGCGCAGGACGGCGATGTCGAGCAGCGGGTCGAACAGCACCACGGTCGCGTCGGCGCCGTCTCCGTCCGCGCCGAGCACCGTGACGGCGTCGGCGCCGGCGACGCCGTGAGCCGCCGTCACCACCAATCGATCGTCGAGCGCGGTGCCCATCGTGTTGCGGACGCTCGCCGTGCAGCCCGTCGCCTCGATGCGCAGCGCGCTGGCGATCGCGCTCGAGGGGCCGCTCGAGGGATCGAAGGTCGCCGGTCCGCATCCGCCGACGACGAGCACGGCGAGCACGACCAGGCGACGGTTCATGACAGGTCGGCGAACGTGCGGCTCATCCACACCGAGTCGTCGGCCTCGAACCCGTGACGGGCGTAGAAACCGCGGACACGCTCGTTGTGCAGTTCGGTCTCGAGGAAGATGCGAGCCAGGCCCCGTCGCTCGGCGTCGGCGACGACGTGCTCGATCAGCACGGCCCCGACGCCGGCCTCGCGTTCGGAGACGTAGATCTCGTCGAGTACCGCTTCGGCGCCGCCGGCCTCGATCGACCATCCCCAGGTCAGCACGGCGTATGCCGCCGGCCGGTCGGCGATCCACACGACACCCTGGCGATCGTCGAGGAGCAACGGCTCGAAGGCGGCGCGAGCGCGAGCGGCGCTGAACGGATGGGAGTCGAGCGCACAGAACGCTGCGTGCAGCTCGACCAGGCACTCGAGATCGCCGGGCGTGGCTCGCCGGATCTCGACCATCAACGGTCGCGGGTGCGTTCGGAGATCGCCCGGGCCACGGCGCCGTAGCGCTCGAAGCGCTCCGGCGTGTCGAACACCGGGTTGTAGAACACGAGCCGGTCGGCCACGGTGGCATAGGTCGCCATCAGGGCGTCGGCGAGATCGTCCCAGCCGGCCTCGGTGCAGAACACGGCCAGGTGGTCGTCGGTGATCTCCGCCGCCATCGCCGCGGTGTCTCCCGCCTTCTGCGCCGCCCGGATGCGTTCGGTCGTGCCCTCGAAGCCCGCCTCGTCCCAGATGAAGGCATAGTTGGGTGTCGATCCGTAGAACGACAGCGTGGCCCGGGCAGCATCACGGGCGGCCGCGATCTCGGCGTCGGTGTCGCCGACGATCGTCGTGACGGGCACGATGATCGCGATCTCGTCGGGGGAGCGGTCTGCGGCGGCAGCACCCTCGGCCACGCCGGGGAGCACGTGGCGACCGAGGTAGCCCGGTTCGCCGATCGGGTGGACGTGGACGCCGTCGGCGACCTGCCCGGCCATGCGCAGCATCCACGGGTTGACGGCGGCGACATCGACCGGGGGATCGGCGAACTCGATCGGACCCGGACTCCACTGGCGGTTCAGGAAGTCGAGTTCGTAGAACTCTCCGTGGTGGTCGAGCGGTTCCCCGCGGAAGCCGGCGAAGCACGCCTTGACGGCGCGCACGTAATCGCGCAGGCGTGGTCCGGGGCGGTCGAACTCGGCGCCGTAACGACGTACGACGTGGGTGCGGACCTGGGTGCCGAGCCCGAGCCGGAAGCGTCCGCCGGTCAACTCCTGCAACTCCCAGGCGACCTGTGCGGTGACCATCGGGCTGCGGGGAAAGGCCACCGCGACACCCGTCGAGTAGTCGAGTTCCGGTGCCGCCAGCGCTGCCGCCGTCACGGCCGGGTACGCCGTTCGACCACCTTCGGTGAACAGCATTCCGTCGAAGCCGGCACGCTGGCTCGACCGGGCACCGGCCCCCGTCAGGGCGAGCGGTCCGGGCAGCGTCATGACGTCGACTCGCACGTCTCGACCGTACTCCCTCCGGCTCGAGGCGTCCGCTGCACGAGCCGCCGACTCCGCCCGATCGGCGCCGGAGCACCACGGCAGGTCCGTCCCATGTGGCAGTTCGACTGCAGGGTCGTGCAACAGAACTGGAACATGTCCGACCCACGCGGGTGCCGATCGCCGCGCTAGACCCTGTGAGTCGGATCCCCAGACCCGGGTCGGAACTTCCTCACGAGGTGGCATGAAGTACGACATCGTCATTCGCAGCGGCACCGTCGTCGACGGCACCGGCGCGCCACCTCGGCGGGCCGACGTGGGCATCGCCGGTGACCGGATCGGCGAGATCGTCGACCTCGACGACGGTGGTCTCGACGCGTCGGCCCGGCGCGAGATCGATGCCGACGGACGTCTGGTGACACCCGGCTTCGTCGACATCCACACCCATCTCGATGCCCAACTGGCGTGGGATCCGCTGGCCACGCCCAGCTGCTGGCACGGTGTCACCAGTGTGGTGATGGGCAACTGCGGTGTCGGCTTCGCCCCGTGCCGACCCGAGGACCGAGCGACGCTCGCGGAGATGATGGAGAGCGTCGAGGACATCCCGAGCGACGCCGTTCTCGACGGGTTGGCGTGGGACTGGGAGACCTACGGCGAGTACTACGACTCGATCGATCGCCTCGCGAAGGGACCGAACACGGGTGGGCTCGTGGGGCACAGCGCGTTGCGCACCTACGCAATGGGAGAGCGAGGCCTCGCCGAGACACCCGCTGACGGCGACGACATCGCGGCGATGGTGCACCTGCTCGACGAGGCGATGGCAGCGGGAGCGCTCGGGGTCTCGACGAGCCGCACGCTGATGCACAAGGTGCCCGACGGGCGCCCGATCCCCGGGACCTTCGCTGCCGCCGACGAACTCCTGGCCTTCGCCGACGTACTCCGCAGTCACGGCGCCGGGATCTTCGAAGGGGCGATGCGCCTGGGTGAACGCGACAACGCTGCGCTCGATCACACGCGCGCCGAGGTGGCGCTGATGGGGGAGATCAGTCGGCGCAGTGGCCGACCGGTCAGCTTCGGTCTCACCCAGAGCAACCGGCGGCCCGACCTCTACGCGCGCGTCATCGAGTTCGTGAAGGGCGAGAACTCCGACGGCGCCCGCGTCCGGCCGCAGACCACGGCGCGCGGTGTCGGGATCCTGTTCGGTCTCGAGACGCGTACACCGTTCGACCGCGCACCGTCGTGGAAGGAGCTGCGCGCCGCTCGCAACGGCCGCAAGCTGCAGATGGTGCGTGACGCGACGTTCCGCCAGACCTTGATTGCCGAAGCCGACGTCCACGGCACGCCGCTCAAGCTCGACGAGGTGTTCGTGCTGCCCGACGGTGAGGCCCGCTACGACTGCGATCCGTCTGATTCGCTGGCCGCGATCGCCGTCGAACGCGGCGTGAGCCCGGCGGCGGCGTTCATCGAGCTGGTCCTCGAGAGCGACGGTGCACTGGTGGCCAACATGCCGTTCCTGAACCAGGACCTCGCCGCCGTGGAGACGATGCTCGACGATCCGCTCGTCACCCTCGGCCTCGCCGACGCCGGTGCCCACGTCGGCCAGATCATGGACGCCAGCCAGCCGACGTTCCTGTTGACCTATTGGGTGCGCGAGCGCCAGCGGTGGAGCATCGAGGAGGCCGTCCGTCGGCTCACGTCGGACACCGCCGACCTGTTCGGCATCCGTGATCGGGGTCGCCTCACCCCGGGGGCGTTCGCCGATGTCAACGTCATCGACCTCGACGAGTTGTTCCTGCCCCACCCCGAGTACGTCCACGACTTCCCCGGTGGCGCCGGGCGGTACATCCAGGGATCGAAGGGGTACGACCACACGCTCGTCAACGGGTACGTCTTCATGGAGCACGGCGAACACACCGGTGTCCTCGCCGGGCGCATGTTGCGATCGACGTGAGCACGTCGCTGCTGACTACGGTCGGGCGGCGCGGCTGATCGGCAGCCGCCGGACGATCAGGGGGATCGCATGGCCGCTGCCATCACGGCGCTCGAACAGGAAGTCCAGTACGCGAAGGAGCTGTTCACCACGTTCAGCGCCGCCGAGTGGCGGGCCAGCTCGGCCTGTGACGGTTGGCGGGTGCAGGACGTGGCGCAGCACATGGCAGCGGTGTTCCAGCAGATCGCCGACGCCAGCTCGATCGACGTCGGCGACTCCGGTCGGGCCGAGACGGCCAACGAGGTGCCGGTGCAGGCGCGCCGGGACTGGAGTGTCGACCAGGTCGTCGCCGCCTATGACGAGTGGGCGCCGAAGGGCATCGCTGCGCTGGCGGCGCTGCAGGAGCCGCCGATGGCCGACATGGTGGTGCCGATCGCCGATCTCGGTACGCATCCGCTGCGCCTGCTCGCCAACGCGATCGTCTTCGACCACTACTGCCATCTTCGCCACGATTTGCCGTTCGATCGGGCCGCAGCGTTGGCGCAGGATCCCGACACGCTCGCCGTCGTGCTCGAGTGGATGCTCGCCGGACTGCCCCAGATGTGTGCCGACGCACTGGCGAAGGTGGATCCCCAGCCCGTGAACCTGGTCGTCGCCGGGCCCGGTGGAGGCAGCTACCTGCTCGCTCCGGGCGAGCCCTGGACGGTGACGTCGGGGTCTGACCCCGACGCGCCGACGGTCACGACGACCGTGCACGACTTCGTGTCGTGGGGAACCAAGCGATCCGACTGGCGCACATCGGTCAGCGGCGACGTCGACCACGAGGGCGTCGCCGCGGTGCTCGACGCGATCGACATCATCTGAACGTCAGAGTCGTCGGCGGAGTTCGACGTACACCTCGGAGCCGGCGAGCGCGACGAGTTCGTCGGCCAGCGAGTCGACGACGCGCTCGTCGCCGCAGTACGCCTCGCCGCCGTCGCCGTGTTCGGTGCAGCACCAGGCCATCGTGCGACCGTGGTCGCCCCAGTCGTCGCGAGTCCAGCGTCGTACGGTCGCCGATTCGGTGTCGGCGTCGAGTTCCTGCCAGTCGATCCGCAGCGGCAGTTGCCAGCACACCGACGGCTTCCACTCCGTCGGCGACTCACCCTCGGCGAGCGCAGCGAGGTGGAGTGCGCAGCCCTCACCACCGGCGAACCCCGGCCGATTGAGGAAGATGCAGGCGCCGTCGACCACGCGGGTGTGGGTGCGCTCGCCATCGCCGAAGACGCCGTTGGCGCCGGTCTCGTGATCGTCGGGGCCGTGGGCGACCGCATGGAACTGGAACCGTTCGGGGTCGAGCGTCGCGGCGTAGGCGCCGACGTTCATCGCCTCGGCGCGGCCGGGTTCGCCGTCGCCGAAGTGGGCGCCGAGCGAGCAGCAGCCCTGGTTCAGCTCGGCGGCCGGGCGGTCGAGGATGCCCTGACAGCCCTGCCCGAACAGACACGTCCAGTTCGACGTCAGGAAGTCCCGCTCGAACCTCCACACGGTGTCCTCGGTGCGGATCTCCACGAACGGGTCGGTCACGTGAACTCCACGCTTCGCCCGAGCGGGCCGAGGTCGACGGGTTCGTCGGCGTCGGGTCCGTCGAGGACGAGGCGCCGGTCGAGTTCGAGCACGACGGCGGCGGCGTCGGGAGACAGGCCGAGCAGTTCTCCGTCGGAGTCGATGGTCGAGATCGCCGACGCCGACACGAGCTGGTAGCCGTCGGCGACCGCCGACGCGACGGTGCAACCGTCGGCACTGGAGAAGAGTGGCTCGCCGACGTCGGCTTCGTTGCCGATCGAGCCGTCGAGGAGTTCCACGATCGTGAGCGAGGTGGCGGCGGCAGGGTCGTCGGTGAGCGCGACGCACGCCGATCCCTGGGCGGCCCAGGTCGTCGCCGGGAGCGCCAGGCCCGGATACGTACCGAGGACGTCACCGTCGTCGTCGACGATCGCGGTGCCCTCGGCGCCCGACACGAGCAGGCGTCGGCCGTCGGTCGACACCGTGCCCGACTCGACGGGTCCGATCGCCAGGCCGTCCGACGAGTCGGTTTCGCCGCTCGCCGTCGCCATGGTGACGACCTCGCCGCCGACGGTGACGAGTCGGATCGAGTCGTCGGTGATCATGGCGGCACGGACCGACGATGCCGACCCGGAGGAGACCGGCGTTCCGTCGTGCTCGAAGACGTTGATCGTGGCCTCGGCGCCGACGTTCTGTGCCGTCACGATCAGGCGATCGTCGACGGCGAGCGCGAGGCCGGGGACGTAGGACGGCTCGTCGCGATCGAACGAGAACAGCACGCTCTGGAAGTTGCCGCTGTCGGTGACGAGCAGGTGACGACCGGACGGGTCGCTACGGGCGTCGCTCCACTCGAAGCGTGTGCCGGGGATCGGGGCGAAGGAGTCGGTGTCGAGGACGTCACCGCTCGGGCCGTGGACGAGGAGCCCGCGCGCGCCGTCGGCCGGCGCCAGGATCATCGTCAGCGCGCTCCCCGACGGCTGTCGGATCGATCCGCCGGCCAGGTCGACCTCGGTGGCCTCCTCGGCGTCGAGATCGACGATGGCGGCGCCGCCATCAGCGGCCACGAGCGTCGTGCCGGCGACCGTGCGATCCGACGTGACGGTTCTCAGGCCGGTTTCGATGCGAGCGACCTCCTCGCCGGCATCGTTGTCGACGACGACCCGTCCCGTGCGCTGGTCGACCAGCACGATGCGATCCCAGTCGGCGTCGATGGCGCCCGAGGAGATCTCGCTCGAGGAGGTGTCGATCACCTGGGCGATGACCAGCGCCGCGGTCGCGAACACGGCCACGACCCCACCGACGACGACGATGCGACGCAGCCAGAAATTCGGTGTGACACCGCGACGCGTCGGCGCCGGTTCGACGTCGTCGGGGCGGTCTGCTGCCTCGTCGTCGGTCGGTGTCGGGGGCGACGGCATCGGTGGCGATCGTACGCCCACTAGCGTCGGCCCACATGGAGTTCGCCTGCCCCCGCTGCCGCAACGACGTCGTCGACGACTTCTACGGGCCGTGCTCGGACTGCCGTACGCAGCTGCGTGACGCGTTCCGAACCGAGGGCCGCGTCGTCGAGTTGGCCGAGTACGAGCCCAAGATGAACGTGACTCCCAACGCCGTCGCCCTCAAGGACGACTGACACCCCGGCTCATCCCCTCGACGTTTGCGGCGCAGTCCGGTTGACCCGCTCCAACAGAACCGCACCGCAAACGGGGGAGTGACGCCAGCCCGACGTTTGCGGCGCAGTCCGGTTGACCCGCCCCAACAGAACTGCACCGCAAACGGGGGAGTGACGCAGTGCACTGCGAGGTGTGCTGACGGGTATCGTGGTCGAGTTCCGTTCTGGCGGGGCCCCAACCAGGGGACGTAGCTCAGTTGGCTAGAGCACCTGCTTTGCAAGCAGGGGGTCGTGGGTTCGATTCCCATCGTCTCCAC
>JAWLFC010000056.1:0-15935 GCA_041685755.1 Ilumatobacteraceae bacterium
CACACATGGAGTTCGACCGGATTTCTGTTGACCATCGTGTGATGGGTGGCGTGCCGTGCGTGGCCGGAACAAGAATTCCCGTTGCGACGGTCGTCTCGCTCGTGGCGGAGGGTTTGACTGCAGCCGAGATCGTCGAGCAGTATCCGCAACTTGCTCTCGGCGACGTTCGTGCAGCGTTGGAGTACGCGGCAGCCACGGTCCTCGAGCGCGAGCTCCCGTTGCGCGCTGGGGCGTGAAGTTCCTCATCGACGAGTGTCTGCGCCCGGTGGTCGCCGCGGGTCTCGCTGCGGCTGGGCACGACGCCGAGCATGTTGGCGACGTCGATCTCTTGGGCGCCACCGATGACGAGGTCATGGCGTTCGCCGTTACTGAGGAACGCGTCGTGGTGTCGGCCGATACCGACTTCGGTGAGTTGCTCGCGGTCGGTGGGGCGTCGATGCCCAGCGTGATCTTGTTGCGTCGACGCCACGATCCAGACGATCAGGTCCAGGCCATCCTCGGCGTACTCCCCGACGTGTCAGACGATCTCATCGCCGGTGCTGTCGTGGTGATCGTCAAGGACCGGCTACGCGTTCGTCGGCTTCCTATCCGCTAGCCACCAAAGGTTGCCGTGCGATTCAGCGACCAACAACCCACCCGATAATCGCCGGAACGCAGGCAGAGACGGTCACTCGGGTTCCGGCGAACTGTGGCGGCCTCGGAGCCCGATCGACCCACCGCATATTCACGGTTCATGGGTCTGAGCTGGCGTGCCTTCAGAAGCCGATGTTGCCCGCCGACACCAGGAGCAGTCGTCGAGGCGCCCCCGACAGCAGATGTCCATCGACGAAGTCACGATCCTTCGTGACGACGATCCGATCTTGAACCTCGGCGATTCGGGTGATCTCGCGATCCGGGGTTCGGTTGCCATTCGGCAGTTCCGACGTGTGCACGACGTCGTGGCCCAACTCGATCAACAGCGGGACGAGACGAACGGGCAGCTGCGAGTCGACCAGCAGGCGCATCTACGCCGCTGACGTCGGTACCGAGGTGCGAGTGTGAGTGACCTTCGCCGCGTACTCGAGCGCCGCGAGTACGTCGTCGCGCTCGAGGTCGGTGTAGTCCGCCAACACCTCGTCCGTCGTCATTCCGCTGGCCAGCAGTCCCATGATCATCGAGGCCGGTCGCAACCGACCCGGTCCGGCGTCATGGCCTCTGACCAGGGCGTATAGGGTGGGCGATGGGAGTCTCGATCTCCCGACCTCCACGGTGTGAACGTGGCGCTCTTCCAGCTGAGCTAATCGCCCCTGAGGGAAGCCACAAGATATCAGTCCCTCGGACCCATCACGCCCCTCGTCGGCGGGGCGACGTCAGGGCGACCTGACGCACACGACCCCCATGCCCTGGCGGTCGCGGTGAGGGACGGTCCCTCCCGGGCATGATGCATCGAACGGCACGAAGGCCTCGACGACGAGGTCGACCTCGGGATCGTCGGTGCAGAGCACCTCGCGGGCGTCACCGTTCGGTTCGATGGTGACGCAACTGCCGACGCTCATGATGCCGTCGGGGCCGGCCGGCTCGCCCGGCTCGGTGAACTGCGCCAGCACGATCACCCCGACGATGCCGACGAGCGCGACGAACAGCGTGCCCCGCCACGGGAACCGGGCAGGCCCGAGATGGCTCGGATGCATCGGCGCCGTGACCCCCGAGGTGCTCTCCGATGGCGCCGGTGAGGGTGACGCCGCTGCGGACACGCTCGACGATCGACGCAGCGAGGCGTCGTAGACCACTCGACGAGCGGGGTCGCCGAGCACCCGGTAGGCCTCGTTGATCGCCGGCATCGACACCGACCCCGCCGCCGAGCCCGCCGACGCCTGGCGGTCGGGATGATGGTCACGGGCGAGACGGCGATACGCCTCACGGATCTCGGCGCCGGACGCCGACGGCGGCACCCGCAACGTGTCGTAGTGAGTCGGTCCGGCCACGATGCCTCTCACGCTAGGGCGCGAACGCTCCCGGGCCGCAGCGCGGCACGGGCGGGCTCAGTACCCGGCGTCGACGTCGACCAGGCCGATCAGCTCCTCGCCCCGGGCGAACCGGCGGACGTTCTCGGTCACCCGCTCGGCGAGCAACGGCACGGCCATCTCGGGCGTGTTGCCGACGTGGGGGGTGATGATGCAGTTGGGCAGCGTCCACAGCGGATGCCCGGCGGGAAGCGGTTCGGGGTCGGTCACGTCGAGCGCGGCCCCGCCGATCACCCCGTCGCGTAGCGCGTCGACGAGGTCGTCGGTGACGATGTGGCGGCCGCGGGCGACGTTGACGATCCACGCATGCGGCTCCATCAGGGAGAACTCCTCGGCGGCGAACATGGCCTCGGTTTCGGGGGTCAGCGCGAGGGCCAACACGACGAGGTCGGCGCCGGGCAGGGCGTCGGCGTACCGGTCGGCTTCGAGGACATCGTCGACACCGTCCATCGCCTGGACGTTGGCGCGCACCACGGTGACCCGGCAGTTCCACGGCCGCAGGAGCCGCACGAGCGACTCGGTGATGCCACCACCGCCGAGGATGGTCACGTTGCCGTCGAGGAGATTGCGCCCGACCGGCCCGGTCCACTCCTCGGCTCGTGCGTAGGGACCGAGGTTGCGCAGCCCGGCGAGGCCGAGAGCGAGGGCCATCTCGGCCACCGGCTCGGCGTAGACCCCCTTGCCGCAGGTCCAGATCCGGTCGTCGTCGAGCTGGTCGACGAAGTTCTCGATACCGGCGAAGGGGAGCTGCACCCAACGGATCTGCCGAGCGTCGTCGAGCACCTCTGCGAGGGCACCGACGTTGCGGGCATCGCCCCACACGATCGCTTCCGCCTCGGCGGCGTCGACGAGGTGCCCGCCGCCGGCGACGACGGCCTCGGCCAGCCAGCCGGGCGCGGCGTCGGGGCCGAGATGGATGCGGGGTGCCTCACCGTTGGTCATCTGGGCACGAACCGTAGCGGGCGCGACGAACGAGGATCCGGATCAGGAGGTCGCCGCATCGGGCATGATGTGCCCATGTCGAGCCCGTCACCCGTCGTCCGCACCGTCGGCGTCCCCCGTGAGATCAAGACCGCCGAGCACCGGGTGGCGATGACGCCCGACGGCGTTCGCGAGCTGGAGCGCCACGGGGTGGCGGTTCTCGTCGAGGCCGGCGCCGGCGAGGGAGCCTCGATCACCGACGACGACTATGTCGCTGCCGGCGCCGAGATCGTCCCGACCGCGGCCGATGCGTGGGCCCAGGAGATGGTCGTCAAGGTGAAGGAACCCCAGGAATCCGAGTTCGGGTTCCTGCGCGACGACCTGACGCTGTTCACCTACCTGCATCTCGCCGCTTACCCCGAGGTGGCCGACGCCCTGCTCGCGGCGCGAACGACGGCAGTCGCCTACGAGACCGTGCAGATGCGAGACGGGTCGCTACCGCTCCTGGCGCCGATGAGCGAGGTCGCCGGCCGACTCGCGCCTCAGATGGGCGCGCACTACCTCGAACGTCACAACGGCGGCCGCGGTGTCCTGATGGGCGGCTCTCCCGGCGTGCGCCCCGCCAAGGTGGTCGTGCTCGGCGCCGGCAACGTCGGCTGGAACGCCGCGTGGATCGCGGCCGGCATGGAGGCCGAGGTCGTCCTCGTCGACAAGAACCTCGACCGGCTGCGGTTCGTCGACCAGATCCACCGCGGCCGCATCATGACGGCGGCATCCAACCGCGGGGCGATCGAGCGGGCCGTCGCCGACGCCGATCTGGTGATCGGCGCCGTCCTCGTCGCCGGCGGCCGGGCACCAGTGGTGGTGAGCGAGGAGATGGTGGAGCAGATGAAGCCGCGCTCGGTCATCGTCGACGTCGCCGTCGACCAGGGCGGCTGCATCGCCACCACCCGCGAGACGACACACGACCAGCCGACCTACGTACTCCACGACGTGGTGCACTACGCCGTCGGCAACATGCCCGGCGCCGTTCCCCACACGAGCACCTATGCGCTCACGAACGCGACGTTGCCGTTCCAGTTGGCGGTCGCCCTGGACGGCGCGCTCGGCGCGGCGAGGCGCGATCCTGCGATCGGCCATGGGCTCAACACCGTTGCCGGCGAGTACGCGAACGCGATCGTTGCCGAAGCCCTCGGTGCCACCGCCGTCGAACCGCTGGGGCCGGACCACTGAGTCGAGGCGCCCGATCGGCTGCGGGCATCGTTGCGCTGTGCCTGCTCGCGGCATGCGATCCGAGCAGCGAGACCGTGACCTCGCCCACCGACCCGTCGCCCACGGTGGCCGAGCCCGCTCGCCCGTCGGAATCCCTGGACGACGCTCCATCGAGAGAACCGCCGTCGGCGACGCTGCCACCGGTCGATCAGTTCACGTTCCCCCGCGGCGCCGCCGACGTGGTCGTGCAGGTCTCGATCGGTGTCCCGGTCGGACCGACGGTCCCGCTGCTCACCGTCTACGGCGACGGCACGGTCATCGCCGGCACCGACGACGGTTGGCGCACGGGTGAGATCTCCGAGTTCTCGATCCAGCGACTGCTCGACGACGCCGAATCGGTGGGGTTGCTCGACGACGAACTCGTCCAGCGCCGCTCCGACGTTCCCACCTCCGCCGACGACGGCACCGGGACCGATGCAAGAGCCGACCCGGACATCACCGTGCGTCTCGACGTCGACGGCCGGGTGCTCGTGCACCAACTCGACCTGCAACGCATCGAGCGGCCGCCGGGCATCCGTGTGTTCCTCAGCGAGGTGACCGTGGAGAACCGATTCGGCCTGACCGAGGTCTTCGAGCCGGACACCTGGATCGTCTGCTCCCCGGCCGAGTGCGAGGTCGTCGCCGTCGCCGCCGACGCGTCCAGCCGCCCGGTGCTCCCCCACGAGGACCCGGACCGACTGCTCACGCCCTGACCCTGACCGGTTCGTCGCGGCTTGACTCCCGCCGGGCGACCCGCCAGAATCGAACACGTGTTCCCACGGCAGATCACTCAACCGTCGTTGTTCGGGGGCCTCGCCCCGTCGTACGACCCGGACTTCCGCGAGTCGATCCGCCACGAACTCGACACCACCACCTGGGTCGAGCACGTTCCCGGCTGGCTGAACGGTTCCGACGTGGTGTTCGCCGAATTGGTGGCCACGCTCCCGCTGCGCCAGCGACGCAGCATCAAGATGTTCGACCAGGTCGTCGACGAGCCCCGGCTGTCGGCGTGGTGGAGCACCGAGTGCGGCACCTCCGAGCCGATGGAGTTGCTCCGCGACATGCGCCTGCTGCTCGCCGATCGCTACGCCGAGCCGTTCGACTCCATCGGGTTCAACCTGTACCGCGACGGCGCCGACTCGGTCGCCTGGCACGGCGACCGTCACCGTCACGTCGTCACCAACCCGGTGATCGCCATCGTGAGCGTCGGCGCACCACGCCCGCTGCGGCTGCGACCGCGCCGTGACCGGGGAGGTCGCGGGCCGTCGCAGAGCTGGGCGCTGGGCAACGGGGACCTGTTCGTGATGGGCGGAGCGTGCCAGCACGACTGGGAGCACGCCGTCCCCAAGGTGTCCCACTCCACCGGCCCGCGACTCAGCATCACGTTCCGTTCGGTCTGAGCGGCGAGGCGGGTTCAGTCCTCGACCGTCGGCGGGCGGCGGAACCGCTTGATCTCCCCGCGCTGCTTCTTGCTCTCGACACGGCGGCGCTGCGACCCCCGCGTCGGCCGGGTCGCCCGGCGCGCCCGCGGCACGTGGAGCGCGCTGCGCAGCTTGGCGGCCAGGCGCTCCTCGGCGAGGGCGCGGTTGCGCAGCTGCGACCGCTCGTCGTCGGCCACGACACGCACCGTCGGCCCGAGCCGGGCGATCACACGAGCCCGCTGCGCCTCGCTGAATGCACCCGAAGCCTCGACGTCGAACACCAGCTCCGCCCTCGTCGCCGCCTTGTTGGCGTGCTGGCCGCCCGGGCCGCCGGAGGCGCTGAAGCCGACCTGCAGTTCGTGGCGAGGGATACGGACCGAGTCGGTCACCACCAGCCGGTCGTCGGTCGCTCCCACTCCCCCAGTCTGCCCCGTCACCATCTCCGCGAATACGGTGGACGGATGGGAGACATCAAGCTGGGCTACAACACCGGGTACTGGTCGGCGGGGCCGCCGAAGGGCGCGCTCGAAGCGGTCCAGGAGGCCGAACGGCTCGGGTTCAACTCGGTGTGGACCGCCGAGGCGTACGGGTCCGACGCGTTGACGCCCCTGGCGTGGTGGGGTTCCGCGACCGAGACGATGCAACTCGGCACCGCCATCATGCAGATGTCGGCGCGGACGCCGGCGGCAGCAGCGATGGCGGCGATCACGATGGACCACCTCTCGAACGGTCGCTTCATCCTCGGCCTCGGAGCGTCGGGCCCGCAGGTGGTGGAGGGCTGGTACGGCCAGCCGTATCCGAAGCCGCTCGCCCGCACTCGCGAGTACGTCGAGATCGTGCGCCGGATCATCGCTCGCGAGGAGCCCGTCGAGTTCCACGGCGAGTTCTACGACCTGCCCTTCAGCGGCGGCGCCAACCTCGGCAAGGCACTCAAGTCGACCGTGCACCCGTTGCGTTCCGACCTGCCGATCTACCTCGCCGCCGAAGGGCCGAAGAACGTGGCGTTGGCGGCGGAGATCTGCGACGGCTGGCTGCCGCTGTTCTTCTCGCCGAAGGAGGACCAGTTCTACCGCGACTGCCTGCAGCGGGGCTTCGACGCGTCGGACGACCCGACGAAGCAGGAGCGCTTCGAAGTGACGGCGACGGTGATGCTGATCCCGGGCGACGACGTCGAGCAGTGCGCCGACATGGTGCGCCCGTTCCTCGCGCTCTACGCCGGCGGCATGGGCGCCAAGGGCGCGAACTTCCACTACGAGGTCTTTGCCCGCATGGGTTACGGCGACGTCGCCGACGAGGTGCAGGCGCTCTATCTCGAGGGCAAGAAGGCCGAGGCGGCCGCCGCGATCCCGCTGGCGATGGTCGAGGACGTGGCACTCGTCGGCCCGCCGGACAAGATCCGCGAGGAGCTGCCTCGCTGGCGCGACACGTGCATCACCGAGTTCCTCGTGTCCGGCCCGGCGATGGCGCTGCCCATGTACGCCGACATCGTCCTCGGCTAGAACGTTTGCGGTGCGGTTGCGTCGGGCCGGTCCAACCCAACTGCAACACAAACGGATGGGTGGGCGGCCGTAACCTCGCCGGATGTCGCTTCGTCACGGCCGCGCGCAGGTCGCCATCCCCGGTCCGTCGATCGTGCCCGATCGGGTGCTGGCGGCGATGCACCGGCCGATGCCGAACATCTACGACGGCCCGCTGATCGAGCTGTCGAACAGCGTGTTCGCCGACCTTCCCGCGATCGCCCGCACCGACGGGGAGGTCTTCGTCGTGATCGGCAACGGGCATGCGGCGTGGCAGATGGCGGTGTCGAACACGCTGCGGCGCGGCGACAAGGTCCTCGTACTCGAGTCGGGCACGTTCGCCGTGGTGTGGGGCGAGCAGGCGGCGCTCAGCGGCGCCGACGTCGAGATCCTGCCGGGGCCGCCCGCCGGGCCCGTCGACCCGGCAGCGGTCGAGGAACGCCTACGCGCCGACGCCGACCACGAGATCCGCAGCATCCTCGTCGTGCTCGCGGACACCGCCACCGGCGTGCGCAACGACATCGCCGCCATCCGCCGGGCGATCGACGACGCCGGGCACCCGGCGTTGCTGATGGTCGACGCCATCGCCTCGCTCGGCTGCGACCGCTACGAGATGGACGAGTGGGGCGTCGACCTCACGGTCAGCGCCAGCCAGAAGGGGCTGATGACCCCGCCGGGCCTGGGCCTGGTGTGGGCGAACGAGAAGGCCCTGGCGGCGCACGAACGCGCCGACGCCCGGGTCGGCTACTTCGACTGGGCGTCGCGGCGCAACGTGCAGGCGCACTACCAGCTGTACAACGGCACCCCGCCGATCCCGCTGCTGTACGCGCTGCGCGAGGCGCTCGACATGCTCGCCGAGGAGGGCCTCGAGAACGCCTGGTCGCGCCACGAGACGCTCGCCCGAGCGGTGTGGGCCGCCGTCGACGCCTGGCACACCCCCGACGGTCTGCGGTGCACGATCGCCGACCCGACTGCCCGCTCCCACGCCGTGACGACGATCGACACCGGCGTCGTCGACGCCGCGGCGATCCGGGCCCTGACCGAGCAGGAGATGGGGCTCACCCTCGGCCTCGGCATCGGCAGTGACACGGCTCGCTTCCGCATCGGCCACATGGGCCACATCAATCCGCCGATGCTGCTGGGCACGCTCGGCAGCGTGGAGTCGGCGCTGCACGCGCTGGGCGCACCGGTGGGCGGCTCCGGCGTCGCCGCCGCCGCCCGGCTGATCGGCGACGTGATCGGCGACTCGATCGCCGCCGGGTGAGCGGGCCCGCCTCGGTCAGTCCGGTTCGCCGGGACGGCCGTCGGCCGACTCCGCCTGGTCGGGGTACTTCTCCGCCTGGGCCGCGCGCACCTCTTCCTCGGTCGGCGGATCGTCGACGGCGGCATCGTCGACGGGCACGGTTCCTTCTTCGCTGTAGTCGGTCATGTCGACGGGCCTACCCGCCGCAGGTCGGGGTCAGTCGGCTGTCGTGCCCAGCCGGCCGGCGTCGACCCACTCGCGCAGCTTCTCCCACGCGTAGATGCCCGTCGAGTGCCCGTCGCTCCAGTCGAGGCTGAGGCCCCAGGCCCCGGCCAGTTCGGCGTCGGTGATCGTGATCGGCTCGCCCCGGTCGATCCACGGCGCGACGGGCTGTTCCCGCGTGCGCTTGGCGTTGCAGTCGGCGCACGGACACGCCTGGCGGAGCGGCCCCAGTTCGAACCGGGCCCGGACACCGTCCTCGAAGAGCACCTCGACGTGCGATCGACGGTCCACTTCGACGGATTCGATGTCATGCTTGGCCACGTGACGAGCGTACCGACGGTGACCGAACCCCGGCCCCTGTCGTCCACCTGCCCGACGCCGATGCCACGGGCGTGGCTGCGCAACCGGTGGGACGACCTCGCGTTCGTCCACTGGCCGTACGATCCCGCCGACGTCCAGGCGCTGCTGCCCGACGGGTTGCGGGTCGACACGTTCGACGGGCAGGCATGGGTGTCGCTCGTGCCGTTCCGGATGCGGCGGGCCGGGCCGACCTGGCTGCCGGCGCTGCCGTGGATCTCGACGTTCGCGGAGACCAACGTGCGAACCTACGTCGTCGACTCCGCCGGGAATCGGGCGGTCTGGTTCCTGTCGCTCGACGCCGCGCGACTGCCGGTCGTGGCGTTCGCCCGCTGGACGATCGGCTTCCCGTACGTCTGGTCACAGATGTCGATCGAGCGATCCGGCGACCGCTGGACCTACGCGACGACCCGCCGCCGGTGGCCGCGCTCCCCTGCCGCCGTGACGAAGCTGGTCGTCGACGCCGGCCCGGTCGTCGAGCCGACTCCGCTCGACGAGTTCCTGACCGCCCGCTGGGGCACGGTCGCCGCCTGGCGGAGCCGGCTCCGGCACCACCCGGTCGACCACCCGGCGTGGACGTTGCGGGCGGCGACCATCGTCGAGTTGACCGATACGGCGGTCACCGCGGCCGGCCTGGCCCCTCCGTCGGGCGACCCTCTCGTTCGGGTGGCCGAGCCGATCGACGCCCGCTTCGGTCGACCCGTGCGCGTCTGACGGTACGGTGCGCCGATGCCCGGCGAGTTGATCGGAACGGGACGCGACTGCGATGTCTTCGAAGCCGGACCCGGCCGCGTCCTGCGTCGCAACCGCGCCGGCGAGTCGACCGAAGGCGAAGCACGCCTCATGCGCCACCTCGCCCACCACGGGTATCCGGTTCCCACGGTGTTCGAGGCCGACGGACCGGACATCGTGATGGAACGCCTCGACGGGCCGACGATGCTCGACCGCCTGGCCTCACGTCCCTGGGCGATGGCGAGACACGCACGGACACTCGCGGGCCTGGTGCGCCAACTCGACGACGTGCCGGTTCCCGACGGCCTGCGCGTGATCGGGGATTCCGATGACGTCGTCGTGCACCTCGACCTCCATCCCGACAACGTCGTGCTCGGCGACCGCGGCCCGATCGTGATCGACTGGACCAACGCCGCCGCCGGAGCCCGGGGCCTCGACGCCGCCAACACCTGGTTGACCCTCGCCGCCGGAACGCCACCCGGTTCGATCGTCAGGCGATCGCTCGCCGCGGCCGGGCGACGGTTCTTCCTCGACCGGTTCGTCCGCGCCGTCGGTCGGCCGCTCGCCGTGGGGCAACTCGACACCGCTCTGGCCCTGCGCGAGTTCGACCCGAACCTCACCGCCGAAGAGGTCGACGTGATGCGCGCCGTCGTCGCCGACGCGACCTGATCGGGCGAGCGACGCCGCCGAGCCGTACCCTCGACCGGAGATGTCCACCGCTGCGCCGCCCCCGCTGATCCGCCACCTCCCGGGCCCCGGCGCCCGGCTGGCCGACGGCACGATCGACGGCGACGCCGTCCTCGGCGGGTTCACCGGCTACGCCGACGAGATCGGCATCGAGCTGTATCCGGCGCAGGAGGAGGCGATCTTCGAGGTCGTCCTCGGCAACCACGTCATCCTCAACACGCCGACCGGGTCGGGCAAGTCGCTCGTCGCGGCTGCGGCGCACTTCGCTGCGCTGGCCGAGGGCAAGCGCAGCGTGTACACCGCGCCGATCAAGGCGCTCGTGAGCGAGAAGTTCTTCGCGCTGTGCCGCGAGTTCGGGTCCGATCGCGTCGGGATGGTCACCGGCGACGCCGCCGTCAACCCCGACGCTCCGATCATCTGCTGCACCCAGGAGATTCTCGCCAACTGGGCGCTGCGAGACGGTCGAGAGGCGCCGGTCGACGTCGCCGTCGTCGACGAGTTCCACTTCTACGGCGACCCGCAGCGGGGCTGGGCGTGGCAGGTGCCCCTGCTCGAGTTGCCGCACACGCAGTTCCTGCTGATGTCGGCAACCCTCGGCAACGTCGAGTTCTTCCGTCGCGACCTCACCGAGCGGACCGGACGCGACACCACGGTCGTCAAGTCCGTGCAGCGACCCGTGCCGCTCGACTTCGAGTACCGCACGAGCACGCTGCACAACAGCGTCACCGAACTACTCGAGTCGGGCAAGGCCCCGATCTACCTCGTGCACTTCACGCAGAAGGACGCGACCGAGGCAGCACAGAACTACCTCGCGCTCGACCCGCTGTCGAAGACCGAGAAGGCACAGATCAAAGAGGCGCTCGCCGGGTTCCGGTTCGACTCGCCGATCGGCAAGGACCTGCGCCGGTTCATCACCGCCGGCGTCGGCGTCCATCACGCCGGTCTGCTCCCGAAGTACCGGTTGCTGGTGGAAAAGCTCGCCCAGGACGGCCTGCTGAAGATCATCTGCGGCACCGACACCCTCGGCGTCGGCGTCAACGTGCCGATCCGCTCGGTGCTGTTCACCCAGCTGTGCAAGTACGACGGGTCGGGCGTGCGGATCCTGTCGAACCGCGAGTTCGCCCAGATCGCCGGGCGGGCCGGACGCAAGGGGTTCGACGACCGCGGCGACGTGTGGGTGCAGGCGCCCGAGCACGTCGTCGAGAACCAGCGCCTCGACGAGAAGGCGGCGGCGAGCGGCGGCAAGAAGAAGGTCGTCAAGAAGAAGCAGCCCGAACGGGGCTACGCCCACTGGACGAAGGACACCTTCGACAAGCTCGTCGGCGGCGAACCCGAGCCGCTGAAGTCCCACTTCCAGGTGACCCACCAGATGGTGATGAACCTGCTCGACCGCCCGGTCGTCCACGACACCGACGGCACGCCGGTCGACGGGTGCCGTGCGGTCCGCCGGCTGCTGACCGACAACCACGAGACCCGCAAGCGCCAGCGCGCCCACATCCGACGGGCGATCGCGATCTACCGGTCGCTGGTGGCGGCCGACATGCTGGAGTTCCCCGACCCGCCCGACGAGTACGGGCGACGGGTGCGCGTCAACTTCGACCTCCAGGACCAGTTCGCCCTCCACCAGCCGTTGTCGCTGTGGGCCGTCGAGGCGCTGGTCGCGCTGCCCGCGGCCGAGGCCGAGGCCGGCTCCGGCGACGGCATCGACCACGCGCTGAACATGCTCACGATCGTGGAGTCGGTGCAGGAGAATCCCGGTGTGATCCTCGCCGCGCAGACCAAGCGGGCCAAGGACGAGCTGATGGCGGAGATGAAGTCGTCGGGCGTCGAGTACGAGGAGCGCATGGAGCGCCTCTCCCAGGTGGAACACCCGAAACCGAACGCCGACTGGATCTACGCCAACTTCAACGAGTTCCGGGCCCGCCACCCGTGGGTCGGCTCCGACACGGTCGCGCCGAAGGCGATCGTGCGCGAGATGCACGAGCGGGCGATGACGTTCGGCGAGTACGTGAGCGACTACGGGCTCAAGCGGTCGGAGGGCGTCGTGCTGCGGTACCTGTCCGACGTGTACAAGGGCCTGGTCCAGAACGTGCCCGGGGAGCTCGCGACGCCCGAGCTGGGCGACGTCGTGGCGTGGCTCGGCGCCGTGGTCCGCCAGGTCGACTCGAGCCTGATCGACGAGTGGGAGCGGCTGCTGCACCCGGAGGAGGCGTCGTCGATCGACGACCTGCGACCGACCCTGCCGACCGGTGAGCGCACGATCGTCGACGACGACCGAGCGTTCCGGGTGATGGTGCGCAACCGGGCGTTCGACTGGGTGCAGAAGCTGGCCCGGCGACGGGGCTACGACGAGATCGTCGCCGACGCCGAGCGCGAGCTGTGGCCGTCGGGCGAGACGCTCATCGAGGCGATGCAGCCGTACTGGGCCGAGCACGACGAGATCCTCACCGACCCCGCAGCCCGCTCCGGCGAGCTGTTCGCCTACGACCGCTCGACCGGGCGCGTCACCCAGATCCTGCGCGATCCCGACGACACCAACGAGTGGCGACTGGAAGCCGTCGTCGACGCCGCGGCCAGTGCCGAGGAGTCACGCGTCGTCCTCCGCCTGGTCGGTGTGTCGTGCGGGTGAGTGCCGGGATCGTCTTGCACCGCTCGACGGGCGGCTCGGTCGAGGTGTTGCTCGGGCACATGGGCGGGCCGTACTGGGCGCGCAAGGACGCCGGGGCCTGGACGATCCCGAAAGGTGAGTACGAGCCCGACGAGGATCCGCTGGCGGCGGCACGTCGGGAGTTCGACGAGGAGATCGGCGTGCCGGTGCCGGCGACGGAGTTCGTCGACCTCGGTGAGGTCCGCCAGTCGGGCGGCAAGGTCGTGCGGGCGTGGGCGGCCCGGCTGGACGACCTCGCCGACTTCGATCCCTCCCAGGCCGTCGGCAACACCTTCGAGCTCGAGTGGCCGCCGAGATCGGGGCGGACACAGGCATTCCCCGAACTCGATCGGATCGCATGGTTCGACCTCGAGTCCGCTCGCGAGGTGATCATCACCGGCCAGCGCGAGCTGCTCGATCGGCTGGCGTCCCAGCTCGGTCCCAGCGAGCACTCGCGCTCGGACGTCAGCCGAGCACCGACTCCGGAACGGCGACGACCCGGGCCCGCAGCCACTCCCCCAGTGCCTTCGCCTGGGCGTCCTGGCGGGTCGACGCGGCAACACCCTCCTGCAGGAGCCCGCGGACGACGAAGTTGAGCGCCCGCAGGTTGGCGAAGCGGTACCGGTCGATCGTCAACTCGGCGGTCTCGGGGAGAAGCTCGCGCAGCCGCTCGACCGTCAGCTCGTGGTCCAGCCAGGCCCAACCGGCGTCACTGCGGGCGTACACCCCGAGGTTGGCATCGCCACCCTTGTCCCCCGACCGTGTGCCGACGAACGCCCCGAGCGGCACCTCGACCAGCCGCGACGAGTCCGGCGCCTCCTGCGCGTCCGGACCCGACCCCGACGGTGCAGGAGGTGCTGGAGGGGACGTGCCGGACGGTGGTGCGACGGAGTCGATCTGGGTGGTCGCGCCACCGACGTGGACGTACTGCGGCACCAGATCGGCGGGGACGGTCGCCGGACGGTAGACACCGAACGGCGACGCCGCGCTGGGTCCCCCACCGAGGGCGTACATGCCGGGGATCCCGGCGAGCACGGTGTGGACCATGGCGTCGGCGAAGGCCCGGCCGACCTTGCGTTCGTCGGGGTCCTTCACCGTCACCCGCCAGATCGCCGTCGCCTCCTCCTGCGTCGCCGGGTCCGGCTTGTTCGTGTGCACGACATTCGACTCGATGAAGGCGACGTCGTCGGGCCCGTACGGGCAGGCGTCCCAGAACGTCGCCTGGGCGAATGCGGCCTTGGCGTCGATGTCCAGGCCGGTGAGCGCCACCGTGAACGAGTTGCGGTAGCCGCCGAGTTCGTTCATCGCCACCTTGAGCGTCGGTGGCGGCGCCACGCCGCGAGCTCCCGACACCCGCACGCGGTCGGGTCCGACCTGTTCGACCCCGATCGTGTCGAAGCGCGCCGTCACGTCGGGGCCGAGGTACTCCGGGCCGCCGATCTCGTACAGCAGCTGCGACGTCACCGTCTCGACGTTGACGACCCCGCCGGTGCCGTCGTGCTTGCCGATCACGCACGAGCCGTCGGCGGCCACCTCCGCCCACGGGAACCCGAACCGGGCGCGGCCGCCGATCTCGTCGTGACCGTCGATCTCGTGGAAGAACGAGTAGTTGCCGCCGGTCGCCTGGGCGCTGCACTCGATGACGTGCCCGGCGACGACACCGCCGGCGAGCTGGTCGACGTCGCTGCGCTGCCACCCGTGGTGCCACGCCGCCGGGCCGCACGTCACCGCGGCGTCGGTGACGCGGCCGGTGATCACGATGTCGGCGCCCTTCGTCAGGGCGTCGACGATGCCGAAGCACCCGAGGTACGCGTTGGCGGTGAGGAACCGGGTGGGGTCGCCGAGTTCGGTGCCGTCGCCGAAGGGCTGCAGCGCCCCCGACTCGGCGAGCTCGACGATGCGGGGCATCAGGTCGTCGCCGTCGACGTACGCGATGCTCGGCGCGAGCCCGAGCCGGTCGGCGACCTCGGCGACGGCGTCGGCGCAGCCGCCGGGATCGAGCCCGCCGGCGTTCGACACGACCTTGATGCCCCGGTCGAGGCAGGTGCCCATCACCTGCTCCATCTGGCCGACGAACGTGCGGGCGAAGCCACGTCCGGGCTGCTTGGCCCGGATCCGGCTGAGGATCAACATCGTCAGCTCGGCCAGCCAATCGCCGGTGAGCACGTCGATCGGCCCGCCCTCGACCATCTCGAGCGCGCCGCTCGGCCGGTCGCCGAAGAAGCCCGAGCAGTTGGCGATCCGGATCGGCTCGGTCATGCGTCGTCCCCGTGATCGAGCGCGACCAGCAGGTCGCCGGTGTCGACCCGGTCGCCGACGTCGAAGCGGACCTCGGTGACCGTCGCGTCACCGGCAGCGACGATCTTGTGCTCCATCTTCATCGCCTCGACCACCATCAGCAGCTGACCGTCGACGACCGACTCCCCGGCCTCGACGTGGACGGCGATGACCGTGCCGGGCAGCGGGCTGATCGGCCCACCGGTCGCCGACTCGGCGTCGTGGAGCACGAAGCGGGGTGCCCGGGTGAGGGTGAGCGCGCCGGCCGCGCTGCGGACGTGGACCGCGACCGCGTCGATGCCGTCGTCGTCGAGTCCGACGGCGCGGCGCACGACCTCGGCGGCGACGACGTGACGCCGACCGTCGATCTCGATCGCCGCGCGATCGGACGAACGGTCGAGCAGACGGATGGCGTGCGCCGTGCGCTCGTCGGGCCCGAGCGCACCGGTCTCGTCGGGCATGGGCCACGGCCCGAGCCGGACGATCGCCGACTCGACCACCGCACCACCGGGCTGCCAGGCCGACGCCATCTCGTACTCGACGTGGAGTTCGTCGCCGCGCGGGTCGATCCACACCTGGCGCTGACCCCGCGTGCGCAGGTTCCGCCACCCCGACGGAGCGAACGGCGTCGTGCGGTCGCTCGAGCGGTGTTCGCGC
>JAWLFC010000056.1:15945-18148 GCA_041685755.1 Ilumatobacteraceae bacterium
GGGCGGGGGGGGGGGGGGGGGGGGGGGGGGTGGGGGCGCGCCCCCCCCACCACCGCTCCGAGCAGCAACGCCGTTCGATCGTCGCCGCTCGGGCCGGCCGGCGCCAGCACGTCGGGATGCTCGGCGAGGTAGGCGGTCGGTGTGTTCGCGGCGAGGTAGTCGGATTCGCCGAGGATCGCGACCAGTGACTCGAGGTTCGTTCGGATCCCCGTGATCTGCGACGCCCGCAACGCTCGCGCCAGCTGACGGGCGGCTCCGGCCCGCGTGGGCGCGTGGGCGATCACCTTGGCGACCAACGAGTCGTAGTCGGACGAGATCGTCGAGCCGTCGCGCACGCCGGTGTCGATCCGGATGCCGTCGCCCTCCTCACTGGTCGCCTCGCCGATCGAGAACCGGTCGATGCGACCGGTCGAGGGCATCCAGCCGGTGGCGGGATCCTCGGCGACGACGCGGACCTCGATCGCGTGACCACCGAACGTCACGTCGTCCTGTGCGATCGGCAGCGGCTCGCCGGCCGCGACGAGCAACTGCATCTCGACGAGGTCGAGACCGGTCACGGCCTCGGTCACCGGGTGCTCGACCTGCAGACGCGTGTTGACCTCGAGGAACGTGATGGTCGCCCCGTCGGCGCCGACCATGAACTCGACCGTGCCGGCGCCCTCGTAGCCGACGTGTCTCGCCAGGGCGACTGCCCCGTCGCACAGCGCCGTCCGTGTCTCGGGCGCGATGCCGGCCGACGGCGACTCCTCGACGATCTTCTGGTTGCGGCGCTGGATCGAGCACTCGCGTTCGCCCAGGTGGATCACGTTGCCGTGGCGGTCGCCCATGATCTGGACCTCGACGTGCCGCCCGCGTTCCAGGAACGGCTCGATGAACACCGCGCCGTCGCCGAACGCCGACGCGGCCTCGCGCGACGCCGCGGCGACGGCGTCGGCCAGGTCGTCGGCGCTGCGCACGACCCGCATGCCCCGACCGCCACCGCCTGCGGCCGCCTTGACCAGCGCCGGGTAGGTGACGTCGCCATCGACGCGACCGTCGACGACCTCGATCATCGACGTCGTCGGCACGCCCGCTGCCAGCGCCGCCCGTTTGGCCGCCACCTTGTCGCCGAGCAGTGTGATCTGCTCGGGAGTCGGCCCGACCCACGTGAGCCCGGCGTCGATCACCGCCTGCGCGAAGCCTGCGTTCTCGGCGAGGAAGCCGTAACCCGGGTGGATCGCGTCGGCGCCGGTCGAGCGCGCGGCGGCGATCACCGCGTCGCCGCGCAGGTACGACTCAGCGGGCGTCGAACCGCCCAGGGCGATCGCCACGTCGACCGAGTCGACGTGCAACGCAGTGCGGTCCGGCTCGGAGTAGACGCCGACGGTGCCGATGCCCAGCCGGTGCGCGGTGCGGGCGATCCGCACGGCGATCTCGCCACGATTGGCGATCAACAGACGTTCGACGGCGTGGTGCCGAGGGCTCATCAGTGCCTCCACACGCCGTACTCGGTGGCGCCCTCGATCGCGTTGCTGTGCACGGCCGACAGCGCCATCCCCATCACCGTGCGGCTGTCGGCGGGATGGATGATGCCGTCGTCCCACAGCCGCCCCGTCGAGAACAGCGCCGTCGACTCGTGCTCGATCTGTGCCTCCAACCCGGCGGTCTGGGCGGCGAGCGCCTCCTCGTCGACCTCGATCCCCCGTCCGGCGGCGGCGTTGCGGGCGACGATCTCCATCACGCCCGCCAGCTGCTTCGGCCCCATCACCGCCACGCGGTGGTTGGGCCACGAGAAGATGAACCTCGGGTTGTACGCCTTGCCCGCCATGCCGTAGTTGCCGGCTCCGTAGCTGGCGCCCACCATCAGATTGAAGTGCGGCACGGTCGAGTTCGACACCGCGTTGATCATCTTGGCGCCGTTGCGGATGATGCCGCCCTGCTCGGCCTTCGAGCCGACCATGAAGCCGGTGATGTTGTGCAGGAACGCGAGCGGGATGTCGCGCTTGTTGCACAACTGGATGAACTGCGCCGCCTTCGCCGCCTCCTCGGAGAACAGGATCCCGTTGTTGCCGAGGATGCCGACGGGGAAGCCGTGGATCGAGCCCCAGCCACACACCAGCTTGTCGCCGTACAGCGGCTTGAACTCCTCGAACCGGCTGCCGTCGAGCAGGCGGGCGAGCACCTCGCGGATGTCGAACGGGATGCGCACGTCGGCCGACGCGCA
>JAWLFC010000057.1:0-18120 GCA_041685755.1 Ilumatobacteraceae bacterium
CACCGAGTCGTCACGCTGCACCCGAAGATCCACGGCGGCATCCTCGCCGACCCGACCGACGCCGAACACGTCGCCGACATGGAGCACCACGGCATCGAGCCGATCGACCTGGTGGTGGTCAACCTCTATCCGTTCTCGTCCGATCCGGGCATCGAGCTGATCGACATCGGTGGGCCGGCGATGGTGCGTGCGGCGGCGAAGAACCATGCGCACGTCGGCATCGTCGTCGACCCGGCCGACTACGAGCCGGTGCTCGACCAACTGCGCTCCGACGGCTCGCTCGGTGACACCCTGCGGCATCGCCTCGCCCGGACGGCGTTCGCTCACACCGCGTCGTACGACGCCGCCATCGTGACGTGGTTCGACGAGACGACCCCGTCCGACGACACGGCGGCGTCACTGCCGCCGTCGATCCATCTCGCGCTGGAGCTCGCCCAACCCCTTCGCTACGGCGAGAACCCGCACCAGCACGGCGCTCGTTACCGCCAGGCCGGCGCCACCAGCTGGTGGGACTCGATGACCCAGCACGGTGGCAAGGAGTTGAGCTACCTCAACGTGTTCGACACCGAGGCGGCGTGGCGGCTCGTGCACCGTTTCGACGACCCTGCCTGCGTGATCGTGAAGCACGCCAATCCGTGTGGCGTGGCCGTCGCCGCCGACGTCACCGAGGCCTACGTGCGTGCGAACGCCTGCGATCCGGTCAGCGCCTTCGGCGGCATCGTCGCGGCCAACCGCACCGTCACCGCCGACATGGCGACCGCACTCGGCGACGTCTTCACCGAGGTGGTGATCGCCCCCGGGTTCGCCCCCGACGCGCTCGAGATCCTGTCGGCGAAGAAGAACCTCCGGGTGATGTCGGCGAACCCGGCCTCGGCGCTGCCGTACGACGTCCGTCCGGTCGACGGCGGCCTGCTGGTCCAGCAGCCCGACACCGTCGCCGGCCGCAGCGACGACTGGCGGGTCGTCACGACCGCGCAACCGAACGACGAGCAGTGGGCCGACCTCGAGTTCGCGTGGCAGGTGTGTGCCGCGGTGAGCAGCAACGCCATCGTCTACGCGAAGGATCTACAGGCGTTCGGCATCGGGGCCGGCCAGCAGAACCGGCTCGACTCGGCCCGCATCGCTGCCGAGCGGTCAGCGGGGCGAGCGACCGGTGGCGCCTGCGCCAGCGATGCGTTCTTCCCCTTCCGCGACGGCCTCGACGCCGCTGCCGCCGCCGGCATCGCCTGCGTCATCCAGCCCGGCGGCTCGGTCCGCGACGACGAGGTCATCGCCGCCGCCGACGAACACGGCATCGCCATGGTCTTCACCGGCCAACGCCACTTCCGCCACTAGACCGATCGACCAGGCTCCTGCGCGTCGGGGTCGGGTCCGGACGGGCATGCGCGTCGGGGTCGGGTCCGGACGGGCAGGAGTGGGGGTCAGGTGGCAGCGGGTTCGGGCGCGACGCCGTGGTTGTTGGGGCCGTTGGTGCCCTCCATCGCGTAGAAGACGATGAGGATGATGAATCCGACGAACGGGATCAGACCGAGCAGGATGAACCAACCCGACTTGTCCGTGTCGTGCAGGCGGCGCACCGCAACGGCCAGCGAAGGGACGAACGTCCCGATCGCGTACAGGAAGTACAGGATCGTGAAGATGTCGGCGATCCCGCCCAGGACTGCCAGTGCGACGTAGATGATGACCTGGGCGAGGACGAACCACCAGAACTCGGCGCGGCCGGCTCGGCCGTCGAATTTGGCGTAACGCTCGAGTACGACCAGTTTCCAGTTCTCGATCAATGGCATCTGCATCCCCTTCGTGCCGTGGCCCGGTCGGGCCGTTCGGGACCGTACCACCGCCGTTCGGTGTGTCAGCGGACCATCCACGCTGGCCCGTCGCGGCGCGATCGTCTGGATAGTTTGGTCGAGTGGTCCGGATTCCGACGCTGCTCGACGCGAAGCGCACGCTGTCGTTCGAGTTCTTCCCCCCGAAGACGTCGGGCGCCCACATGACGCTCGGTCGCACCGTTGCGGCGTTGGAGAAGCTCCGTCCCGACTTCGTGTCGATCACCTACGGCGCCGGCGGCTCCGACCGTCACCGCACCGGCGACGTGGTGGAGTGGATGCGCGTCGAGACCACGTGGATCCCGATGCCGCACCTCACGTGTCGGGGCCACACCCGAGCCGACGTCGCCACGCTGCTCGACACGTACCACCAGGTCGGCATCGAGAACATCCTCGCCCTCGGCGGCGACCCACCCGCCGACGGCCGCGCCGAAGCCGGCGACTACGAGTTCGCCCTCCAACTCCTCGAAGACGTGGTGTCGGCGGGTCACTTCGCCGCCGGCGTCGCCGCCCACCCGGAGGTCCACCCCCGCTCGCCCGACCGTGCGACGGACCGTCACCACCTGGCCGCCAAGCTCTCGATCGCCGACTTCGCACTCACCCAGTTCTTCTTCGAGGTCGAACACTGGGTGCGCCTCGTCGACGAGCTGTCCGACCTGGGCGTCGACAAGCCGGTGCTGCCCGGCATCATGCCGATCACCAACAAGGCGCAGGTCAAGCGCATGGCCGACATGAGCGGCGCCGCCCTGCCGACCTGGCTCGCCGATCGGCTCGACGCCACCGACGACGCCGACGAGGTGCGGCGCATCGGGATCGACGTCGCCTCGCAGCTGTGTGCCGACCTGATCGACGCCGGCACGCCCGGGCTGCACCTGTACGCGCTCAACCGGCCCGACTCGGTGCTGGCGATCTGCGACAACCTGGGCCTGGCGGAGGCCTGACCACCCGATGACCGCCAGCACCGACGCCGCACACGCACCGACGCGAGCCGAACGTCGGCCGCGGCCTCGCGCCGACGCGGCATCGGCCAACGGCACCGCCTCGCGCCGGTCGACGCACGCCGCCGAGATCAGCCGGGTGCCGTACCTGCCCGGCCTCGACGGGATGCGGGCCCTCGCCGTCGTCGCCGTCATGGTGTACCACGCCAACTCCGACTGGTTGCCCGGTGGCTACCTGGGCGTCGAGGTCTTCTTCGTCATCTCCGGCTACCTGATCACGTTGCTGTTGATCGCCGAGAAGGAGCGCACCTCCACCGTCGACATGAAGCAGTTCTGGATCCGGCGCAGCCGCCGGCTCCTGCCGGCGCTGGTCACGATGTTGATCTTGCTCACGATCTGGGTGTCGATCTTCGATCGCGACGTGCTCGGCAAGCTGCGCGGCGACGTGATCGCTGCGTTCACGTACGTCACCAACTGGTACCAGATCTGGACGGGCGCCGGCTACACGGCGGCGAACGACTTCGCCCCGTTGCGGCACCTGTGGAGCCTGGCGGTCGAGGAGCAGTTCTACATCGTCTGGCCGATCGTGATGTTCGCGCTGCTCAGGGGCGGCACCCGCCGCATCGCCGACATCAGCCGCTGGCTGGTCATCGCCGCCCTCGGGATCACCGCCGTGACCGCCGTGACGTTCTACTCCGGTCCGGTCGGCACGCCCGAGATCACGCCCGACGCCTACTGGTCGATCTTCGGGCGCGAGATCTCGATCTTCGACTGGGCGTATCTCGGTACGTTCACGCGCGCCAGCGGGCTGTTGCTCGGCGCGGCGTTCGCGATGATCTGGCGACCGGTTGCGGTGATGCGTGGCCCCCTTCGCCGCAAGGGCGCACTGCTCGACCTGGTGTCGCTGCTCGGCTTCGCGATCCTCGCTGCGCTCGTCTGGTTCATGTGGCTCGTCGGCCCCGATGGCGCCAACGCATGGCTGTTCCGCGGCGGACTCCTGCTGTGCGCCATCGCCACACTGATGATGGTCGCGGCGGTCACCCACGAGCGGGCGTTCACGTCACGGATCCTGAGCATCCCGGTGCTGCTGTGGATCGGGACCCGCTCGTACGGGCTCTACCTGTATCACTGGCCGATCTACCAGCTGATGCGCGGTATCGCCGGCAAGCCGCTGACGCTGACGCAGTTCGCGATCGCCATGGTCCTCACCGGCATCATCACCGAGGCGTCGTTCCGGTTCATCGAGACGCCGATCCGCAAGGGCACGTTCGGTGAGTCGTGGCGCCGCATCCGTCGCTCGCCGGTGGCGGGCCCCCGCAATGCGCTGCTCGCCATCGGCGCCGTCGTCGCTGCGCTCACGCTGTTCGCCACCGTCAGCCTCGCCACGGCACCGGTCATCGAGAACGAGGTGCGCCAGTCGCTCGACCAAGCCGCCGCCGCCACCTGCGACGTCGTCAACGATCCCGACTGCGACGGGGTGACCGACGACGCCGGCGCGGTGCCGCTCCCGACCGTCGCCGACGTCGTCGACGAGGACCCGGCGGTGACCGCACCCGGTGGTTCGGCGGTGCCGCCGCCGACGGTCGCCGAGACGACGACCACCACGGCACCACCGGCACCGATCGCCAAGCTGGCGCTCGGCGACTCGGTGATGCTCGGGGCCGCCGGCCAGCTCGCCGCTGATGGCTTCACGGTCGACGCGGCAGAGAGCCGGGCGTTCGTCAACGGCCTCGACACCGTGCTGACACTCGAGCAGCAGGGCCGTCTCGGCGAGGTCGTCGTGGTCCACCTCGGCACCAACGGAACGATCCAGGCCGGCGACATGGCCCGGATGATGGAGGCGCTCGCCGGTGTTCCCCAGGTGCTGTTGCTGACGATCGACGTCGACCGCGACTGGACGGCGGGCAACAACGCGATCGTCTACGACACGGTCGACACCTATCCCAACGTGGCGCTGCTCGACTGGGCCGGCCTCGCCGGCAACTGTCCCGGTGACTGTTTCTACTCCGACGGGTTCCACCTGCGCCCCGACGGCCAGGAGTACTACGCAGCGCTGATCTCCGGCGCCCTGCAGGCGGCGCCCTGAGCGTCGCCCTCGTCAGGTCGCGAGCCGCAGCCTTGACGAGGTCATGACGCCATCGGCCCCTGTGCTCCGGCGATACTGGATGCTCCATGTCGACGCTCGCCCCTCCCCAGGGCGCCCCCGTCGCTGTCGATGACAGCGCCTACATCAGTCGGGTCCCGTACCTCCCGGGCCTCGACGGAATGCGCGCGCTCGCCGTCGTCGCCGTGATGGTGTACCACGCCAACAGCGACTGGTTGCCCGGTGGCTTCCTCGGCGTGGAGATCTTCTTCGTGATCTCCGGCTACCTGATCACGCTGTTGTTGATCTCCGAACGCGAACGCACGTACCGGATCTCGCTGGGACAGTTCTGGATGCGGCGCGCCCGCCGCCTGTTGCCGGCGCTGTTCACGATGATGGCGATCGTCGTCGCCTGGACGGCACTCTTCAAGAGCGAGGCCCTCGGCCAACTGCGCGGCGACGTCGTCGCCGGCACGTTCTACGTTGCGAACTACTACCAGATCTGGGTGGGTCAGGGGTACACCGCCGCCGGCGACTTCGCGCCGCTGCGGCATCTGTGGAGCCTCGCGGTCGAAGAGCAGTTCTACGTGTTCTGGCCCGTGGTGATGATCGTGCTGCTCGGACGATCCGGGACCCGGCAGGTCGCCGACGTGAGCCGCTGGCTGTTCCTCGGCGCGCTCGCGATCACCGTCGCCGTGGCGCTGCTGTTCTACGGCGGCCCGATCGGCGACCCGGCGGTGACCCCCGACGCCTACTGGTGGATCGGTGACCGCCCGATCGGCAAGATCGACACGCTGTACCTCGGCACCGTGTCGAGGCTGCCCGGCATCATGCTCGGTGCTGCCTTCGCCATGGTGTGGCGTCCGCTGGCAGTCGTCCGCGGCCCCTTGCGCAAGCGCGGTCGGTCGCTCGACGTGCTCGCGCTGCTCGCCGTGGCCACGCTCGCCTGGCTGTGCTGGACCGTCTACCTGGCGACGCCGAACGGCGCCGACCCCTTCCTGTTCCGCGGCGGCCTGCTGCTGACCAGCGTCGCCACGATCGCCGTGATCGCCGCGGTCACCCACCGGCAGTCGGTTGCCAACCGGGTGCTCGGCATCGGTGTGCTGGCCTGGATCGGCCGCCGTTCGTACGGGCTGTACCTGTACCACTGGCCGATCTACCAGATGATCCGGGGACTCGCCGGCAACAAGCTGACGTGGGGCGAGTTCGTGTTGGCCATCGCCCTCACCGTGGCCGTCGCCGAGGCGTCGTATCGCCTCGTCGAGACACCGATCCGAACCGGTCGGTTCGCGGCGTGGCGCCGACGGGTCCGTGAGGGGACCGCGACGAGACCCAAGCGGGTGCTGCACCTGGGGGCTGCGGTCGTGGCGGCGTTCACGCTGGTGTTGGGCGTCACGCTGATGCGCGCCCCGCTCGAGCAGAACGAGATCGCCCAGGCGCTCGACGCCGGCAGTACGTTCTCCACGAACCTCCTCGAGGTCGACGAGATACCCGTGGCGACCACGACCAGCACGACGACCACCTCGACGACCTCCACGTTGCCGCCGCCGACGACGCTCGAGCAGGCGGTGCCCGTGCTTCCACCACCGGAGATGCCGGCGACACCCTCGACGACACCCTCGACGGCGCCGCCCGCAGCGACCGCCCCACCGACCACCGCGCCGCCCACGACGGTGCCGCCCACCACGGCGCCGCCCACGACGGCGCCGCCCGTCACCGCGCCGCTGGCGCAGCTCGGAGTCGTCAACTCGCTCGACGGGTTGACGCCGCTGGCCGTGCCCCCGACCGCCGGGGGGTTCCCGCTCGTCGCGCTGGGTGACTCGGTCATGCTCGGAGCCGCCGAGGAACTGCAGGCCCGCGGCTTCCAGGTCGACGCCCAGGTCAGTCGCCAGATGAAGGACTTCGTGCCGACGATGCAGGTGCTGCGCGACAACGGCACGTTCGGCTCCGTGGTCGTCATCCACCTCGGCACGAACGGAGCGTTCAGCCAGGAGACGCTCGAGCAGATGTTGGCGACGGTTGCCGACGTGCCGGTGGTGCTGCTGTTGACCGGCAAGGCCGACCGAGGCTGGATCGGTGGCAACAACGAGCGCCTGCGGGCGGTGCCGACCTCGCACCCGAACGTGACCGTCGTCGACTGGCAGGTGCTCTCTGCCGGGTGTTCGGGTCGCTGCTTCTACGACGACGGCATCCATCTCACCCAGTCGGGCCAGGACTACTACGCCGACGTGATCGGCCGCGTCCTCGGCCAACCCTGACGCACCCCCCCGACGTACCCCCCGACGCACCCCCCGACGAACCCACCGAAAAATCGCGCTCCGGTTGCGCTCAGCGCAATCAGAGCGGACCATTTCGGGTCGGGGTGGCGCGCTTGGGGGCGATCGGTCGGGCGACGTACGCTCGCGACATGACCACTCCCGTTCGCGTCGCCGTCACCGGAGCTGCTGGCCAGATCGGCTACAGCCTCCTCTTCCGTATCGCATCGGGCTCGATGCTCGGCCCCGACACCCCGGTGTCGCTGCAACTGCTGGAGATCACCCCGGCGCTCGGCGCCCTCGAAGGCGTACGCATGGAACTCGACGACTGCGCGTTCCCGCTGCTGAGCGAGGTCGTCTGCACCGATGACGCCGACACCGCGTTCGGCGACGCCGACATCGCGATCCTCGTCGGTTCCATGCCTCGCAAGGCCGGCATGGAGCGCTCCGACCTGCTGTCGGCCAACGGGGGCATCTTCAAGCCCCAGGGTGAGGCGTTGTCGCGTTCGGCCACCCCGGCGGTCAAGGTGCTCGTCGTCGGCAACCCGGCCAACACCAACGCCCTGATCGCCCAGCGCAACGCCGCCGACCTCGACCCCCGCCAGTTCACCGCGATGACGCGCCTCGACCACAACCGGGCTCTCTCGCAGCTGGCCTCGCGCCTCGACGTGTCGGTCAACGACATCGCGAAGATGACGATCTGGGGCAACCACTCGACCACCCAGTACCCCGACCTGTTCCACTGCGAGGTCAACGGCCAGAGCGCTCACGACGCCGTCGGTGACCACGAGTGGTACGAGAACACCTACATCCCGACCGTGGCCAAGCGGGGCGCCGCGATCATCGACGCCCGTGGCGCGTCGTCGGCGGCGTCGGCCGCCTCGGCAGCGGTCGACCACATCCGCGACTGGACGCTCGGGACCCCCGAGGGCGACTGGGTCTCGATGTCGGTCGTCAGCGACGGCAGCTACGGAGTGCCCGAGGGGATCATCTCGTCGTTCCCGTGCGTCTGCCGCGACGGCGACTACGAGATCGTGCAGGGCCTCGAGATCGACGACTTCAGCCGGACGAAGATCGACGCCAGCGCGGAGGAGCTCGTCGGCGAACGAGACGCCGTCGCCGAACTCGGCCTCATCTGACTCGGCCGGGAGATCGACGCCGATCACCGGCGCCGACGAGCGGGCGGCCGAGCCGGATCAGGCAAGGGGGTCGTCGGCGGCGTAGATCGTGCTGCGGGTGCGTTCGTCGGTGAGGAAGTTCCAGAAGCTGACGACGTGGGCGTCGACGTGGGCGAAGCAGCTGCCCAGGTCGGCGACGAACCCGGCGTCGGGTGGGTCGTTCGACCACAGGGCGAACACGCCGCGCGGGCGAAGGTGGCGAGCGAGCCGACGCAGCCCGGTCGGGGTGTAGAGCTCGGCGTGGCTGGGGTCGAGGAGGTGGCGCGGGGAGTGGTCGATGTCGGCCAGGATCGCGTCGAACTGCTCGGGGGCGGTCGTGCCGAGCATCGGTGGGTCCTGGTCGACGAGGGCGAAGAAGTCGGCGTGGACGAGCGTGCAGCGGGGGTCCCCGGTGAGTTCGGCGCCGAGCGGCACGAGGTGGCGGTGGTGCCAGTCGATGACCACGTCGAGGGTGTCGACCACGTGCAGGGTCCGGATGCGTTCGTCTCGTAGGACGGTGCGGGCGGTGTACCCGAGGCCGAGACCACCGACGAGGACGTCGAAGCTGTCGCCGGCGACCGCGCCGAGTCCGAGTTCGGCGAGTTGCTCTTCGCCGTGGGTGAACAGACTGGACATCAGACCCTCGCCGCCGAGGATGACTTCGAAGATGTCCTGCCGGCTGACCGGTTCGAGTCGTCGTCGCAGCACGATGTCGCCCAGCGCTGTGCCGGTGCGGGCGAGTTCTTCGAAGTTGCGGCTCATGACGGACGTTCCTCGGGAAGCGGCGCTCGGCCAGCGGCGACGGGAGCTGCACCGCTCATCGAACTCGGATCGATCACGCGAGCCGAGTCTACCGACCAAACCTTCCGTTACGTGAGGGTGTGTCGGCGTCCGGGGGGTGGACGCGGGCGTGTGTGACGGATGTCTCGCGACGCGAGCGCCTGTCCCTACCGTTACGTGAGGGTAGAGTCGCCCGGTCGCTGACGCGACGCGTGACGTGTTGCTGGGTCCCTGTGCCTCTGCAAGGTCGACCCCAACCGAAACCCCCTCTCCCTCACGAACCGGAGCCTCATGTCTGTCAACTCGCCCGCGCTCGCGCTCGACGATCCACTCGCCTTCGAAGACTCGAGCGTGATGAGCGCGCTGCGGTCCCCGAAGCGGCTGCGCATCGAGCTGCTCGCCGGCCTCGCCGTTGCTCTCGCGCTGATTCCCGAGGCGATCTCGTTCTCGATCCTGGCCGGTGTCGACCCGCGGGTCGGCCTGTTCGCCTCGTTCACCATGGCGGTGACGATCGCGTTCACCGGTGGCCGCCGGGCGATGATCTCCGGCGCCACCGGTGCGATCGCGTTGGTGATCTACCCGGTGATGAAGGACTACGGCCTCGACTACCTGATCGCCACGGTGATCCTGGGCGGTGTCATCCAGGTCGCCCTCAGCCTCTCCGGTGCGGCGAGGCTGATGCGCTTCATCCCGCGCAGCGTGATGGTCGGCTTCGTCAACGCGCTGGCGATCCTCATCTTCACCGCCCAGCTGCCCGAACTGATCGACGTCCCCGCTGTCGTCTACCCGCTCGTCGCCGTCGGTCTCGCCCTGCTCGTGCTGCTGCCGAGGGTCATGCGGGCGGTCCCGGCCCCGCTCGTCGTGATCGTGCTGCTCACGATCGTCACGCTCGCCTCGGGCATGAACGTCCCCACCGTCGGCGACAAGGGCGACCTGCCCAGCAGTCTGCCGACCTGGCTGATCCCCGACGTCCCGTTCGACCTGGAGACGCTGCGGATCATCGCGCCGTTCGCGTTCGCGATGGCGCTCGTCGGCCTGCTCGAGTCGTTGATGACCGCCAAGCTCGTCGACGACATCACCGACACCCACTCCGACAAGACCCGCGAAGGCTGGGGGCAGGGCGTCGCCAACATCGTCACCGGCTTCTTCGGAGGGATGGGTGGCTGCGCCATGATCGGCCAGACGATGATCAACGTGAAGACCTCCGGGGCTCGCACCCGGATCTCCACGTTCTCCGCCGGCGTGTTCCTGTTGATCCTCGTCGTCGGCCTCGGCGACATCGTCGCTCGCATCCCGATGGCCGCCCTCGTGGCGGTGATGATCATGGTGTCGGTGGGCACCATGGACTGGCACAGCGTCCACCCCCGAACGCTCAAGCAGATGCCGTTCAGCGCCACGGCGATCATGGTCGTGACCGTCGCGGTCACCGTGTTCACCCACAATCTCGCCTACGGCGTCATCCTCGGTGTGGTCACCGCGATGGTGTTCTTCGCCCGCCGGGTGTCGCACTTCACGCAGGTCGTCGATGTCGCTCACCCCGACGACGACACCTGCGTCTACGCCGTGCGCGGCGTGCTGTTCTTCGCGTCGAGCAACGACCTCGTCTATCAGTTCGACTACGCCCACGACCCGCAGAACGTGATCATCGACCTCTCCGAGGCGCAGATCTACGACTCGTCGACCGTCGCGGCACTCGACGCGATCGTCCTCAAGTACCACAACAAGGGCAAGCACGTCGAGATCGTCGGCATGAACGAGCCCAGCCAGAAGTGGCACGCCCTCAGCGGCAACCTCGGCGCCGGCCACTGAGGCAGCGTGGGTCGCCGGTTCGCTGGTCGTGCCGGCGCCATAGAGTGCCGGACGAGCCGTCGTCGGCTCGATCGAGGAGTACGCATGGAACCAGTGATGCATCAGATCGGCGAGGTGGCAGAAGCCGTCGGCCTGTCGCTGCGGACGATCCGCTACTACGAGGAGGCCGATCTCGTCCTCCCCAGCGGGCGCTCGACCGGTGGCTTCCGTCTCTACACCGACGTCGACATCGACCGCCTCCGCCTCGTCAAGCAGATGAAACCGCTCGACCTGACGATCGAGGAGATGCGCGACCTGCTCACCGTTCGCGACCGGTTGGCCGACGCGTCGACACCGAGGCACGAGCGACAGCCGCTCGTCGAACGGCTGTCGGTGTTCGCCGAGCTGGCCGAGCAGCGCTGCCAGCGGCTGCGCGAGCACCTCGCCGCCGGCGAGCAGCTCAGCGCCACCCTGCGGTCCGAAGTGGAGAGCGCGACGTCCTCGGGCTGAGCGCACCGGGAGCCCGACGCACCCCCCGGCCCAGCGCCGGCCGAGCGGGGTCAGGCCGCGGTCAACTCGAGACCAACACCGTTCGCGTCGTTGCGCAGGCTGAGGCTGTCGCCGTCGATCTCGTAGGACACCTCGCCCTGGAGCACCGCGAGTACTGACGCCTCGAGCTGCATGAGGTCGTCGGTGCAGGCTCGCCTCGTGGTGGCGATCGGGCCGAAGATCAGCACGTCCTCGCCGACCTCGACGCCACCCGAGCCGGTGTTGCAGCCGGTGTTCACCGCGACGGTGTCGTCGGTGATCGTGATCGACGCCTCCGCATCGGCAGGAACCGAACTGACCGCTTCGGTGGCGACCGTGCCGGTCACGACCCACACGGTGCCGGTCAGCTCGGCGTCCTCGACCTCGGCGAGGGTGATCGTGGCGTCGTCGCCGGTCAGCGTCAGCGTGGAGCCGTCGAGGCCGACGGCCGGACCGCTCGTCAGGAACTCGCTGAGCCAGGTGTCCTGGGCCATCAGGTCGTCGGCGCAGGCCATCATCGTCGTCGCCATCGCGTCGACGTCGAGGGTCCCGTCGGTGATCGTGTAGCCGCCGTTCATCGTGTTGCAGCCGGCGTTGGCGCTGACGGAGTCGTCCTGGAACGAGAGGGTGATCGTCGAGTCGGCGACCAGTTCGTGACCGGTCACGGCGGTGGATCCGAACGTCAGGCCGTCGAGATCGTCGGTCGTCGGTGCGGTTCCGGAGCCGTTGTCGTCGTCGCTGCCGCAGGCGGCCAGCGTCAGCGCAGACAGGGTCACGAGGGCGAGTGCGGTACGAGGGATCATGGCGTTCTGACGCTCCTGGAGTCGGAGAAGTTCCCTCAGCGGTCGCTGAGTCAGCCGATCATGACACGGCGACGGCGCAGGAGATGCGCATCATCTGATCCACGCCGGCACGCAGTTCCTCGTCGCTGATCCGGACCGTCTCGCCGCCCTCGCCGAGCAGGTCGCTGACGGTCATGATCGCCAAGGCCTCGATGCCCTTCACGGCGGCAACGGTGTACATCATCGCCGCCTCCATCTCGACGCCGAGATGGCCGAGTCGCTTCCATCGGGCGAACGTCGTCGGGTCGGGATCGTAGAAGAGCCCCGACGTCACGATCGGTCCGACGTGGACCGCGCCGGCCGATCCCTCCCGGCTGAGCCGGGCGGCGGTCTCGGCCAGGGTGAACGTGGCGCTCGGGGCGTAGCCGTCCATGGCGGCGTAGCGGAACGGCGTCTGGTCGTCGCTCGATGCCGTCACCCCGATGATCGTGTCACCCATCGCCATGTCGTCACCGAGGCCACCACAGGTGCCCACGCGCACCAGGCGGGTGGCCCCGAGCATGATCAGCTCCTCGAAGACGATGCCCGAACTGGGGCACCCCATCCCGGTCGACTGCACGCTGATCGGCTTGCCGTCGAACGTGCCGGTGTAGCCGAGCATCCCTCGCTCGGCGTTCACCTGGCGGAAGCCGGGATCGAAGAACGTCTCGGCGATGTACTGCGCCCGCAATGGGTCGCCGGGGCACAGGACGTTGGGGGCGTAGTCGCCGGGCTCGGCGCGGAGATGGATGGGCATGGGGCCGAGCGTATTCGCCGGGCGCTACTTGAGGAATTTGCTGGTCGTGTTGTCGGCGAGGACCTTGCCGCCGGTCTGGCACGTCGCGCAGTAGTTGACGGTGTAGCCGGAGTACTCGACCGCACGGACCGAGTCGCCGCAGTCGGGGCACGGGTCGCCGGTTCGGTTGTGCATGGCGCTCGGCCGGTCCTTCGACGAACTCATGTCGTCACGGGCCCGTTCGTACTCCAACCCCTCGGCGATGCACGACCGGATGGCAGCAGCGACCACTCCCGCTCCGTCGGCGCTGAGCTTCTTGGTGTTGGCGAACGGAGAGACCCGGGCGCGGTGGCAGATCTCGTTGGCGAGTCGGCGGCCGATGCCGGCGATCATCCGCTGGTCGCGCAGGAACCCGTGGACCCGCATCGAGTTCGCGGCGAAGAGCGACGCGAGTTCGTCGTCGGTGATCGTCGCCGCCTCCGGTCCCAGCTTGTCGAGGGGCGGGACCTCGAGGGCGCGGTCCGTGGGAACACACCACACGCCGGCGCGTCGCTCCGTGCCCTGTTCGGTGAGCAGCAACGCCGTCTCGTCGATCCCGCCGTCGTCGGTCTCCACCGGCTCGAAGGAGAATCGGGCCTGGCCGCCACGGGGCTTCGCGGAGCGCTTCGTGTCCGGCTCGAGGCGCCCGCCCTGCATGAGGTGCACGACGAACGTGATCGGCTCGAACCGCAGCAGGAGGTACTTGCCCCGCCGGTCGACCTCGACCAGCGCACGGCCGTATGCCTCCGATGGAGCGGGCACCGCTGTCTTGAGGGCGGTGAAGTTGAGCGGCGTGAACCCGGCGAGCACCCGACTGGCGAAGCGGTCGGTGAGGCGCTCGGCGTGCGCCTGGATCTCGGGCATCTCGGGCATCGTTCGCTCCGTGTCACCGTCTCCCGCCCGTCGGGGTCTGACCCCGACGGGCAGGAGACGACAGGGTCAGGCGTAGGTGGTGCGTTCGCGGACGGTGGCGAAGACGGCGTCGAGGGCGCCGAACACCGGCTGGGACTCGAGCAGTTTCTGCTGGTCGCCGAACAGGCGGATCCGTCCGCCGATGAAGGCCTCCTGGGCGTTGAGTTCGCCGGTGGCGACGGCCACGGCGGTCTCCCAGTCCTGTTCCATCTTCACGTCTTCGGGGTCGGCGGGGCCGGCCCCGAACGTGGCCGAGCCGTCGCCGACGTTCAGGTGGTACGTGACGTCGCCCTCGGGCCCGTCGCTGACGACCTGCGTCACGCCGATGCGATGGGTGTCGGCGATCTCGCGCATCTGGTCGCTCGCCGCGACCTCGTCGGACAGCGCGTTGATCCAGTCGAGGCTGAGATAACGGATCATGCTCCGTAGTCTGCCTGATCGTGCCTGCGATCGCCGACGACCACGACTGGTACGACGACCGCCATGGCGCCGCGCCGGTCGAGGAATGGGTGTTCACCGCCTGGACCGCCGACGGTCGCCTCGGCGTCGTGTCGGGCCACCGGATCGTCGGACGCACGGCGTGGTACTGGGCGTCGCTCGCCCGCGAGGGGCGGCCACTGCTGCACGTCAGCGACTTCGACGTCCCGGTCCGCGCCGACCCGTTCATCGTCAAGGGCGAGGCGTTGTGGGCCGAGCACCACTGCGACGCCGAGATGGAACAGTGGTCGGTCGGCAACGAGACCTACGCGTCGGCGATCGACGATGCCGACGAGGCGCTCGGCCGGGCGTACGGCGATCCGACCCCGATCGCGTTCGACCTGGAGTGGTACGCCACGGGGCCACCGACGCCGATCGAGCCGGACGGTGCTCGGGCGGCAACGGACAGCGGCTACGAACAGCCCGGAGTGGTCCACGGCGCTGTCGAGATCCTGGGCGAACCCCGCCTGGAGTTGGCCGAGGTCCCGGCGCACCGCTGGCATCGCTGGACCACCGATGCGGTCGGCTTCGGGCCGCTGACGTTGCCGGAGGTGACGGTGCACACCGGGGTGCGTTCGCCGTTCGCGTTCCCCGACGGCAACGTCAGCGACCTCGTGCTCACGCCTCGCGGGTGGGGGCGGCGAGCGCCTCGTCCGCCTCGCTGACCGTCGCCGACTCGGGGGTCGAGACCGACTCGGCGGTCGGGTGCCGGTCGGGGCGCCGGCGGACGATCATCCACACGATCGCGCCGACGACTGCCGCTGTCGCCAGGAACGGCGCCGCGACGGCCAGGGCGAACCCGAGAGCGAAGAACATCCCGGCGAACGCGTCCCAGCCGGCTCGCCAAGCGTCACCGATCGTGTCGTCGGTGGCCTCGTCGACCACGTCGGTTCCGGGCGGCGCGTACTGCAGGTCGATCGTCAACGTCGACAGCTCGACGCGGTTCTCCAGGTTGCGCTGGCTCGCCAGGAGTTGCTCGAGCGCGATGGTTCGTTCGGCGATCACCCGCTCGATGTCGACGATGTCCTGGAAGGCGGTCGCTTCGTCGAGCAGGAGTCGGAAACGGTCGATCACGTCGCGCTCGACGCCGATGCGGATCTCGAGGTCGACGAGCTGGTCGGTCACGTCGGACGTCTCCTGGGTTCGTCCGCTCACGGTGCCGACCGTGGCGCCGAGGTCGGCGATCAGCGCATCGAGATCGACCGGTGGGACCTTCACCACGAACCAGCCGGAGCCGTCGATGCTGCCGTCGTCACGCTCGTTGCCGATGTTCACGTCGGCGTTGAACACCGTGGCGTTGTTGCGGGCGACCGTCGCGAGGGTGTCGTCGACCGCCCGACGGATGTCCGGTGCCGTCACGCGCACACCGGCGGTGGTCGCCAGTGCTCGTCCGTCGAGCGCCGGGAGTCCGGCCGACGTCGGCGTGCCGGGAGCGATGGCGTCCGCGGCCTCGCTGGCGGTGTCGCCGTCGCCGGCGCCGACGTCCGGCTCGACGGCGACCATGTCGGCCGAGTCCGTGCTCGCCGAGTCCGAGTCGTCGCTGGCGCTGCAGGCCGAGACCCCCAGCCCGACCACGATCACGACTGCGAGTGCTGCTGGTGCTGTCCTGATGTTCCCCATGGAACTCTGACGCTGCCGGCACCGGGAAAGTTCCCGGGCGGCATCGGCGCGTCGGGGTCGGGTCCGGACGGGCAGGATGCGCGTCGGGGTCGGGTCCGGACGGGCAGGATGCGCGTCGGGGTCGGGTCCGGACGGGCAGGTCCGGACGGGCAGGGGTCAGTCGGAGGCGGCGAAGGGGGTGCCGGCGTTGCCGGAGGTGAGGTCGCCGAGGGTGAGCGACTCGTAGGCGATCTCGGGATGGGCTCGTACCGCCTCGTCGAGCTTTCGGGCGTCGTCGCCGACGAGGATGCGCCAGCGCCCGGCGCGCACGCCGTCGAGGATCTCGGTGGCCGCCTCGGCTGCCGACATCGGCGCCTGGTCGCGGAACATGTCCGACATCAACTTGACCATCTCGGCAGCTTCCATGTCGGCCTCGTGGACGCCGTGACGCAGCGAGTTCTCGACGATCGAGGTGCCGATGTGGCCCGGCATGACGACCGACACCTTCACGTGCGGGGCGTTCACACGCAGGTCCGTGATCAACGCCTCGGAGAAGCCCTTCACGGCGAACTTGGCCGCCGAGTAGGCGGTGTGCGGACGGTCGGGGCCGATGCTCGCCCAGAAACCGTTGACGCTGGAGGTGTTGACGATGTGGGCGTCGGGTGCGGCGATGATCAGCGGCAGGAACGTGCGCACACCGAGATAGACGCCGCCCCAGCACACGTTGAACGTGCGCTCCCACGTTTCGCGGGGGTCGCTGATGATCGAGCCGCCACCGCCGATCCCGGCGTTGTTGAAGAGCAGGTCGACGTGGTCGGTTTCGTGCTGCTGCACGACCTGGTCGCGGAACGCGAGCAGCGATGCCTCGTCGGAGACGTCGCAGACGTGGGTGGTGACGATCGTGCCGTCGGGGGCGTCGGCCAGCGCCAGTCGCTTCGTCTCCTCCATCTCCTCGACCGACAGATCGCACGTCGCGACGTGGCAGCCCTCCGCCGCCAGTTGGCGAACGAGTTCGCGTCCCATCCCGCTGGCTCCGCCCGTGACGACGGCGACCCTTGCCGTGAAGCTCTCCATTCCGGCATGCTCGCACAGCGGATCGTCGGACTGCTTCACTGGGGCCGTGGCCTACGACACCGACATCCTCGACGACTTCGCCGCCCAGCAGCGCCGACCGAGCTACCCCGACGTCACCGTCGAGATGGGCATGCTCGTCGAGGATCGCGCCAGCCACTTCTGCGGCGACGTGGTCCGCTGGAGCGCCGAAGGAGTCACCCTGCAGGACCGCAACGACTACGTCCGTCACTTCACCTGGAAACCCGGTGGCTTCCTGATCGAGGGGCGGCCGGTCACGCTCGTGCGCCCGGCGACGGCGAAGGCGGCGACGCAGCGCATCACGGCGTCGGGGTCGGTCGCCGGTGACGGCCGGGCCCGGGTGGCGGCGGCGAGCCGGATCTGGGTCGAGGGCAAGCACGACGCCGAACTCCTCGAGCACGTCTGGGGCGACGACCTGCGCGAGCTCGGCATCGTGGTCGAACCGCTCCACGGCGCCGACGACCTCGCCGCCGCCGTCGCCGGCTTCGGCCCGTCAGCGCAGCGCCGACTCGGTGTGCTGCTCGATCATCTCGTGCCCGGCTCGAAGGAGACCCGGATCGCCGAGCAGGTCCGCGACCCGAACGTGCTGATCACCGGCCACCCCTTCGTCGACGTGTGGGCCGGCATCCGTCCCAAGGTCCTCGGCCTCGACGACTGGCCCGACGTCCCCAAGGGGGACCTGCCGTGGAAGGAGGCGATGTGCGCCGCCCTCGGCGTCGAGTTCGCCGGCTTCTGGCCCATGCTCCGCAACCGAGTGAACACCTTCGCCGACCTCCGCCCCGAACTCGTCGGCGCCGTCGAGCAGTTGATCGACTTCGTGACGTCCTGAGTTCGGCAGCACGGTCCGGACGAAGTGCGGACAACTCACAGCAGCGCTGCTCGACGCGACGCACTCGCCCGGCGGTGACCGTCGCCCGGCTGCGACCGCTGGCTGAGGCCGACCTGGTCGAACGCTCCCGGTGCTGCAGCACTGAAAGGCGAAACCCATCTCGGCGTGCGCTTCTTCGATGCTGCTGTTGCATCGCTGCGAGCCATCGAGAAGACGCCCGACGCCGGATCGCCACGCGTCGGTGAGCTGTGCGACATTCC
>JAWLFC010000170.1:0-4351 GCA_041685755.1 Ilumatobacteraceae bacterium
AACACCGCAGTGAGATCGAGGGACTCTGTCAACGGTTCGGTGTGGCGCGGCTCGAGGTCTTCGGTTCCGCCCTCGGTGAGGACTTTGACTTCGGGACCAGTGACATCGACTTTCTCGTCGAGTTCACCGACCCGTCGTCGCCGTCGTACGCCGACGACTATTTCGGACTGAAAGAGGCGCTCGAAGCGGTGTTCGACCGCCGGGTCGACCTGATCACCCGCCCGAGTGTGCGCAACCCCTACCTCCTCGCACGAATCGAGGCGACGGGGGAGCTCGTGTATGCACGCTGATTCCCGGGCCGTGCTGTGGGACGCACTCCACGCCGGTCGTCTGGTGCAGCGCTTCGTCGGCGGCACGACCTTCGACGTGTACGACACCGACGACTTGCTGCGCTCAGCCGTCGAGCGGCAACTCGGAATCGTCGGCGAAGCTCTCAACAAGCTTGCGAAGGTCGATCCGGAAACCGCATCGGCGATCGCCGGGCGCGTGGCCTCGCCTCCAGCCCGCTCGGTAGGCGCTTGGGGCGGGGCGGGCCGCTCGGACTGTCCTCGATCTCACAGCTCGATCTCGGGACCGAACGATGGTCGTTGGCGACCGGCTCGGAGCTGGCGGAGCTGCCGTCGGAGTTCCTCGTTGGGGTTTCTGACGTCTGCAGAATCGACGTGGTCGGGCGTCGCCGTGAAGGCTGCTTCGTCGAGTCGAGCTCGCTCCGTGGCGCAGTGGTCGTCGGCCGTCCGTCGCACGTCGCGGCCTTGCCAGTGGTCGAGGATGCGGCGGGAGTGGCTGCGCTCGTCGTGGTCTGGACGACGGTCGGCCGGTGTGCGTCCCATGGACCGACCTCGCCAGTCGGCGAGGATCTGTCTGCTGTGGCTGATCGTCGCGTCCGTCGCGGTGTGAGGGTTCAGTTCGGTCCGTCGTACGAGGGCGGGTCGGTCGATCCAGTCGGTGGCGATGGATTGGGCGACGACGTCGAGGGCGGTCTGTTCGCCGGTGGTGGCGACGAACACCTCGTTGGTCGTGCGGCCTCGGGTCATGGGGACGTAGAGGTTGCGGACGTCGGTGGGTCCGTCGAGGTAGACGATGGCGGCGTCGACGGTGCGGCCTTGTGCGCCGTGGCCGGTGCGGGCGTAGGCGAGGTCGACGTGTTCGGCGACGTAGTCGGCGGGGAGGCGGACGCGGCCGCTGCGACCTTGAACGTTGATGGAGCCGTCGGGGTGGATCGCGGTGACGGTCCATTCGGCTCGGTTGCGGACCATGCGGCCCCGGTCGGTGAGGAGGCGCCGGTTGTTGTCTCGGGTGGCGATCTCGTCACCGACGTGGACCGTGTGCGCGCCCGCCCGCACGCCCGGCCCAGTGGGATCGAGTTGGCCGTGGTCGATGCGGATGAGTTGGCAGTAGTGGTTGAGTTCGTCGACCGCGTGGTTCGTGGGCGCCATGAGGAGTGCGGTTCGGCCGGCTTCTCGTTCGTTCCACCAGCGGGTGATCGCGGCGGCTCGCATGCGGTGCTCGGTGCCACCGTGCAGCCGGCCGTGGAGGTCGTAGAGCTCTGCGACGTCGGTGTCGCCGCGGCGGAGCCGGAGGCTGGCGTCGCGTTCCCAGTCGTGGTCGAAGCGGTGGACTCGGTCGAGTTCGACGGTGTCGTAGGTGTCGACGAGGAGTCCGAACATTCCGCCTCGTCCGACGGCGGAGAACTGCATCGGGTCACCGACGAGCACGACTCGCCATCGCTTCCGGTCGGCGAGCGCGGCGAGTTCGGCGAGCTTGGGGGTGGAGGTCATGCCGGCTTCGTCGACGATGAGTGTCCCCCCGGCAGGTAGGTCGTAGCGGTGGTCGGGTGGCCGGTCGCCGCGGTGCTCGGCGAGGAGCTTGTCGACGGTGTCGGCGACGACGCCGGTCTCTTCTTGGAGGACCTCGGCCGCACCGGCGGAGGGTGCAACCCCGAACACGGCTCGGCCGGCGCTGCGGAGTTGGGTGACGGCGGGGCGCAGGGCGGTGGTCTTTCCGGTGCCGGCGGGTCCGACGATGAGCACGAGCTGCTCGTCGCCGGCCACGCGCGATGCAGCATCTGCTTGGGCGACGTTGAGGTCAACGTCGGAGCGGTCGATCGCGGCGGGCTCCACCGCGCCGCCGGCGTCGAGGCGGTGTTCGGCCCAGTCGAGCAGGTCGTGTTCTTGGTCCAAGATGGCTTGGGTGGTGAGGGCTCGGTCGACGGCGGACTCCGAGACCGGTCGCCCGTCGGCGCGTACGAGTGCGCCGGTGGGGATGGGTGCGGAGATGTCGACGCAGCGGTTGGTGACGATCCAGTCGGCGAGCGACTCGACGGCGTCGACGATCGTGGTGGCGTCGGCGCCGAGATCGGTGGCGAGCAGCGCGGCGAGTTCGCGTTGGAGTTCGTTCGGACGCCAGGTGGATTGGCGTTCGCTGATCGCTGCGATCGCTCGGTCGACCAGCGCCGCGGTCTCCTGCTGATCGAGTGCTCGACGCGGACTGACTTGGCCGATCGCTTGATCGACGATCGTCTCGGGTGTGGTCGCGAGTTGTTGGACTTGTTCGCGCCACTCGGCATGCAGGACCGCGGCGTTGACGTTGGCTTCCTTGCTGGGTCGGGTGTCGAGCACGGCCTCTCGTTCGAGCCGCCACCGCTCCCGAGGTGTCGGGTCGCGGTCCATGGTGGCGACGAAGCGGTCGAGCTTGGTGTCGATGCGGTGCCGGATCTCGTTGGTCCGGGACGAGTAGGTCTCGAGCACGACGTCGTGAACGTCGGCGATCTCGGCGATCCCGTTCTCCGGTGTCCGCCATCGGACCCCCAGTTGCTGCGTCAGTTCGGCACGGAGGGCGGCGTGGTAGAGCGCCGAGAGAGTGCGCTGGTCGCGCTTGATCAGTCGGGCGTCGAGGGCGAGCCATCGGCCGTCGGGAGACTTCACCCGGTTCGGGATGACAACGTGGGTGTGGATCTGCGGATCGAGCGCACGGCTGGTGTGCTGTCGGAACAGCGCGGCGACGATCCCGTCGGCGTCGACGACCGCGACCTCGCCGCCGATGCGGTACCGGGTGTGGGCATGTCGTTCGATCCACTCGACGAGCCCTGCAACGGCCCGGTCGTGGGAGCCGAGGACTCTGCGGCGGACCTCGTCGTCGCCGAGTGCGAACAACACGGACACGGACTTCGGCGCCGAACATGTCACGTCGAAGCCCCGGACCGACTCGTCGCCATACGCCCGGCCCAGATGCCGATCGGGCCGGTTCGGGTCGAGGCCGTCCATCACGGCGAGGAACTCCTCGTCGTCGAGTTCGCCCGACAAGGCGAGTTCATGGGCGGCGATCCCGACCCAACGGCCGCGAGGCTCGTTGGCGTCGAGGTAGTAGCTCGGGAGCTGCTCGACGTAGTAGCGGCCGGCTCCCAACCCCTTCAGGGTCGTTACCCGGACGGTCATGCCCGGCTCCCGATCTGGTTCCCGAACGCGACTGTGCACCCGTCTGTCGTTGGTGGGTGGAGGTGGGGGTTGGTTCGGTTGATGGTCATGGGGTGGTGAGTGGGAGTTGTGGTTGGTCGTGTTCGGGTGTGGGGGTCGGTTCGGTGGTCGCAGGTGTGGGTGTGGTCGGTGGATCGGTGGGCAGGGTGATCGGTCCACCAATGAGTTCTTCGAGCTTCCGACGCGGGACGCGGAGCTGCTTGCCGAAACGCACGGCGGGGAAGTCGCCCTCGCCGTGATCTGCGGCGCGTCGGGCGAGCTGATAGGCCGAGGTGCGGCCGATGCCGCACACGACGGCTGTTTGCTCGACGGTCAAGAACTCGCATCGTCCAGCCGTCACCTCGCCACCCGCCTCGGATAGGACATGCGGGCAGCAGCGAACGCGTTCATCACGTACCTACTGCCGGTGAGAGCGACAACCGTTACACCGGAACCTCGGGCGGCATCGAAGTAGCCGACCCGGACAGTGGCGCCAAGACGGAGGCGCCGCGCCACGACGCCCGGCAGTACAGGTCCTCACTTCCAGCGAATCCACGTCGTTGCCTCCCGCTCACTACCTCCACCCCCGACAGGTGCAACGCGCACCTCCTCGGCGCGGTCACGATCAGAGAGACTCAAGACCTGCGTCAGCAATGGCATCCTCGCAAGGACCGGCGAGCACCGGTGCGCGACCGCCCTCGACCGCAACCTCATCGCCGAGTTCGTGAGGAACAGCCGAGGGCGCTCAGCACGCCATGTGAGTCCTTCGACGTTCTGGCATTGCAACGTCGAGCGAACTGGCGCTCGCGTAGGCGACGTTCCCCGATGGATCCCGACCTCGTCTTGGACAGTGATTATGCAGTGGGGCGATCGAGCCAAGAGGTCCAACACTTCGCCGG
>JAWLFC010000171.1:0-4326 GCA_041685755.1 Ilumatobacteraceae bacterium
ACGAGGCGCCAACCTCCCCAGTGCGGTGGCCGGGGCACGTCCTGGTCGACGAACTCCTCGTCGTAGCCGATCAGGCGCGAGTCGAGCGCCGCCCGGTCGGCGATCTCCTCGCTCTGCGGTGACGCCCAGGCAGCCAGTTGGCTCGCACGAGGGCGCGAGGCGAAGTACGCGTCGCTCTCGACGTCGGCGATCCGCTCGACACGAGCGCGCAGGCGCACCTGGCGGTGCAGGTCGAGCCACGAGAACACCGCCGCGGCAACCGGGGATGCCTCGAGTTGGCGACTCTTCACGCTCGAGTAGTTGGTGTAGAACACGAGCCCGCGCTCGTTGGCCTCGCGGACGAGGACGATGCGGGCGTCGGGCATGCCGTCGGCACCGACGGTGGCGACGACCATGGCGTTCGGCTCGGCGACGCCGCCCTGGAGCGCGTCGTCGTGCCAGCGATGCCACTGCACGATCGGGTCGAGATCGACGTCGGCGATGTCGAGACCGGCGGTCTCGTACTCGACGCGCCGGCCCCACAGCTCGGCGCGGCGATCGGGTGCTGCCCAGTCGGTCACTGTGATCCTCCCGTCGGCTCGATGCGCTCGATGCCGCGCATGTACGGGCGCAGCACCTCGGGCACGGTCACCGACCCGTCCGGGTTGCGGTACGTCTCGACGACGGCCGCCCACACCCGTGGCACCGCCAGCGCGGACCCGTTGAGGGTGTGCACGAACTCGGTTCCCTTCACGGGTTTGCCGGTCTCGTCGTGACGCCGGAAACGGATGTTGGCCCGGCGGGCCTGGTAGTCGCTGAACCAGCTGATCGACGACACCTCGAGCCAGTCGTCGACACCTGGCGCGTACGCCTCGACGTCGAAGCTGCGGTGGTGGCTCTGGCCCATGTCGCCGGTGCAGATCTCGATGATGCGGTAGGTGAGCCCGAGCCCGGCGATCGCCCGCTCGGCGCGCCCGACCATGTCGTCGAGCAGCGCCGGTGCCTGCTCGGGGGTCGCGAGGGCGAGGATCTCGACCTTGTCGAACTCGTGGGCGCGCAACATCCCCCGGGTGTCACGCCCGGCCGAGCCCGCCTCGCGCCGGTACGACGGGCTGTGGGCCATCATCCGCACCGGGAGCCCGGTGTCGTCGAGCGTCTCGTCGGCGTAGATCGACGTGAGCGGCACCTCGGCGGTCGGGATGCACCACAGGTCGTCACGCTCGATCGCGTAGGCGTCGTCGGCGAACTTCGGGAGCTGCCCCGTGGCGGTCAACGTCGCCGTCGTGACGAGCGACGGTGGCCGGATCTCCTCGTGGACGTCGGCGTTCAGGTCGAGGCCGTACTGGCACAGCGCACGGGCCAGGGTGGCGCCGGCACCGCGCTGCATCGTGAACATCGCGCCCGACACCTTGACGGCGCGCTCGTTGTCGAGGATGCCGAGCGCCGTCGCGGTGTCCCAGTGCGGCACCCGCAGGTACTCGGCCCACTCGGTCGCCCCGATCGGGCCGGTGACCACCGGGTTGGCGGTGTCATCCGCGCCGTCGGGAGCGTCGGGGTGGGGCAGGTTCGGGATCCCGAGCAGCAACTGGCGTAGCTCGGCGGCCACCTGCTCGTGTTCGCCGTCGAGTGCGCGAGCCTCGTCGCCGAGGGCTCGGCTCTCGGCCTGGAGCGCCTCGGCAGCGGTGATGTCGCCGTCGCGGCGGAGCCGGCCGACCTCCTTGGAGATCGCGTTGACACGCGCTCGGACGGCGTCACGACGAGCGGTGAGGTCGACCAACCGGGCATCGAGGGCAGCGGCAGCGTCGACCTCGGCGAGCAACTCGGCCGAGTGCCGCCGACCGAGCGCGGCGCGCACACCGTCGAGGTCGGTTCGCAACAGCCGCTGGTCGATCACGTCTGCCGAGACTACTGGTCGAGTCCGCCGAGCTCCGGGTGTTGCTCAGTCGACGTCGCCGGCGGGCTGCGACCGGGCGAGCTCGCGCTCGACGTCGGCGGTCGTCAGCGGTGCCTCGCTGTCACGCCGTTCGTCGCCGGTCAGCTCGGCGTCGGGGATCGGCTTGTACCGGTTGTAGGTGTGGCCGTACTCGAAGCTCGACGCGAACCGCTTGAAGAACAGGTAGATGATGATCGCCCACAGGAAGATGCCGCCGCCGGTCTTCATGATCGCCCCGGCCAGCTGCTGGTCGTGGGTGACCGAGATCCCCCAGATGCGTACCGGTTGGTCGTAGGAGGTGTAGACGACGCCCTCGGCGAACGTGAGCCAGGCGGCCGGGATCGTCGGCAGGAGCGACTGGATGAACAGGTAGATGCACTTGGCGAGCGGACCGATCTGCCACTCGGGGATGGGGCCGACGACGGGCATCCACATCAGCAGCGAGAAGATCACGACGGCGAAGTGCAGCGAGTAGTGCAGCGGGCCGTTGTCGACCGAGGCGTTGACCACCCCGGGGATGTGGGTGATCACGATCACCGTGTTGAACGCGATCGCGGCGAACACCGGACGGCACATGAAGCCGATCACCCGGTAGAGGCGGCCGTTGCCGATCAGCACCCGCAGCAGCCACTCCGGCGTGGCCATCAGCGCGAGCGGCGGCAGGAAGTAGCTCAGCATCATGTGCTGGAGCATGTGGGCCGAGTACAGGTACTCCTCGCTGATGTCGTGCAGCGGCCAGTCGCTGGCCACCCACAACATCAGCATCGCCCCCACGAAGCACACGATGTTGAACCGCGTGACCACCGGTTGACCCGCAGGGACCGCCTTGGGTCCGATCGCTCGGACCATGTAGACGTAGGCGCCGACCAGGAAGCCGACGAGGATCCAGACCTCGGGGTGGAACTGGAAGCGCCAGGGATCGGTTTGGGACAGTTGGGCGAGCATGGGGGAACCGCCGGTGGTGTGGGGTCAGCCGGTCCAGAAGTGGAAGGTGGCGAGCATCACGCCGTAGAGGCCCACGGCGAACACCACCCCGATGTAGAACACGAGCGTGAAGAGCCGGCTGTCGAAACGCAGGTGCATGAAGAAGCCGACGACGAGCAGGAACTTGACGACCATCAGCGAGATGAGGATGGTCACCAGCGGTGCACCGCTGAACCAACCGGCTTCGGTCGCCGCGATCTCGATCGCCGTGAGCACGGCGAGGATCAGGGCGATGCCGATGTACTGCTTGTCGGTCGGTTCGGCGTGGCCGTGGCCGCCTTCGTGAACCGCCTGCGACGCAGCGAGGTCCGGCGAGTGCTGGGCGGCGACGTTGGGGTCCTTGCTGTCGGTGTCGGTGATGGTGGAGTCGGAGCTCATGTCAGGCAGGCACCAGGTAGACGAGGGTGAAGATGATGATCCAGACGATGTCGACGAAGTGCCAGTAGAGACCGACCATCTCGACGGTCTCGGCCTTGTCGCCGAGCACCTTGTTCTTCTTGAGCATCGCCACCAGCGACAGCAGCATGACGATGCCGACGGCGACGTGGACGCCGTGGAAGCCGGTGAGGGTGTAGAAACTCGAGGCGAAGAGGCTCGTGGTGTAGCCGAGACCCTCGCGGTAGAACACGGTGAACTCGTACACCTGACCGGCGAGGAAGAGCCCGCCGAGCATCGCGGTGACCGTGAGCCACAGCCGGGTTCGCTGCTCCTCTTTGCGCTTGGCAGCCGAGACGGCCATCACCATCGTCAACGACGACATCAGCAGGATGAAGCTGGTCGCCGACGTGAACGGGATGTCCCACAACTGGTCGGGCCCGAGCTGGTCGGCCTGCCGGTTGCGGTAGAGCATGTAGGTGGAGATGAGCCCGCCGAAGAGCAGGCACTCCGAACCGAGGAACAGCCACATCGCCAGCTTCGTGTTCGACAGCCCGGTGGCGGTGTGGTGGGGCAGGCCGAGGTGATCCTGGCCGTCGTCGTAGCCGGCGGGGATCTCCTCGGCGGGCGCGGTGTCGTGGGTGGTGGTGTCAGACACTGACGGCCAGCTCCTTGCTCGGCTGATCACCATCGGGTGCGGGCGGGTCGAATTCGGAGTCGTCGGCGGTCGGCGGCTCGAGCGCCCATCCGAACAGCGCCAGGATCGCGATCGCGGCACCGGCGATGATCAGGAACGTGCTGTAGATCACGCCGTAGGCGATCACGGGGAACGACAGGGCGAGCACGATCGGCCAGTACGACGGCGACGGCAGGTGGATGTGCGCGTCGGCGTTGCGCTCCTCCTCGGCGATGAGCTCCTCGGCGGTGGCGACCTTCTTGTAGTCGTGGGCACCGTCCTCGCCGACGTCTTCGTACTTGCGGTGGAAGAACTCGTCGAGGGTGTGCACCGTCGGCGTGCGGTCGAAGTTGTGCTCCTTCGGCGGGCTCGTGGTGAT
>JAWLFC010000058.1:0-8152 GCA_041685755.1 Ilumatobacteraceae bacterium
TCGCCGGTGTCGCCGGTGTCGAGGATGGAGTGGGGGGTCGTACCCGGGGCGAGCCTGGTCATCGGGTGCTGTTGTACCGCTGCATCGCGGCATCGACACCTCGGGCCACGATCAACTCGGCGGCGTCGGCGGCGTCGGCGATGCGCACGTCGAGCAGTTCGCGCTCGGCCTTGGGGACCTTCGACAGCACGTGCCCCTTGCCGACGTCCTTGTGGTCGGGCTTGCCGACGCCGATGCGAATGCGCAGGTAGTCCTGCGTCTTGAGGTGCTGGGTGATCGAGCGCAGCCCGTTGTGGCCGGCGAGGCCGCCGCCGGCCTTGATCTTCAGTTCGCCGGGCGGCAGGTCGAGTTCGTCCTGGATGACGATGATCTGCTCGGGGACCTCGATCCGGTAGCGCCGCACGAGCGAGCTGACGGACTGGCCGGAGTCGTTCATGAACGTGATGGGAAAGGCGAGCACGATTCGTTCGTCGCCGTCGGGTCCCGGCAGTCGGGTCTCGGCCACCAGCGCGTTGTCGCGACCGCCCTTGAGCGTGACGCCTCGTCGCTCGGCGAGGAGCCGGACCGCCTCTTCGCCGACGTTGTGACGCGTGCGGGCGTACTTCTCGCCGGGGTTGCCGAGCCCGACGATCAACCAGTCGTACGGCTCGCCCTTGCCGACACGTCCGAACAACCCCATCAGCGCCCCCGAACCATCGCCCCCACCCGAAAAATCGCGGTGCCGTTGCGCTCAGCGCAATCGGAGCGCGACATTTCGGTGGGTGGACGGGTCGTGATCCGTTCGTGGCGACCGGTCATCGGGCCGGTGCCGAGTCCGTCACTCGCCGTCGGAATCGGCGGCGGCCTCGGCGCTCGCGCCGGGCTCACCTTCGCCGGCTTCGGCGGCGGCTTCTTCGGCGGCAGCTTCCTCGGCGTCGAGGACGGGCGTGCGCATGGTCAGCACGGTGACCACGGGTGTCTCGGGATCTGCTTCGGCGGTCACACCGGAGGGCAGGGGGATGTCCTCGACGCGGATCACGGTGTCCATGGTCATCGTCGAGATGTCGATCGTGACGCCGTCGGGGATGCTGCGCGGCGTGGTGCGGACCTCGAGTTCCTGCATCGCGAGGTCGACGAGGCCGCCGTGGGCGGAGACGTCCTTGGCTTCGCCGTCGAGGTGGATGGGGATCGACACCACGATCTCCTCGTTGAGGTTGACCTGGATGAAGTCGATGTGCTGCACCGACCGCTTGACCGGGTGGCGCTGGATGTCCTTGATCAGCGACGGGTAGACCGTGCCGTCGACGGTGAGATCGAGGATCGTGTTCATGCCCGATCCGCCCGAGAGTGCCTGGCGCAGCTCGCGCCGGTCGACCGACACGGTGATCGGATCCATCCCGTGGCCGTAGACGACGGCAGGGATCTTGCCTTCGGCGCGGAGGCGCCGGGCGTCGGAGCTTCCGGCGCGGCGTCCGGTTTCGGCTTGGAGAACGGTTTCGGTCATGGTGATCGGGCTTCCATCGAATCTCGTGACGACGCCCACACACCGGACGTCAGGTCGTTACGGCAGCATCCCAATCTACCGTCGCGTTCGCCCATCCCCTCCCGGCGCCACCCGGCCACACCATCAACCGAAAAATCCCGCTGGCGTTGCGCTCAGCGCAACCGTGACGCGCCATTTCGGGGTGAGGACCCGAGGGAGTCGTAGATGCGGCGGACCTGCCGGGCGGCGGACGCGAAATCGGAACGGATCGACTCGTCGAAGCGGACGACCTGCCAGCCCAGCTCCACGCACGCTCGATCTCGTGCCTGGTCGCGCCGGACCGCGAGGCTTCCGCTGTGGAACGCGCCGTGTCCGGGTTCCACCGCCAGCTTGACCTCGGGCCAGGCGATGTCGAGATGGATGACCTCGCCGTTCTGCAACCTCAGGGGGTACTGGCGCTCGGGCGGGGGCAGACCGATGGCCTCGATCGCCTCGATCAAGCGGCGTTCGAGGTTGCTCTGGGTCGCCCGGGTGCGTCCGATCGCGCCGTCCAACCAGGTCTCGAGTCGCAGCACGCCGTCCTTGCCGCGACAGCGGTGGCGTTCCAGGTAGTCCATGGCCGATGGGGGATCGATGAGACCGAGATTCCACGCATCCTCGGCGGCGCGATCGAATCGATGCTGGTTGAACGTCGCTGCCAAGCCCCACAGCATGCGCATCGGAGTGGCGACGACGAGTCCGTCGTCGAGGGCCTGGCGGTCGGCGGACTCGTCGTACCACCGGGTGATGTGGAGGTCGGCCCAGGGCGGCAGGGTGCGCCGGAACGACCGCGGTGCGGTGTAGTTGACCGGATCGTCGGGCATGGCGCGCAGGCCGAAGAGGCGGCCGGCGGTCGTGCTGCCGATGAAGCCGGCGGAGTCGGCCTGGAGCTGGAGGGTCATGCACCGCTGGCGGAACGTCGGCGGTGACGACGCGATGCGCACGACGCCGACCGCCACGTCGACCAGCTGCCCGCGCCGACGGGCGCGGGTGATCGCCGACGGGCTCCGGCCCATGAGCGCGAGTTGTCGGGTCGCCACCACGCCGTGTTGGCGTGCGGCGAGGGTCAGCACGTCGTCATCGAGCACACCCGCAAGTGGGCGACGGGAACCTCGCAGCGGAGACTCCCCCCGAAATGGCGCGCTGTGATTGCGCCGAGCGCAATCACAGCGGGATTTTTCGGTGGGGGGCGAGTCAGGCGAGGTTCTCGCCGTCGAAGATGTCGCTGACGCTGGTGTCGTCGAACACGGCGCCGAGCGCCTCGGCGATCAGCGGCGCCACCGACAGCACCTCGATCTTGTCGAGCTGCTTCTCCGGCGGCAGCGGCAAGGTGTTGGTCAGCACGATGCGCTCCAGCGGCGCGTTCTTCAACCGGTCGATCGCCGGGCCCGACAGCACGCCGTGCGTGGCCATCGCCCACACCTCGCTCGCCCCCCGCTCGACGAGCAGCTCCGCCGCGGCGCAGATCGTGCCGGCGGTGTCGATCATGTCGTCGGTGAGTACGCACAGGCGCCCCTCGACGTCGCCCATCACCTCGGCGGCCTCGGCGACGTTGGTCGAGCCCTTCGGCCGGCGCTTGTAGATGAAGGCCAGGTCGGCGCCGCAGTCGACGAGGTGCTGCGCCATGCGCTCGGCGACCTTGATGCGCCCGGCGTCGGGCGACACGATCACCGGTGTCCGGCCGTGGGCGCGGATGTACTGCTCGAGCACCGGCATCGCCGTGAGATGGTCGACCGGCCCGTCGAAGAACCCCTGGATCTGCCCCGAGTGCAGGTCGATCGAGATCATCCGCTTCGCGCCGGCGGCGAGGAACATGTCGGCGATCAGCCGGGCCGTGATCGGCTCGCGGCCCTCGGCCTTGCGGTCCTGGCGGGCGTAGCCGTAGAAGGGGCACACGGCGGTGATCCGTTTGGCGGAAGCCCGGGCGGCGGCGTCGATCATGATCAGGTGCTCCATGATCGAGTCGTTGACCGAGCGGTCGTCGACGCCGTAGTGGCTCTGGATCACGAACACGTCCGAGCCGCGAATCGACTCGCCGAAGCGGCAACGCACCTCGCCGTTGGCGAACTCGACGAGGTTGTCGTGGCCGAGTTCGATGTTGAGGTGGGCAGCGACCTCCTGGGCCAGCTCGGGGTGGGTGCGGCCCGTGTACAAGGCGAGCCGTTTGGTCGTGACCTTCTCCATGAGATGTGACGTCCTCCCCGACGTGGTCCGGCCGTGCTCAGCCGACAGGTGCAGTGTAGAACGCTCCGGTCGTTGCGTTCGCAGCGACCGAGCTGCCGGCGGGCAGGTGGGCGTACGGGCCGACGGTGGCGCCGGGCCCGATCTCGGCGTCGTGGCCGACGGTGTGTTCGACGACGGCGCCACGGCCGACCGCGCAGTCGTCGAGGCGGGTGTCGGGGCCGATGTCGCAGCCGTCGCCGATCGCCGTGGTGCCCTGCAGGATCGTGCCCGGGTAGAGCGTGACGTCGCGGCCGATCGACACGGTGACGTCGACGAAGGTCTGGCGGGGATCGAGCATCGTGACGCCGTTGAGCAGCCAGTGGCGGTTGGTCCGTGAGCGCAGTTCCCGTTCGGCGAGTGCGAGCTGCCAGCGGTCGTTGACGCCCTGGGTCTCGCCCTCGGGCGCCTGGACGCAGCCGATGCGATGTCCCATCGTGCCGAGCACCGACACGACCTCGGTCAGGTAGTACTCGCCGTGGACGTTGCCGGTGGTCAGCTTGCGCAGCGCCGGGCCGAGGAGGTCACGGCGGAACGCGTAGATCGACGTGCACACCTCCTTGACGTCGAGTTCGTCCGGGGCGGCGTCGCGGTCTTCGACGATGCGGGCGGCCTGGCCGTCGGGCTTGCGGATCACGCGCCCGTAGCCGGTCGGGTCGTCCATCACGCTCGTGAGCAGCGTCGCCGCGTTGGAGCACTCGAGGTGGACGTCGACGAGCTCGCGCAGCGTCTCGGGTCGCAGGAGGGGGGTGTCGCCGGGCAGCACGACGATGGTCGATTCGTCGTCGTAGTCGTCGCCGGTCAGTGCCGTCATGCCGGTCGACGCGGCGTCGCCGGTGCCGTTCTGTTCGTGCTGTTCGACGAAGGCGACGTTGGCCCAGTCGGGGGCGAGTTGCTGGACCTTCTTGGTGACCTGCTCGGCGCCGTGGCCGACGACCACGGCGGTGCGGTGTGGGTGCAGCCCTTCGAGGGCGTGGATCACGTGCAGGATCATGGCCCGCCCGCAGATCAGGTGCAGCGGCTTGGGGCGGCTCGACTTCATCCGAGCCCCTTCGCCGGCAGCGAGCACGATGGCTTGAACGCTCATGGGCTCCGGGGAGAGGATTCGAACCCCTACACGCGGCACCAAAAACCGCTGTCCTACCATTAGACGACCCCGGACTGGCCACGGCCCTGGCCCCGGCCGGGTGACGGTCGGGTGACGGTCCGCGTGGTTCACGGTACCCCGCGTGGCAGGGGTTGCAACGGCCGATAGCGTGGCGGGTCTTATGGGTTCTCTGATCAAGAAGCGTCGCAAGCGCATGCGGAAGAAGAAGCACAAGAAGATGCTCCGCCGCACGCGCCATCAGCGTCGCAAGTAGTTCACCTCGTCCGCCGGCACGGTTCGTGCCGTCAGCACCGTTGCGCCCTCGTCGACCAGATCGGCGAGGGCGTTGCCGTGTTCGCCCTCGGTGAACCAGGTCGCCCCGCTGCCGGCGAGGACCGGCGCCCGACCGATCCGCTCGCCGATGCGGTCTCGCCAGTGGGCGAGTCGCGGCTCGACGGCGATCGCTGCGGGCTCGAGGTCGTTGGGCCCGTCGGTCGTCGGCCCGCCGAGGTCGTCCCATGCCCGGTAGGCGGCGGGGGTGCTGACGGCGAGCGGCGGGATGACGAGGGTGAACGTCAGCGAGAGGTGGGCGAGCGGGTCGACGACCTCGCCGATGCCGCGCACCCGGGCGCGACCGCCGACGAGGCAGAACGCGATGTCGGCGCCGAGGCGTGACGCGGCCACCAGGTCGTCGACGCCGGTGCCGTGCCCGGCCCATCGCAGCGCAGCGGCGGCGTCCGCCGATCCGCCACCGAGGCCGCCGCCGTGGGGGATCCGCTTGTCGATCGTGACCGCTGCGGTCCGCCCGGCGAGTCGCAGCGCCCTGGCGACGAGGTTGGAGTCGTCGGTCGGGACGCCCGCGGCGAACGGTCCGGTCGCGGCGATTCCGTCGCCGCCGGGGTCGATCGTCACGATGTCGTGGAGGTCGAGGCTGACCATCTCGGCGTCGATCAGGTGGTAGCCGTCGGGCCGGACACCGGTGATGCGCAGCGATCGGGTCAGCTTGGCGTGGGCTCGGATCGGCGTCGCTGGCGAGTCCGGGGTGGGCATCGCGGCGACGCTAGCGGTGCGGGTCGGCTGCGTCCGGGCCGGTTCGGTCGGCACCGTCGCCCGTCGCTGCTCGATGGGCGTCGGCGAGGCGACACCAGGCCTCGACGTCGAGTTCCTCGGGTCGGGCGGTCGGGCTGATGTCGGCGGCGTCGAACGTGGCGGGCGCGACGACGCCGGCGAGCGAGCGGCGCAGCATCTTGCGGCGCTGACCGAAGGCGGTCCGCACGAGCATGAACAAGGTGTCGGGATCGGTCGGCGGCGGTGGCCGGCGGGTGATCTCGACGAGCGCGGACTCGACGTTGGGGCGCGGGACGAACACCGACGCCGGCACGTGGCCGACGATGCGGGCGGTGCCCCAGTAGGCGGTCTTCACGCTGACGGCGCCGTAGGCCCCGGTGCGGGGAGCGGCGGCGAAGCGCTCGGCGGCCTCGCGTTGCACCATCACGATCATCCGCTCGATGGCGGGCACGTGGTCGAGCAGGTCGCAGATCAGCGGCGTCGCCACGTTGTAGGGGAGGTTGGCGACGAGCACCCAGCCGTGTGGCGTGGTGGCGAGCAGGTTCGACCAGTCGAGGGTCATCGCATCGGCCTCGACGACGCGCACGTGGGGTCGGTCGGCGACGACGTCGCGCAGGATCGGTGCGACGCCGGGGTCGACCTCGATCGCGGTGATGTCGGCTCCGGTGTCGGCGAGGGCGAGCGTGAGCGACCCCAGGCCGGCGCCGATCTCCACGACGTGGTCGCCGGGGCCGACGCGGGCGAGCGTGGCGATGCGGCGCACGGTGTTGGGGTCGGCGACGAAGTTCTGGCCGAGGTCGCGGCGGGGGGCGAGCGCGGCCGACTCGAGCAGTGCGCGGATCGCTGGACGCGAGTGGGTCACCGACGGATCTCGACCGGGATCGGCGCGTCGGTGAGATCGGCGATCTGGGAGAACAGTTCGGGGTGCATGACCAGCTTCTCCCCGGCGGTCGAGGGGGCGAGCACGGTGGTGCACGTGAGCGAGCGGTTGTTGTCGATGTTGACCACGGTGATGCTCTGCGCGTTGTTCACGGTGGAGAGGCGACAGGTTCCGATCGGGACGTTGCTGCGGAACGTGGCCTTGGTGGTGAAGCGTTCGGTGGTGGGGGCGAGGGGTACGGCGATCTCGGCGAGGCCGGCGCCGACCTGGGCGGTCGGGCCGTCGAGGAACACCGGTGCTGCGTCGTCGGTGCCGGTGTCGCTGCCGGCGGCGACAGCGGCGGCGGGCTGGTCGACGTCGACACCGACGGTGGCGACCGTGGGTGCACCGGTGTCGGGTCGGTTGGCGAACCACAGTGCCGGGAGCGCAACGATCGTGAGCGCGCTCGCCACGAGGATGCGTCGTCGGTCGTGGTGTGAGAGTGCCATGGTGCCAATGGGGCCGAGCCGACGTCTCGCCGCCCGGTCTGGGTGCCCTGGAAGTGGGCGACGACATGGTACCCGGATGGCTCCCTGATGACGATTGCCGACGCGTCGACGACCACGCTGCGTGGTGGCCTCCCGGACGGCGATGCCGGCCTCAGTGCAGGCCGAACAGTGCCCGGGTGTTGCCGACGGTGACGGCGGCGAGTTCCTCGACCGGTCGGTCGCGCAGGTCGGCGACGAACTGTCCGACGTGGGTGACCCAGGCGGGGCGGTTGGTCGCGCCGCGGTGGGGGACCGGGGCCAGGTACGGGCTGTCGGTCTCGACGAGCAGGCGGTCGGACGGGCAGAGCACCGCTGCTGCCTGCACTTCCGGTGCGCGCGGGAACGTGACGATGCCCGAGAACGACAGCGAGGCGCCGAGGTCGAGGGCGCGTCGGGCCTCGTCGGGTCCGCCGGTGAAGCAGTGGAACACCGTGCGCGGCGGGACGCCGACGTCGGCGAGCACGGCGAAGGTGTCGTCCCACGCGTCACGCGAGTGGATGACGAGGGCGAGGTCGCGGTCGAGCGCGAGCTGGATCTGTGCGGCGAACGCGCCTCGCTGGGTCTCGCGCGGTGAGTGGTCGTAGTAGTAGTCGAGGCCGGCCTCACCGACGGCGACGATGCCCGGCGTGTCGAGCAGATCGACGATCGTGTCGACGCCGTTCACGGCGTCGTGGGGGTGCAGGCCGACGGTCGCGTGCACGTGTTCGTGCTCGGCGGCGACGGCGATCGCGGCGAGCGATGTCGGGCGGTCGCAGCCGACCGTGATCAGCGTGGTCACCCCTGCCGCGGCGGCGGCGGTGATCGCTGCCGCGGTGCCGTCGGGAGTCCGCTCGTCGTGCACGTGGCAGTGCGAGTCGATCCATTCTGGT
>JAWLFC010000058.1:8252-17613 GCA_041685755.1 Ilumatobacteraceae bacterium
GGCTCGGCCTCACGGCAGGTCTCCTCGGGGCGGGGTTGGTCGGCCTCGCGCCAGGCTCGGTCGCTGGCGCTCTGCCTCGCCGGCCGTGCCGGGCTCTTCTGGTCGGCCGGGCTGTTCTGGTCGGCTCGGCGTCACGGTGTCGTGAGGCGGGGGAAGAGGGCGTCGCCCTTGGTGACGGGGGCGCCCGCGGTGTACTGGCCCCACTGAGCGGCGTCGGGGAGGCGTTGGTCGCTGACGGCGCCGGGCAGGCCGATGCGTTCCCAGATCGCCTGGGCCGTGCCCGGGATCGCCGGCGACGCGAGGATCGCGACGATCCGGAGCGCCTCGAGGGCGTCGCCCATCACGGCGTCGACGCCGGCGCCGGGTTCGGCCTTCCACGGTTCGTTCGTCTCCAGGTGGGCGTTGGTGGCGTGCACGAGCGCCCAGGTCGCCTCGAGCGCCTTGCTCGGCTGCACGACGTTCCACTGGGCGACCGTCTCGCGGTAGGCGGTCGCCGCCACCGCCGCGAGCGGGCTGTCGGGGTCGGGGGCGGTGCCGAGCCCGCCGCACTTCTTGGTCACGACCGTCGCGACGCGGGCGAGGAGGTTGCCGAGGTTGTTGGCGAGATCGGAGTTGTACCGCGAGGTGAAACCGGCGATCGAGAAGTCGCCGTCGTTGCCGTATGCGGTGTCGGCGAGCACGTAGTAGCGGAAGCCGTCGAGGCCGACCTCGTCGATGAGGTCGAGCGGGTCGATCACGTTGCCGGAGGTCTTGCTCATCTTCTCGCCGCCGCTGAGCAGCCAGCCGCCGATCGCCCAGCCCTTCGGCAGCTCGACGCCGGCCGACATCAGCATCGCCGGCCAGTACACGCAGTGCTGGCGCACGATGTCCTTGCCGATCAGGTGGTAGTCGACCGGCCACCAGTCGCGGTAGGCGTCGGTGCCGTCGCCGAAGCCGACGGCGGCGAGGTAGTTGGTGAGGGCGTCGAACCAGACGTAGGTGACGTGCTCGGGATCCCATGGCAGCGGGATGCCCCACTTCAGCGAGGTCCGACTGACGGAGAAGTCGCGCAGGCCACTCTTGATCAGCCCGATCGCTTCGTTGCCGCGGTGTTCGGGTCGGAGGGCGTCGGGGTGGGCGGCGTACCAGTCGAGGAGCCGGTCCTCGAAGCGCGAGAGGCGGAAGAACCAGTTCTCCTCCTCGAAGTACTCGACGGGCCGCTGGTGGATCGGGCAGCAGTCGCTGATCACTTCCCCGTCGGTGCCGTCGACCTCGATCAACTCGTCGTCGGCGTAGTACTCCTCGCAGGCGACGCAGTACTTGCCGGCGAAGGTGTCGAGTTCGATGTCGCCGGCGTCGTAGCAGCGCTGCAGGAGTTCGGCGACGGCGGCCTTGTGGCGCGGCTCGGTGGTGCGGATGAAGTCGTCGTGGGCGATGCCGAGGCGCTCCCACGCCGCTTCGAACTTCGGAGCGATCGAGTCGACGAACTCCTTCGGCGAGACGCCGGCGGCGTCGGCGGTCTGCTGGATCTTGAGGCCGTGCTCGTCGGTGCCGGTCACGTACTTGACGTCGTCGCCGAGCAGGCGGTGCCACCGGGTGAGCGCGTCGCCGACGATCGTGGTGTACGCGTGGCCGAGGTGGGGCTCGGCGTTCACGTAGTAGATCGGCGTCGTCACGTAGAACCGGGTCACGGGGCCACGTTAGAGGCCGGGCCCCGACCGCCCACCGCCGGTAACGGTGAACGGTTGCGCCTCCGAGCAAGTGTCGCATGCGACGACGTGGCGATGACGGGGGTCGGCTCGGCCGGCCGCGTCGGTACCGTGCTCCGGGTGACCGGGATCTTCGCGACTGCGACCGCCGTGCAACGTCTCTCGTCGGCGACGGCCGACACGTCGTCCGACGAACTCGTGGCGACCTATGCCGCCGAGGTGCAGCCGGGGTGGGACATCGGCGGCAACGCCAACGGCGGGTACCTGATGGCGATCGCCGGGCGGGCGATGGCCGAGTCCGTCGGTCGGCCGCCGGTGACACTCACCGCGCACTACGTGCGTCCGGCGTCGTCGACCGGTCCGTGCGAGGTGGTCGTGACGACCGTGCGCACGGGTCGCCGGTTCGCGACGGCGACGGCATCGCTGGTGATGGTCGACGACGGCGAGCGGCGGGAGCTGATCCGGCTGCTCGGCACGTTCGGCGAGCAGGCGACCGGTGGTCCGTCGTATGTCGCCGAGGCGCCGGTCGAGATCCCCGACTACGACGACTGCGAGCTGCCGCCGGCGCCGAGCGAGGGTCCGAAGCCGGCGATGACGGAGCGCCTGGCGAGTCGCATCGTCCCCGGCGACGAGGGGTTCCGGACCGGGAACCCGACCGGCGAGGCGCAGATCCGCGGGTGGTTCGCGTTCGCCGATCACGAACCGATCGATGCGATCGGGCTGTTGCTGGTGGCCGACGCCTTCCCGCCGCCGGTGTTCAACACCGACGTGCCGGTGGGGTGGGTGCCGACGGTCGAGCTGACCGTGCACGTCCGTGGTGTGCCGGTGCCGGGTCCGCTGCGGTGCCGGTTCCGGTCGCGGTTCGTGCACGACGGCCTGCTCGACGAGGACGGCGAGATCTGGGACTGCGCCGGCACGCTCGTCGCCCAGAGCCGCCAACTCGCCCTGCTGCCCCGTCCCCCCGCCTGACCCCACCCGACCGATGAGTGACGCGCCCGGATGGCGGCCGTTCGCTCACCGCTCGGGTGGGATGTGGAAGCGGCGATGAGTGAGGCGCCCGGATGGCGGCCGTTCGCTCATCGCTCGGGTGGGATGTGGAAGCGGCGATGAGTGAGGCGCCCGGATGGCGGCCGTTCGCTCATCGCTCGGGTGGGAATGTCAGCGGCGCAGGAGACGGGGGCCGCGTCGGCTGGACTTGGCGCTGGTGACGGCGGCGCCGGCGGCGAAGCTGGCACCGGCGATGCCGATGGCGCCGATCGAGGTGAACGTGCGGCGCACGACCGACTTGGTCTGTTCGCTGAAGATCACGATCGGCCAGCCGTGGCGGCGGGCGTGGCGCTCGAGTTTGGCGTCGGGGTTGACGGCGACCGGGTGGCCGACCGCTTCGAGCATCGGCAGGTCACTCGCCGAGTCGCTGTAGGCGTAGCACTGGTCGAGCTCGTAGCCGTTCCAGTTCGCGAGTTCGACCATCGCTTCGACCTTGCCGACGCCGTAGCAGAACGGCCCGTCGAGTTCGCCGGTGTAGAACCCGTCGACCACTCGGCTGCGGGTGCCGATCCCCGAGGTCATGCCGAGCGAGTGGGCGAGCGGCTCGACGATCTCCTGGGGGGCGGCCGACACGATGAAGGTGTCGCGGCCCGCCTGGCGGTGGCGGTCGAGGAGGCGGCGCGCCTCGGGCCGCAGGCGGGCGAGCAGCCGCGGCAGGATCTCGACGTTGAGCGCCTGGAGGTCGCTCTGTCGCATGCCGGTGACCGCCTTGAGCACGCGTGCGCGCACGGCGGCGGTCGTGTCGTCGCTGGCGCCGAACAACTTGAACGTCGCTGCGCCGGCGGCGTCGCGGACGAACTCCACGTTGGGGATCATCCCGGCCTTGCGGGCCTGGAGGGCCAGCGTGTAGGCGGAGGATCCGGAGATCAGCGTGCGGTCGAGATCGAAGAAGGCGGCGCTGGGGCCGGATCCGGCGACGCCGACGTACTCACTCATCGGCACCATTCTCGCCGTCCGGTGAGCGATCGAGCGCGATCGCGAGCGAGTAGACCTCTCGTTTGGGGCGTCCGATGCGCTTGGCCACCGCCACCGCGGCGTCACGGGTCGACGCCCCGTCGGCCAGTTCGACGCGCAGGGCGGCGCGCACGTCGTCGTCCGACGCCACCCGGTCGTCGACTGCAGCGCCGTCGACGACGAGCACGTACTCGCCGCGCGGTGATCCGATGTCGATCGTGCCGAGCGACCCGCGGACGACCTCCTCGTGCAGCTTGGTGAGCTCGCGGGTCACGACGACGACGCGATCGTCGCCGCACGCCGCCCGCAGGTCGTCGAGCGTGCGCAGCACGCGGTGGGGTGCCTCGTAGAGCACGACGGTGCGCGTCTCGGCGGCGATCTGGGCGAGCCGGGTCGCCCGCTCGGGGCCCTTGCGGGGGATGAAGCCCTCGAACACGAAGCGGTCGGTCGACAGCCCGCTGATCGTGAGGGCCATGATCGCCGCGCTCGGCCCCGGCACGGCGCTCACGGTGTGGCCGGCGTCGAGCACGCTGCGCACGATGCGCTCGCCCGGGTCGGAGATGCCCGGGGTGCCGGCGTCGCTCACGATGGCGACGTCGCGGCCGTCGCCGAGCGTGGTGAGGACGTCGGCGATCCGGCTGGTCTCGGTGTGGTCGTTGCACACCGCCAGGCGGGCGGCGCGGATGCCGGCGTGCTGCAGGAGCAGACCGGTGCGGCGGGTGTCCTCGCAGCACACGAGCGCCGAGTGCGCCAGCACGTCGACGGCTCGCGGCGACAGGTCGCCGAGGTTGCCGATCGGGGTGGCGACCAGCCAGAGGGTGCTCATCGGGGATCCGACTCGTCGGGACGGATCTCGATCCGGTCGCCGACGCGCAACCCCCATCGCGCGAACGCACCCGCTTCCGCCTCGATCACCGACGATGCGTTCCACACCGGGATGCCCATCCGGAACCGCTGCATCTGGATCGTCTTGACGACCACGCCGTCGGGGTCGAGGTAGGCGACGTCGATCGGGAACCGCATGCCGAGCGTGTGGATCCAGCGGCACGGTTCGATGACGAGCGCACCTTCGATCGAGTCGCGGCCGAGCAGTCCCCGGCGGCGGTCGCGGCGGCTGGCGGCCATCTCCGCCGACGCCAGCACGCGGGCGTCGCAGACCAACCAAGCCATGGTCGAGAGTGTGCCAGATCACCGTCCGGTCGCACAGAGCGGGTGGTTGCCCGGCGGCGGGGTACGTTCCCGTCGTGGTCCTGTTCGTCGACGTCGCTGGTGGTTGATGTCGTCGCCCGACGTGTTCGAGTTGATCGGTGTCTCCGCCGGCCCGCCCGGAGATCCGATCCTGCGGGGGCTCGACCTGACGGTGGCGGCCAACGGGGTGACGGTTCTGGCGGGCCCGTCGGGGTCGGGGAAGTCGACGTTGCTGCGCCTGTTCAACCGCCTCGACGATCCGGTGGCGGGGGAGGTGCGCTGGCGGGGCCGGGCGGTGACCGAGTGGGATCCGACCGATCTGCGCCGTCAGGTGGCGATGGTGTTCCAGCGGGCACCGGTGTTCCCGGGGACGGTGTTCGAGAATCTGCAGGTGGCGCTGGGGACGGTGTCGGCGCAGCGTGCGGTGCACGTGCTCGAACACGTCGGGCTCGATCCCGATCTGCTCGGGCACGACGCCGGCACGCTGTCGGGCGGCGAGGCGCAGCGGATGTGCGTCGCCCGGGCGTTGCTGACCGAGCCGGCGGTGTTGCTGGCCGACGAGCCGACGGCGGCGCTCGACCGGGTGGCTCGGACGACGGTCGAGGACCTCGGACGGCAGCTGGCCGACTCGGGGGTCGCGGTGATCTGGGTCAGCCACGACACCGACCAGTTGCGCCGCCTCGCCGACCATGTCGTCGTGCTCGCCGACGGTGCCGTGCGGGCGAGCGGTCACCTCGGCGAACTCGACGCCAGCGCCGACCCGCTCGTGCGCCAGTCGGTCGGGGCGCCGTGAGCGCCGGCCATCAGCGTCGGGGTGCGCGTCGGGGTCGGGTCCGGACGGGCAGCAGGGCCCGCAGCGCCGGAGGTGCGCGTCGGGGTCGGGTCCGGACGGGCAGGAGGGCGGGGTGAGCGGGGTGGAGCAGGGCGACATCGGGACGTGGGGGCTGGCGGCGTCGGGCATCCTCGTCGTGATCGCCGTGGCGATCTCGCTGTGGCGCCAACTGGGTCTCGAACGCAGCCTGCTCTGGTCGGCGCTGCGGGCGCTGGTGCAGTTGCTGATCGTCGGCTGGGTGCTGCAGTTCGTCGTCGACCCCGACGACCCGCTGCTCTTGTCGGCGCTGTGGTTGGTCGTGATGTTGGCGTTCGCCGCGTACACGACGTCGCGTCGTGCGGCCGACGTGCCGAAGGTGGTGCCGTTGTCGTTGCTCGCGTACACCGCGTCGGCCATCGTCGTGCTGGGGGTGCTGTTCGGCTTCGGGATCTACGACATCGAGGGTCGCACGCTCGTGCCGCTCGCCGGGATGGTCGTCGGCAACTCGCTGGCGGCGACGGTGCTCGTGTCGCGCCAGTTGCTGATCGCTGCGACCGAGCAGCGCGATCTGATCGAGGCGCGCCTCGCTCTGGGGCTGACCGCGGCACAGTCGTTCCAGCCGCATCTGCGCCAGGCGTTGCGGACGGCGTTGGTGCCGCAGATCGAGTCGACCAAGGCGGTCGGCATCGTCGTGCTGCCGGGCACGATGGTCGGGCTGATCCTCGCCGGGGTCGACCCGGCCGACGCGGTCAAGGTGCAGGTGTCGGTGATGTATCTCGTGTTGGGCAGCGTGGCGACGACGACCGCGGTGATGAGCCTCGGGATCTCGCGCGAGCTGTTCACCCCCGCCCAACAACTGCGGCGTTCGGCCCAGCGCAACGACTGAATTGCAGCCGTCACCCCGTGATGCGGCTCAGACGCCTGCTGCAATTCAGAGGCCGAGCGACTTGGCGACGATGGTCTTCATCACCTCGTTGGTGCCGCCGTAGATCGACGTGACCCGGGCGTCGACGTAGGCGCGGCCGATCGGGTACTCGGTCATGTAGCCGTAGCCGCCGAAGAGTTGCAGGCAGCGGTCGGCGACCCGGTTCTGGAGGTCGGTGCACCAGTACTTCGCCTGAGCGGCCTGAGCGGCGGTGAGCTCGCCGGCGTTGAGGGCGAGGATGCACTGGTCGACGTAGGCCTGGCTGACGTCGATCTCGGTGGCGACCTCGGCGAGCACGAACTTGGTGTTCTGGAACGTGCCGATGGACTTGCCGAAGGCGGTGCGTTCGCCGACGTAGTCGAGTGTCCAGCCGAGGCAGGCTCGCGCGGCCGAGACGCCGGCGATGGCGATCGAGAGTCGCTCCTGGGCGAGGTTGGCGGCGAGGTAGGTGAAGCCCTTGCCCTCGTCGCCGAGGCGATTGGCGACGGGCACCCGTACGTCGTTGAAGAACAGCTCGGCGGTGTCCTGGCTGTGCATGCCGATCTTGTCGAGGTTGCGGCCGCGTTCGAAACCGTCCATGCCGCGTTCGAGCACGAGGAGCGAGAGCCCGGCGTGGCGTTCGGTGGGGTCGGTCTTGGCAGCGACGATGACGAGGTCGGAGTTGATGCCGTTGGTGATGAACGTCTTGGAGCCGTTGACGACGTACTCGTCGCCGTCGCGGATGGCGGTGGTGGCGATGCCGGCGAGGTCGGAGCCGGTGCCCGGTTCGGTCATGGCGATCGCGGTGATCAGTTCGCCGGAGGCGATGCCGGGCATCCACCGTTCGGCCTGTTCGTCGGTGCAGTACTCGGTGAAGTACGGCGTGCAGATGTCGTTGTGGAGTGTGAGGCCGAGGCCGGCGCCGCCGATGCCGGCGGCGTTGAACTCCTCGCCGATGATGACGTTGAAGCGGAAGTCGTCGGTGCCGCCGCCGCCGTACCGTTCGGGGATCGCCATGCCGAGGAAGCCGTATTGTCCGGCGGCGCTGTACAGCTCTCGGGGGGCGATGCCGGCCTCCTCCCATTCGAGGTAGTGCGGGGTCGCTTCCTTGGCCACGAAGGCGGCGAACGACTCCCGGAACGCCTCGTGCTCGTCGTCGAAGATCTCGCGCATCAGCCCATTACAACACGGGTCAGACCCGCGAGGTAATCCGCCGTCGGGTGACTGTCAGACGTTGAAGCGGAACTCCATGACGTCGCCGTCCTGGGCGACGTAGTCCTTGCCCTCGACGCGCATCTTGCCGGCGTCCTTGGCGGCGTTCCACGAGCCGAGCTCGAGCAGCTCGGCCCACTGGATGACCTCGGCCTTGATGAACCCGCGCTGGAAGTCGGTGTGGATGCGACCGGCACACACCGGCGCCGTCGACCCCTCGTAGAACGTCCACGCGCGGGATTCCTTCTCGCCGGTCGTGAAGTACGTGCGCAGCCCGAGCAGGTGGTAGGCGCTGCGGACCATGCGGAACAGTGCGCCTTCGCCGAGGCCGAACCCTTCGAGGATCTCGGCGCGCTCGACGGGGTCCTCGATGGCGGCGGCCTCGGCCTCCATCTGGACGCACATGCCGATGACCTCGACGTTGTCGCCGGCGTTGTTGAACTCGGCGGCGACCATCGCCTCCTTCTCGGGGATCGCCTCGATGTCGTCCTCGCCGACGTTGACGACCACGAGCACGCGCCGGTTGGTGAGCAGGAAGTAGGGGGCGAGTGCCTCGCGGACGTCGGGCTTGAGGCCGGCGCGGTACAGCGGCAGGCCCTCGGAGAGCGCGTCGTAGGCGACCTGGAGGTGGGCGGCCTCCTCGGCCATCGACTTGTCGAGCTTGGCCTGGCGTTGGGTCTGGTGGAGGCGCTTCTCGACCGTCTCGAGGTCGGCGAGCGCCAACTCGATCTCGACGACGCGGAGGTGTTCGAGGGGGTCGGATGGGCCGGTGATGTCGTCGTTGACGAACGCCCGGAGCACGAAGACGATGGCGTCGACCTCGCGGATGTTGGCGAGGAACTTGTTGCCGAGGCCCTCGCCCTGGCTGGCGCCCTCGACGAGCCCGCCGATGTCGACGACCTCGACGGCGGCGTGGACGGTCTGCTTCGACTTCGACATCTCCGACAGGCGGTCGAGGCGGTCGTCGGGCACCTTGGCGACGCCGATGTTCGGGTCCTTGGTGGCGAACGGGTACGGAGCGGCGAGCGCGCCGCCGCCGGTCAGCGCGTTGTACAGCGAGCTCTTGCCCGCGTTGGGGAGACCGACGAGTCCGAAACGTTCCATGGACCGCCCGAGGCTACCGACGCCGCGCCCCGGCGGACCCTGATGCATTTCTCTGCGGAATGTGTCCCGAGGGCGTGGACGTATTCCGCACGGAACTGCACCGGCGGGCCTCAGGCCGCGGCGGGGGGCGTCGGCTCCGGGCCCCGACCGGCATTGCCCCACTGGGCCACGGCGGCCCGGATGCGTGCGGCGGTGGCGCTCGGACGGGTCGTGATCGAGCGATAGGTGAAGCGCAACACGATCCATCCGGCGCCGATCAGTTCGGCGTCGCGACGGCGGTCGCGCTCGAAGGCGTCGCGAAGCGCGCCGTGGTGGGCCCAGCCGTCGCATTCCAGGATGACCGGGGAGTCGACCACGCGGAAGTCGACCTCGTGGCCCTCGATCGTCGGGTGGAACTCGACGGGCGGGAGGTCGAAGCGCCGTATCAGCCGGGCCATCGTGACCTCGAGGATG
>JAWLFC010000172.1:0-4283 GCA_041685755.1 Ilumatobacteraceae bacterium
CAGAAGCGCAGCGACCAGGGCTCCAACCGCGGCGACCAGAAGCGCAGCGACCAGGGCTCCAACCGCAACCGCAGCGATCAGGACGCCGGTGATGGCAGCCGTCGTCGGCGCCGCCGCCGCAAGAACCGGGGCGGTCAGGAAGGCCCGCAGGGCGAGGACGTCGAGCTGATCGAGCAGGACCACGGCTTCGAGAGCAACGAGCCCGTCGACGTCGAGGGCTACCTCGACATCCGTGACGAGGGCTACGGCTTCCTGCGCATGAACGGCTACCTGCCGAGCAAGTCCGACGCCTACATCCCGCTCAAGCTCGCCCGTCAGTTCGGCTTGCGCAAGGGTGATCACATCACGGGCAAGGTCCGCCCGGCCGGCCGCAACGAGAAGAACCCCGGCCTGATCGAGGTCTACACGGTCAACGGCGGCGACCCCGAGCTGGCGAAGAAGCGCCCCCACTTCGAGAACCTGACCGCACTCTTCCCGGACCAGCGCCTCACCCTGGAGGACCCGAACGACCCCGCCAACATGACGGCGCGGATCATCGATCTCGTCTCGCCGATCGGCAAGGGCCAGCGCGGCATCATCGTCTCGCCGCCCAAGGCGGGCAAGACCACGATCATGAAGACGATCGCCAAGTCGATCGAACTCAACAATCCCGAGGTCGAACTGCTCGTGCTGCTCATCGACGAGCGGCCCGAGGAGGTCACCGACATGCGCCGCAGCGTCAAGGGCGAGGTGATCTCCTCGACCTTCGACCGCCCCAGCGACGAGCACACCCACGTCGCCGAGATGACGATCGCCAAGGCTCGGCGCATGGTCGAAGACGGCAAGGACGTCGTCATCATGCTCGACGGCATCACCCGCCTCAGCCGGGCCTACAACCTGGCGGCTCCCGCCAGCGGCAAGATCCTCTCCGGTGGTATCGACGCCGGAGCGCTGTACCCGCCGAAGAAGTTCTTCGGTTCGGCCCGCAACGTCGAAGAGGGTGGCTCGTTGACGATCCTCGCCACCGCGCTCGTCGACACCAACAGCCGCATGGACGAAGCGATCTTCGAGGAGTTCAAGGGCACCGGCAACATGGAGCTCCGCCTCGACCGCAAGGTCGCCGAGCGTCGCATCTACCCGGCGATCGACGTCGACGCGTCCTCGACCCGGCACGAGGAGCTGTTGTTCGACCGCAAGCAGCTCCAGCAGGTGTGGAAGCTGCGCCGAGTGCTGTCGGGCCTCGCCCAGGACGGCAGCGCCGCCGCCGGCCTCGAGCTGCTGATCGACCGGCTCAAGACATTCCGCACGAACGACGAGTTCCTCGCCGAGATCGCCAAGCAACCATCGATGTGACCGGTGGAGCGGTGACGGCGCGTCGGTAGCGTGGAACGCCGATCCGGATGACGACCGGGAGCACAGGGCTCGCCCGCTCAGCCATCCACAGGAGATCATCATGAAGGCCGACACGCATCCCAACTACACCGAGACGACCGTTCGCTGCTCGTGCGGCAACAGCTTCGTCACCCGGTCGACCGTCGAGGGCGACCTCACCGTCGAACTGTGCAACGAGTGCCACCCGTTCTTCACGGGCAAGCAGAAGCTCGTCGATTCCGGTGGACGCGTCGAGCGCTTCAACAAGCGCTACGGCCAGCGCAAGAACGCGCCCGCCGGCACCGACGAGAGCTGAGCCGCGTGGCCGAGAACGACTCGGCCGAGCGCCACGGCCACCTGCTCGGGATCAAGCTGGGCGCCCTCGTCACTGCGCATCTGGGAACGGGCGTCGCGCCCGACGACCTCCAGCCGTCGGGATTCCCGAACGGTGCTGCTCTGATGGCGGGCGACTCGGGATGGGTGCTGGTCGACGGACCCGCAGATCGAGCGCTGGGTCCGGCGCTCGCCTGGGCGATACGTCGCGGTGCCCGAGAGCTCCACGTCGTGGCCGACACCGAGACGGGCATGCTCGCCCGCCGAGCGCAGCAGTTGCAGTTCTCCGTCTCGATCTGGTTCGCCGAGGGGCGCTCACTGCTGCCGGCCGTGGCCGAGCCGCTGCCCGCAGCCGACGCACCCTCGGCCGAGCACCTGGCACTCGTCGAGGTGATCGAAGCCGCCGGAGCGCGGCCGAACGTCGAGCACGGTGTCGTGTTCGGTGAGGTGTTCGGCCTCGAGGTGTGCCGCGTCGTCGACGAGCCGACCACGGGCCACATCGCCGAACTCGGCGAGATCGACGTCGTCGCGCTCGCCGACCAACGCGGGACCGGCGGGGTGTCACTCGAGGTCGGCGTGGGGGCCAACGACCGCGAGGCGTTCCGGTTGTTGCACGGCGACCTCCCGACCGTCGAGGCGCTCGCCTCGGTCGTCGACGCCGTGTCGACGCACCGGTCGCCCCTGGCTCCACAGCATCCACTCAACCGGCTCGGCCAGGAGCGGTACCTGCGCTGGCAGCTCGAGGTCGACCCGTCGCTCGTCGACATGGTCGACGTCGTCGCCGCTGCCCCACCGTTGCCTCGCCCGAACCTCAAGGACCCCATTGCGTGCGTGGCGATCGGCACCGACGCCGATGGCGTGGCGCACACGATCGTCTGCTCGGTCGGCGTCGATGTCGATCTCGTCGGGTTCGTCGCCGATGTCCAGATCGCCGATCCCCGTCCGGTCATCGTCGTGTTGCGCGAACGCGATCGCGTCCCGATCACCGAGGACCTGCTGGCGTTGCTGACCCGCCCCGTCACCGTCCGCACCGTCTGATCGGCCGTAGCCTCGACTCGCCATGTTCGAGCGCCTCGCCCACGTCGTCGACGAGTACGAGACAGTGGAGCGGCAGCTGTCCGACCCCGAGGTGCTCGCCGACTCCGATCAGCTCCGCCGGTTGTCGAGGCGGTACACCGAGCTCGGTCCGGTCGTCGAGGCCTACCGGCGCCACGTCGGCCGTGCCGCCGACGCCGCCGCGGCGCGCGAGATGCTCGTCGGGGCCAGCGGCGCCGAGCGGGAGATGCTCGCCGCCGAGATCGACCATGCCGAGGCCGACCTCGCAGCGATCGAGGCCGAGCTGCGCGAGCTGATGCTGCCGACCGATCCCCACGACGGACGCAACGTGATCGTCGAGATCCGCGGCGCCGAAGGGGGAGAAGAGGCCAACCTGTTCGCCCGTGACCTCTACGAGATGTACCTGGCCTACGCCGCCACCAACAAGTGGAAGGTCACCACGCTGTCGTCGTCGCCGAGCGAGATGGGCGGTCTGAACGAGGTCACCTTCGAGGTCAGCGGCGACACGGCCTGGCGCAACCTGAAGTACGAGGGCGGGCCGCACCGGGTGCAGCGTGTGCCCGTCACCGAGAGCCAGGGACGCATCCACACCTCGTCGGCGACCGTCACCGTGCTGCCCGAGGCCGACGAGGTCGACGTGACGATCGACGAGCGAGATCTCGACGTCGACGTGTTCCGGGCCAGTGGACCCGGCGGCCAGAGCGTCAACACCACCGACTCCGCGGTCCGCATCACCCATCGTCCGACCGGTGTCGTCGTGTCGATGCAGGACGAACGCTCGCAGCTGCAGAACAAGGCGCGGGCGATGCTGGTGCTGCGGGCACGGCTGTTCGAGTTGGCCGAACGTGAACGTCACGACGAGCTGTCGGCCGAACGCCGTTCGCAGGTCGGCGGGGGCGGTCGGAGCGAGAAGATCCGCACCTACAACTTCAAGGAGAACCGGGTGACCGACCATCGCATCGGCTTCACCGTGTACCGGCTGTCGGCCATCCTCGCCGGTGACCTGCAGGTCGTCGTCGACGCGCTCGCCGCCGACGAACGCTCCCGCCTCCTCGCCGAGGGCTGATGAACGACGACACCGTCACCTGGCGGCAGCTGTGGCGCGAAACGGCCGCCGCCGTCGGCGATCGGGTGCAGGCCCGCTGGCTGTGCGAGGTGGCCTCGGCGTCGGCCGACGGAGACGACTTCCTCGCCCGCCTCGACGAGGAGGCCACCGTGCGCATGGTGAGCCACCTCGACGCGATGACGGCGCGCCTCCGCACCGGCGAGCCGTTGCAGTACGTCCTCGGGGAGTGGAGCTTCCGCCGCATCACGCTCGCCGTCGACCGGCGGGTGCTGATCCCTCGTCCGGAGACCGAACTCGTCGCCGAGGTGGCGCTGGACAAGGCAGCGACGGTGGGTCCGACTCGGGTCGTCGCCGATCTCGGGACGGGTTCGGGCGCCATCGGGCTGTCGATGGCCGTCGAGCTGCCCCGCCAGGGTACGACGGTGTGGATCACCGACGCCAGCGTCGATGCGCTCGACGTGGCCCGGGCGAACGTGGC
>JAWLFC010000059.1:0-17474 GCA_041685755.1 Ilumatobacteraceae bacterium
GTGCCGACGCCCCGCGCCCCGGCGCCGGCGGTGAATCCGCCGTCGCCGTCACGTCGTTGCGCGTCGACGGGCAACGCCGTCGCGTCGCCGGGGAGCCTCAGCGTCACCGAGGCCGCCCCGGCAGCGTCGGCGTCGGGACCGGACCAGACCAGGACGGCCTCGTCGACGTCGGCGCCGGCCGGAATGGCGAGCGCCGCCTCGGACTCGTTGCGCGCGCCGTCGGCGCACTCCGTCGGCGGGCACGGACCGAGCGTGTTGCCGGTCGTCGCCAACTCGCCGCGACCCACGAGCCCGAGCACGAGGCCGGACACGGTCTCGATCGGCACGTCGACGACCTCGGCGGCGATGCTCGGTACGACGAGGAGCCGATCCGACACCGTCGTGTCCAGCGCGAAGCGCAACGACAGCACCGTCGTCGCACCGGCGGCGAGGTCGAGCGTGCACTGGGCACCGGGGCCCTCGGTGGCGCAGGTGCCGTGGCCGTCGGCGAGTTCGTCGAACGACACCCCCGCCGACGGTCGCACGACGAAGTCGATACTGCGCTCGCTGTCGGTCTCGTTGGTCAGCGCGGCGTCGATCGTGCCGGTGCCGTTGCGGTAGACCGGAGCCGGAACCGTCAGCACCAGCCCGACGCTCACGGCGGGTCCTCCGGGCACGTAGGCGATGCCCTGGGGCGCACCCGGGAAGACGAGCTCGATCCGGCTCGGCGGCGCCGACGGACCGGGTGGCCCGGGCGGCCCGGTCACGGGCGAGGTCGTCACCGGCGCCGTCGTCGTACCCGCCCGGCCGATCGGGTCGGCGATCTCGCCGTCGAGATCGCCGAACGGGCTGCGGATCAGCAGGACCGCGATCAGCAACGCCGCGACCACGGCGACGGCGGCGCCGACTCGGGCTCGACGGTTGGCGCGATCGGTACGCTGCGCGGCCAGTGCCGACGCTCCGGCGACTGCTCCGGCACCCACCGCCTGCTGGTACCGGTCGACGCCCATCGTCGCGATGCCGGGCACGAGCACTGCCGGCACGACGGCACCGAGGCGGTCGCGCAATCCCAGGCGCCGGCGGCAGGCCGCGCACACTGCGCCGTCCGACGGGGCCGGATCGGCGGAGCCGAGGTGTGCTTCGACGTCTCGTCGCTGGGCGGCGGCGAGCGTGCCGCTGGCGTAGGCGCCGAGGAGGCCGACCATCGGTCGGCATGCCGGAGCGACGAGTCCCTCGGTCTCCATCTCGACCGCCAGGTAGGTCTCGAACAGCCCGCGCTCCGCCGCCGACTCGACGGCCACGACCTCGGCGGGGGTCCGCCCGATCGTGGCGGCGATCGACGCTGCGGGCTCCCTGTCGACCAGACGGTGCCAGAGCACCGTCTGCCAGATCATCGACAGACGTCCGAAGGCCGTCGCAACAGCGGCCAACGTCGCGTCGTCGGTGCCGAGCGCGCCGTCCGCCCGTGCGACGGCGTCGGGCCACGGCGAATAGGTCCCGCCGGTCGCGAGCGACATCGCCCGTGGACGAAGCGCCCGGATGGCGAAGCCGGCCGACACTTCGTTGCCCTCGAGCTCCTCGACGACGTCGTCGCCCGAGCCCGGGAGCGGGGCAATCCACACGGAATCTTGATCGCCCCGCCACGATCATCACGGCGAGCGCGCACTCGCACACCTTCGGCGTCGGACCACTGCCAGCCTGCCAGCGACGAAGCACCGTGCTCTCCTACGCTGCAACGCTGTGACCTTCTCGCGTCGAGCGCTCCTCGTCCTCGTGGCAACGAGCCTCGTCCTGGCGGCCTGCTCCGCCGACGACGACAGTGTGGCACCGACCTCGCTGCCGGCGCCGACGACCACGGTCAGCGTCGAGTCGGAGGGCGATGGCACGCTCGTGATCGGCGTCCTGCTGCCGACGAGCGACACCCTGCTGGGGGAGCCGATGGTCGCGGCCGCCGAGCTGGCGATCGACCGGATCAACGCTGCCGGGGGCGTGCTCGGGCGACGGGTGCGCGGCATCGTGGCCGACGAGGGATCGACGACCGGGTCGGCGGAGGCGGCGATCCAGTCACTGCTCGGCGACGACGTCGACGCGATCGTCGGCCCCGGGTCGTCGACCGTCGCGCTGGGCACGCTCGGCGAGATCACTTCCGCCGGAGTGGTCGCGTGCTCGCCGACCGCCAGCGCGCTGGCCCTCGACGAGTTCCCCGACGACGGCCTGTTCTTCCGGACGATCCCGAGCGACTCGCTGCAGGCCCAGGCGATCGCCGCGGTCGCCGACCAGACCGGAGCACTGGAGGCCGCGATCGTGTACGTCGACGACGCCTACGGTCGCGAGTTCGCCGACGCTGTCGAGTCGTCGATGACGAGAGGTGCGATCTCGGTCGCGCAGACGATCGGGTTCACCGACCGCGACGACGACCTGACCGACGAGGCCCGCCAGCTCGCCGCATCGACGGCGACCGTGGCCGTGGTCCTCGCCGACGGCGACGACGGGACCCGATTCCTCGAGGCCCTCGACGAGGTCGACTCCAGTCGCCTCACCACCGTTCTCGTCAACGACGCGCTGCGCAATCCGAGCAACCCGGAGCGCATCGCCAACCTCGACGCGCAGCTGCGCCGCAAGATCGTCGGACTGGCGCCGGAGGCGGCGTCGAACGACCCGAACGAACCGTTCGACCCTCCCGGGCTGTTCGCCACCAATGCCTACGACTGCGTCAACCTCGTGGCGCTCGCCGCCGTTCGGGCGGGTTCGGACGCACCGCGCGACATCGCCTCCGAGATCCCGTCGGTGAGCTCGAGCGGTCTCGCCTGTCGGACCTTCACGGCGTGCGTCGGCGCCATCGGCGACGATCGGCAGATCGACTACGACGGGCCGACGGGCCTCACCGAGATCGGGCGGAACGGCGAGACGTCCCGGGCGGTGTTCGACCGCTTCGTCTTCGACGCCGACGGCGAGGACGTGTTCGACCGGACGATCACCGTCGGCGGCTGAACCGCCGCCGCGGCTCAGAGGATGTTCTCGATGAAGTCGAGGTAGCCGACGAAGAACGCGCCGAACTCGCCGTACAGCGCCGAGCCGGTGTCGAAGCGCATCGTGTAGACGACCTCCTTGATCACATCGGGGCTGGCGGCGAAGAGCGTCACGCCCCATTCGAAGTCGTCGAGGCCGGTCGAGCCGGTGACGAGCTGCGTGACCCGGCCGGCGAAGGTGCGCCCGCTCTTGCCGTGCTCCATCATCATGGCGTTGCGCTCGTCGTAGGGGGTGGCGAACCAGTTGGCGTGCGCCTCGCGCTTCTTGCTCATCGGGTAGAAGCAGAACGCCGAGAGCCCCTCGGGTGGGAGCTCGGGGTACAGGCGGGCCCGCAGCATGTGCTCGGGCATGCCCTTCGCGTACTCGCTGACCTCGGTGATCGACACGTAGCTGTCGACCACGTCGAGCCCGGCACGCTGCAGCGACGTCTGCAGCGTGCGCAGGGTGCGCCAGTCGGGTGCCAACGCCATGAAGGCGACGTCGGCCTTGTGCCCGAGCATCGCGGCGGTGATCACCTGGCACTCGTCGGCCTCGGCGGCCTTGACGGCGGCGACCACCGCTTCACGATCGAGTGACGGGGTGGGCTGGGCGAAGAGGTGGACGACGCTGAGACCGGCTTCCATACGCATGCGGTCAGGCTACGCACCCCGTCGCCGACACCGCCCCCGCACGCGCCGAACGCGTGAACAAATGGCGCCGCAGGGCGACCATGTGTTCACGCGTTCGGGTGGAACGGGTGGGGGACGGGTGGCGTCAGGTGGGGATCAGAAGTCCATGTCCCCGCCGCCCATCGGCATGGCGGGTTCCTTCTCCGGCTTGTCGACGATGACGACCTCGGTGGTGAGGAAGAGCGCCGCGATCGATCCGGCGTTCTGCAGCGCCGAGCGGGTGACCTTCGCCGCGTCGATGACGCCGATCTTCACGAGGTCCTCGTACTCACCGGTCGCCGCGTTGTAGCCCTCGTTGCCCGACAGCTCGCGCACCTTGGCGATCACGACGCCGCCGTTCACGCCGGCGTTCTCGGCGATCTGCTTGATCGGACCCTCGAGCGATGTCGCCACGAGACGGGCGCCGGTCGCCTCGTCGCCCTCGAGACCGTCGGCCAACGCTGTGACGGCGTCGACGGCACGCAGCAGCGTGACCCCGCCGCCGGCGACGACGCCCTCTTCGATGGCGGCCTTCGTGGTCGACACCGCGTCTTCGATGCGGTGCTTCTTCTCCTTGAGCTCGACCTCGGTCGCGGCGCCGACCTTGAGCACGGCGACGCCGCCGGTCAGCTTGGCGAGACGCTCCTGGAGCTTCTCGCGGTCGTAGTCGGAGTCGGTGTTCTCGATCTCGGCCTTGATCTGGTTGATGCGACCCGTGATGTCGTCCTCGGAGCCGGCACCGTCGACGATGGTGGTCTCGTCCTTGGTGATCACGACGCGCTTGGCCTCACCGAGCAGGTCGAGCGTGACGTTCTCGAGCTTGAGCCCGACGTCTTCGCTGATGACCTGGGCGCCGGTGAGGGTCGCCATGTCCTGCAGCATCGCCTTGCGGCGCTCGCCGAAGCCGGGCGCCTTGACGGCCGCCGACTTGAACGTGCCGCGGATCTTGTTGACGACCAGCGTGGCGAGCGCCTCGCCGTCGACGTCCTCGGCCACGATCACGAGCGGGCGGCCGGTCTGCATGATCTTCTCGAGCACCGGTACCAGGTCGCGGATCGTGGAGATCTTCGACGAGACGAACAGCAGGTACGGATCGTCGAACGACGCCTCCATGCGCTCGGTGTCGGTGACCATGTACGGCGACAGGTAGCCCTTGTCGAAGCGCATGCCCTCGACGAGGTCCATCTCCATGCCGAAGGTCTGGCCCTCTTCGACGGTGATGACGCCGTCCTTGCCGACCTTGTCGATCGCCTGGGCGATCATGTCGCCGATCTCCTGGTCGGCCGACGAGATCGCCGCCACCTGGGAGATCTGCTGGGTGGAGTCGACCTCGATCGAGTTCGACTCGATCGACTCGACGGCGGCGGCCACACCGGCCTCGATGCCCCGCTTGAGGCCCATCGGATTGGCCCCGGCGGCGAGGTTGCGCAGCCCCTCGCGGACCATCGTCCAGGCGAGCACGGTGGCGGTGGTGGTGCCGTCACCGGCGACGTCGTCGGTCTTCTTCGCGACCTCCTTGACGAGTTCGGCACCGATGCGCTCGTAGGGGTCCTTGAGTTCGATGTCCTTGGCGATCGACACGCCGTCGTTCGTGATGGTGGGGGCGCCCCACTTCTTGTCGAGCACGACGTTGCGACCCTTGGGGCCGAGCGTGACGCGCACGGCGTCGGCCAACTGGTTCATCCCGGCTTCGAGCGCTCGGCGCGCCTCGGAGTCGAATGCGATCATCTTCGCCATGGTGTGTGTGTCCTCCGTTGGACGGTTTCGTGGGTGATACCGGTTAGCACTCTACGACTGCGACTGCTAACCGCGCAACCGCGACGGACCCTCTCCGTTTGCGGCGCAGACCTGTTGAGACGGGCCGACCAGTACACGCCGCAGACGTCGGGGCGCGTCGGCGTGGGTGAGCGGTCAGCCGCCGGCAACCGCCGGGATGATCGACACGGTGATGCCGTCGTCGACCTTGGTGTCGAGGCCGTCGAGGTACCGCACGTCGTCGTCGTCGACGAACACGTTGACGAACTTGCGCAGCGACCCGTCGTCGTCCACCAGCCGATCACCGAGGCCGGGATGCGCGGCCTCGAGTGCAGCCACGACATCGGCGAGGGTGCCGGGCTCGACCTGCACCTGCTTGTCTCCTCCGGTCAACGGGCGCATGGTGGTGGGGATGCGGACGGTCACTGCCATGGAGGCGATGCTACCGGCGCCATACCCGAGCGACGTGGTCGACAATCGACGAGGAGCGCGGCAGGTAGCGTCGCCATCGTGGCCGCCTCTCGCCGGATTCGTCGTGTCGTCGCTGCGCCCGACAAGTTCAAGGGAACGGCGACCGCTGCCGAGATCGCCGCGGCCATCGGGCACGCCTGCTGGGAGGCGGGCATCGACTGCGTCGAGGTGCCGATGGCCGACGGCGGTGACGGGCTGCTCGACGCCCTCGGCGGCGCCAATCGCACCTCGACCGTCACCGGGCCGCTCGGCGATCCGGTCGACGCGAGGTGGCGCCTCTCGAAGGGCACCGCCGTGATCGAGATGGCACGGGCCTGCGGGCTGACGCTCGTCGGTGGCGCCGACGGCAACCGGCCACTCGACGCCACGACCACGGGTGCGGGCGAGCTGATCGACCACGCCCTCGACGCCGGGGCGCGGCGGATCATCGTCGGCCTCGGCGGTTCGGCCACGACCGACGGTGGGTTCGGAGCGATCCGGGCGATCAACGCCATCGCCCGCCTCAAGCAGGTCGAGTTGCTCGTCGCCTGCGACGTGACCACCACCTTCACCGACGCTGCCCGGGTCTTCGCACCCCAGAAGGGCGCCACCGATGCCGAGGTCAAGATGCTCACCCGGCGGCTGGAGCGACTGGTGCAGATGTTCGCCGACGACTTCCGCTACGACGTCACCGAGGTCGCCGGCGGTGGCGCCGCGGGAGGCCTCGGAGGGGCATTGGCGGCGCTGGGCGGGACGCTGCTCCCCGGCTTCGAACTCGTCGCCGACGAACTCGACCTCTACGACCACCTGGAGGGAGCCGACCTCGTCATCACCGGCGAGGGCCGCCTCGACGCCACCAGCTTCGCCGGAAAGGTCGTCGGGGGCGTGCTCGACATCGCCGTCGAGATGGACCTCGACGCGCTGGCCGTCGTCGGCTCGGTGGCGCCGCACACCGATCGGCGCGGCCTGGAGGTCGTGTCCCTCACCGATGTCGTCGGAACGAGCGTCGCGATGGCGCGGCCCAAACAGAGCGTCGAGCGCGCCGTGGCCGACTGGTTGGGGCGCTGACTCAGCCGGTCGTGTCGTCGACCGTGGTGCCGGTTGCGGTGTCACCACCGGCGACGGGCGGTGGCGCGACCGCGGTCTCGGGGGCCAACTCCTCGAGCGTCCGGTCGGACTGAGCGGTGCCGAGCATCACCACGACACTGGCGTCGCCGAGATCACCGCCCTCGACCGGCGGAGGCGACGGCACGGTCTCGACCGTCAGGTCACCCATCACGCGGGCCACGGAGTTGGCGACGTCGAGCGCGGCGGCGTTGGCCGGGTCGTAGTAGACGATCGACTGCTCCAGACCGATGCCGTCGGAGTTCGTCGCCGCGGCCATCGTGAAGCCGGCGTCGGCGAGCTCGTCGCTCATGCGTCCGGCCGAGCCGGGCACGCCGCTCGAGTTGGCGACGACGACCGTGGCCCCCTGCGTGACGAGGGGTGGGAGCGTGCTGCTGGTCGTGGTCGTGGACTCGTCGACGGTGCTCGGGACGGTCGACTCCGTCGGGACGACGCCGCCGCCGGCGTCACTGCCGCCGCCGTCGTCGGTGATGTTCTGCAGGATGAGGAACCCGACCACGACGGCGAGGACGGCGAGCACGATGCTGATCGTCGAGCCGAGCGGCGAACCACCGATGCCCTGGCGCGGTGATCGGGCGGCCGGGGCCGACGGTTGGGTCGATTCGTTGGGGTCGTCGTAGGTCATGCGTGCGTTCCCTCTCCTGCCCCGGTGGACGCCATGCCGTCGAGACGAGCCTTACGGGCTCTCAGGCGCAGCCGCTTGAGTCGACGCACCACGAGCGGGTCGTGGTCCATCGCGGCCGGGTCGTCGAGCACCTTGGTCAGTTCCGCATGGTATTCCTCCGGCGAACACTGGAACCGCGCGCGGATGACCTGGTCACGTGGTTCGTCGTGGTTCCACCATGCCCGTTCGAAATCGAGCATGGCGGCGGAGCGTTCGTCGAGCATCACCGCACAGGTTGCCCGCAACGGCGCCCGCAATACAAGCACCCCTTCGAGACGGGGCTGCTCAGGCGTTGACGGCCAACGGCAGTGCGAGGTTGAGACGCCGGTCGGGATCGTCGACGAAGCCGGGCAGGACCGCTCCCATGTTGCCGGTGACGAGGCGATGCTGGAGGACGTCGGCGAGCACCGTCCGGTAGTCGACGGTGACCCGCAGGCCGTTGCGGTCGATGTCGTCGGGGGCGAGACCCGGCCAGTCGCCGTAGAGCCCACCGCGGATCCCACCACCCATGACGAACATCGTGCTGGCGCGACCGTGGTCGACGCCGGCGCCGCCGTTCTGGCGGAACGTCCGGCCGAACTCGGTCATCACCACGACGGTGACGCGGTCCATGTCGCTGCCGAGGTCCTGGGCGAAGGCGGCCAGCACCTCGGCGAGGGCGTTGAGGTTCTGCGCCTGGCGACCATCGGTCTGGTTGCCGAAGTTGTCGTGGAGGTCCCAACCGAAGTTGGCCTCGGTCGCCACCGCCTCGAGGCCCACATCGGCCCGGATGAGCTCGGCGACCTCGGCGAGGACGCGCCCGGTGTTGCGGCCGCGCCCGCCGGTCGGATAGACCGCCGCGTTCGCCGGGTCCGACGTGGGGGCGTTGTTGACGACGTCGAGGGCGACCAGCGCCTCGTGGGCCCGCGAGTTGACGACGCTGCCGGGGTCGACTGCGTGCAGGTCCTGCAGCGCCGCGCGCACCATGGCGCCACTGTCGCCGTTGTTGCGGAAACCGTCGACACGGAACGTGTCGGTGCTCCTGAGCGTGACGGCGACCGACGAGCCGGACAGGCTGCGCTGACCATTCGGCAACGACACCGCGCGCAGGCCGTCCGGGCCGGGCGACACGGTGTTGTCGAGGTGCCGGGCGAGCCAACCCGAGCCGACCACACCGTTGTCGAGGCCCTCGTCCATCTTGCGCTGGACGGCGAAGTGGCTCCGGTCGTTGTCGGGGAACCCGGCCGCCGGGATCAACGCGAGGCGATCGGTGTTCCACACGTTCATCAACGGCGCCATCATCGGGTGGAGCCCGAAGTCCTCGGTGAGGGGGATCACCGACGCCGGGTCGACGGCCAACGTCGGTCGGGCAGCGGCGAGGTGATCGGCACCGGTGGCCTCGTTGCGGGGCACGACGACCGAGAGCCCGTCCATGCCGCCACGCAGGAAGATGTTGACGACGACGTCGCCGACCCGGGTGGCGTTGTTCGAGGCGAACGCCATGCTGCCCCAGCCGGGGGCGGCGACGGCCACTGTTCCCACGGCGCCGACGCCCTTCAGGACGGCTCGGCGCGAGAGACGCTTGCGCTCCGGTGGGGTGCAGGTGGTGCAGCGGTGCGACATGACGACTCCTGATCTCAGCGGTACTGGTTCGCAGGGAAGGACAACAACAGGCCGATCACGTCGCCGAGGCCCTGCATCAGCGCCACGTCGGCGACCGGGGTGTCGGTGGCGACGCCGAGGAACTCGGTGATCGCGGCGACGTCGGTCTGGGTGATGGGAATGCCGAAGCGGGCGGCGAGGGCCCGCACGACGAGGTCGATCGTCTCCGGCATCGGGTCCGGCAGCAGGGCGGCGGCGTCGATGGTGAAGCCGTTCAGGTTGTCGTTGCCGAAGCGCCCCGCCAGCTCCCAGCGCCGCAGGGTGGTGCTGGTCGTGATCCAGAAGTTCCGGTCGTCGGGGAAGCCGTCCGGTGTCGGCCACGCCCACATGCTCTGCCCGAGTCGGCTCAGGTGGTCGCTGATCGTGCGGGCGGCGGGGCGGTCGTTCTCGTTGGAGAACTCGGGGTCGATCGTGGCACCGGTTGCCCGCACCATCGACACGAGCAGCTCGAAGGGCGACTTGACCTTCGGCGCCTGGCTGGCGATGAACTCGCGGCTGGTCAGGATGTGGCGCAGCACCGGCACGATGGCGGTGTCGTTGGCCAGGTACACCTCGGCCGCCGACGCCACGAGTGACGGTGGCGGGTCGTCGGCGACGAACCGGCGCACGAGCTTCGTCGCCAGGTAGTTGGCCGTGTTGGGTCGGCGGGCGAGCCAGTTGACGAAGTCGATGCCGTCCTGTTCACCCCCGACGCCACCGGGACGTTCGGGGGTCGAGAAGGTGTCGACCGAGCCGTCGGGGTGCACGATGGTGACCTCGCACGCACCGGTGAAGTGGCGGTCGGGGCGGTAGTCGAAGCGCAGGCCGTCGGTGTCGAGTTCACCGGCGAGGCCCCATCCGGTGAAGATCCGGGCGACCTGCTCCACGTCGTCCTCGTCGTAGCCGTTGGAGGCACCCATCGTGTGGAGCTCCATGATCTCGCGGGCGTAGTTCTGGTTCGGACGGTTCCCGGTCGAGCGGTGGTTGTCGAGGTACAGCAGCATGCTGACGCTGCGGGCGCTGGCGAGGAGCAGGTCGGCGAACCGGCCCATCGCGTGGGCGCGGATGACGTCGCGGTCGTCGCTCGCTGCGGCGTAGCGGACGTTCTTGTCGCTGTTGCCCGAGTAGGTGCTGAAGTGGTTGGTCCAGAACTCCACCATCCGCTCGGCGAGTTGGCCCTCGTGACGGGCGGCCCGGATCACCGCCGCGTGGCGGAGTTCCTTCGCGGGCCGGTCGTTGTTCTGACGGTTGTACAGCTGGTAGCGGGTGGCGATGTCGGCGTCGAGGCTGTGGGTGCCGGTGAGCACGTCGGTCGTGTCGGCCGGCGGGATCGACAGCTGCCGGTCGAGGAACGCGACCGGCCCGAGCGAGGCGACCTGCTCGACCTCGGCGGCGGTGGGACCGTAGGTGACCTTGCTGAGCAGCTGTACCCGGTGCATCGCATCGAGTTCCTCGGCCGTCGGACCTGGAGGCGGAGGTGGTGGCGGCGTGGGTGCTGCGGGAGGTGGGGTCGGTGCCGGAGCCGGCGGGGTCGGTGCCGGAGCCGGCGGGGTCGGAGCGGGGGCTGGTGCCGGAGCGGGGTTGGCGGGGGGCGGTGGCGCGGGAGCCGGGGCGGGAGCCGGCGGGGCGGGCGTCGGCGCCGCCGACGGGGCGGCGGGCGCAGCGGCCGGAGCCGCTGACGCTGGCGCCACTGCGGGTGCGCCACCGGCCTTGGGCGCCGACCCCGTCGGGGTGGCGGCGGGCGTCGTCGGCGCGGACGGAGCGGGTGGCCCGAGCGGCTGCGACGACGTCGGCGACGGCACGGGCTTCGTCTGCGTCGGCGTGAGCTTGCGATCCGGCAGCGTCGCGTCGGCCGTGCGCGACTTGGCGACGGCCTCGTCGACGGCGCCGTCGGCGCAGCCCGACATGAGCACGGCGAGGCCAACGGTGGAACCGGCGATCGCCGCCAACATGCCGCGGCGACCGAGCGGTGCGCTGGCGAGCGACGCGGCGCCGACGCCGAACGCGGATGCCGGAGGGACCACTGGTGGTTGCAGTAGCGGCGACACGTGCGCTCGGGCGCCGTCGGCCACGGCGCCGCCGGGCAGTGCGCCGGTGGGGCCGCCGGGAGCCGGCCAGGGCGAGGCGAGTTCGCCGGGGTGTTCGATTCGTTCTTCGTCGAGAAGCTGTCCGAGCACGATTCCGCCTTCGTGTGGTGGTGGGGGCCGCTGTGACGACAGTAGAGACTGGGGCCACTCTGAGCAATGGGCTGAACACTCTTTGTGGTCAAGAGTTGATCACGGCGACGACCGCCCACCGCGGCCGGGACAGCGAGCAGCACCGGTGGCTAGCGTGCGGCCGGTGCAACGACCGTTCATGATCGGCATCGCCGGCGGCAGCAGTTCCGGCAAGACGACCGTGACCGAGCGCCTCGCCGCGCTCACCGGCGAGGACCACCTGTCGTTGATCGAACTCGACTCGTACTACCTCGACCTGGGCGACGCCCCGATCGAGGAGCGGCGGGCGGTCAACTACGACCATCCCGACGCGTTCGACTGGGCGCTGCTCAACGACCACCTGGCCGCGCTGGCCAACGGCGCGTCAGTGCCCGTGCCGGTCTACGACTATGCCCAGCACAACCGCAGCGATCGGGTGCGCATGGTCGTGCCCGCCCGGATCGTCGTCGTCGATGGGATCCTCGTCTTCTGGGATCGCACGCTGCGGCAACGATTCGACCTGAAGATCTTCGTCGACACCGCCGCCGACATCCGGTTGATCCGCCGACTGCAACGCGACGTCGCCGAACGCGGTCGCACCCCCGAGTTCGTGATCGAGCAGTACCTGACCACGGTCCGGCCCGCCCACGAACGCTTCATCGAGCCGAGCAAGCGCTACGCCGACGTCATCATCCCCGAGGGCGGGCTCAACCGCCCGGCGCTCGAAGTGCTGCTCGCTCGCGTCCGCGAGCTGACACTCGGCGACACCTGACGGTGGCGTCGTCGCCCGACGTGCACTCCGGGCGGTAACTCCACTACGGTGCGTGGTGGGCGGAGTCAGGAGTTCCACGTGCCCGCACCCACCCGCACCCGACGACTGCGCCGCCTCGTCGCCTCGATGCTGGTCACGACGGCGTCGACCGTGACCGCCGCAGCCCTACCGGCACCGACCCCGGCCGCTGCCGGCTCCCGCACCTGTACGACCACCGGGCTCGCCACCCACCTCGTGGGAGCCGGCGACACGTGGTTCGGCATCGCCCGCGACGCCGAGGTGCCGATGCGGTCGCTGTTCGCCGCCAACGACGCCTCGACCGATGTCGTACTCCACCCCGGCGATGTCGTCTGCCTGCCGATCGGTTCGTCGACGGCAACGGTCGCGTCGGGTGCCGCACGTTCGTCGACGGCACCCTGACCCGGCGGGCATGGGACCAGCCGGGCCGGCGCGCCGGCAACGCCTGGTGGCTGACGGCGGATGACGGGAGCGGCACCTACTACTTCTACGCTCATCTGGCCGACTTCGCCCCCGACCTGCGCGTCGGCTCACGGGTGCAAGCAGGTCAGATCATCGGCTTCATGGGCAACACCGGCAATTCGGGGTTCCCTCACCTGCACTTCGAGATCCACCCCGACGGCGGTGCCGGCGTCAACCCGTACCCGCTGTTGTCACAGCTCGGTGGTTGCCGGACCGGCAGCGGCTACCGCCAACCCAGCGGCTGGATCCCGGACTGACAGGTGCCCCGCCGGCGCGACGAGGCATCCTCGATCGAATCAGTCGGTGGCGAGGAGATGGGCCGGCGCGTTGTCGAGGTCGTCGTCGATCAGCACCACGGGGTGACCCGCACGTTGCAGGATGCTCGCCGCGATCGATGCCCGGGCACCGGTCGAGCAGTGGACCCACAGCTCCCCGGGCGGCAGACGGTGCAGGTTGTCCTCCAGCTCGTGCAGCGCGACGTGGTGAGCCCGTTCCAGGCGGCGCTCGTGGAACTCGTCGAGCCGTCGCACGTCGACCACCTCGGCCGTTCGGTCCGAGCCGTCGCCCGCCCGCAGACGATCGGACAGGGCTCGGAAGTCGGCGATCGGATAGCCGATGACCGGCCGGTCGCCGGCCAGGTCCTCCACCGGGCCGACGCCGCGGTTCGCCGGGCGATCGATACCGATACGCGCCAGTTGCCGCTGCGCCTCGGCGATGTCGTCGTCGACCCATCCGAGCAGCGTCAGCCGCATCCCCCACGGCAGCAGCCAGCCGACGTAGGTGGCGAAGGAATTCGAGAGCTCGACACCGACGGTGCCGGCGAGGTGCTCGGCGGCGAAGGCTCGGCGATCGCGCACGTCGACCACCCATTCACCGTGCTCCAACCGGTGACGCAGCTCGTGGGCGCTGATCGGCGCCAACGGCGACAGGTCGGCCTCGAACGCGCCGGCGCGGTTCAGCGGATCCATGTGCGCGTAGTAGGCCGGGTGGTCGGTGAGGCCCGCCAGCAACTCCTGCACGAACTCGTCCTCGTCGTCGATGGTGGCGGCGGGGTTCTCGAGGCGTTCGTCGGCGATGGTGCCCTCGCTGCGATCGGCCCCAGGTGTCGAGGAGCAGAAGCTGCCGAAGCCGTGGGTCGGATACACCTGCACGTCGTCGGGGAGCTGATCGACCAGCCTCCGCGCCGAACGCCACTGCGCGCGCGTCAACGGCTCGGCGTCGGCGTCACCGAGCAGGTCGGTGCGTCCCACGGTGCCGTAGAGCAGCGAGCCGCCGGTGAACACCGCGACGGGTCGAGGCGTCGTCGGCGTGGTGTCGTGCACGACGAACGCGAGGTGGTGGTGGGTGTGACCGGGTGTGGCCATGACCTCGACGGTCATCGTGCCGACGTCGAGCGAGATGCCGTCGGCGATCGCGAGCCGGTCGAACGTCACCCGTTCGGCCTCGGCCACACAGCAGACCGCACCGACCCGTCTGCTGAGTGCGAGGCCGCCGCTCACGTAGTCGTTGTGGACGTGGGTCTCGAACACGTGGGTGATCCTCACGCGCGCATCTCGCGCTGCTGCGAGGACACGTTCGATGTCACGTTGGGGGTCGATCACGACGCCCACGTCGCCGTCGTGGACGAGGTAGCTCCGGTTACCGAGGCTCGGGGTCTCGATCGTGGTGACCGTGATGGCCATGGCTCACCCGCCCAGGCGTTCGGTACTGAAGACCTCGGTGCCGTCGACCGTGCCGACGAAGTCACCGTCGAGTTCGTCGATCGACGCACCCGGGAACTCCGAGGTGGTGCCCGTCATCGAGGCCTCGCCGCCGTCCACGGTCGTACCGGTGCAGTCGATCTCGACCGCTGTGAGGTCGTCGGTCGCGTCGGCCTCGCAGGCCAGGTCACCCTCGATCGTGTGGCCGGCCGACTCGAACTCCTGCTCACCCTGGATGGCGGCGAAGTTGCGGGCCGCCAGCTCGACGACGTCCTCGCTCGCTTCGTCGAGGGCGTCGACGACCTCGGTGACGGCGGTCTCGACGTCGTCCTCGACCGAGTCCTGGGTGTCGTCGTCGCAGGCTGCGGCCGCCCCGGCGAGCAGGACCACGGCGGCAAGGGACATGGTGGTTCGGTGTCGTCTCATGGCTCGAGCGTGCCCCGGCCGCCACCGCGCCAATCCCGTCAATCCCCCTCGCGGACCGAGCACCACACGGCCGCGGGCCGGGGTCCCGAGACGTGATGACCGAGTGCGGAGCACCTCCAGATCGCCGACGGGTGTAGGCACAGCGGGAGACCGGTGCATACCCTGGACCCGGTCATGGGGAGCAGCTCGACGACTCGGCACCGTGCCGGAGCCGCTACGGCACTGCCGGTCCTCGCCATCGCCCTCGCGATGGCGGGTGTTCTGGCCAGTGCCCTCGCGGTCTCCGCCCAGGAGAGCCCGCTCGAACCACTCGACACCACGAGTCCGCGCGCCACGTTCTCGTCGTTCCTCGACCAGACCGTGGAAGCCGAGCGGGCCGCCCTGGTGGCGCTCGAGAACCCGTCCGACACGACGCGCAAGCGCGCCAGGGAGGCGCTGTCCGCGACCGAGGTGCTGTTCGACTTCTCGGAGGTGCCCGACACGGCGCGCGCCGGCCGAGTCACCCAATCGTTCGTCTCGTTGGCCGACATCTTGCTGCGGGTCCCGCTGCCGCCTCTGGCGAGCATCCCCGACGAGACCGAGGTCGACGACGACGAGCTGACGTTCTGGGTGCTGCCCGGCACCGCGATCACCCTGGTCCGCCTCGAGGACAGCATCCCGCCGGGAAGGTGGGTCTTCTCCGCACGAACGGTCGAGCAGCTGCCGGGGTGGCGGGAACAGGTCGACGGGCAGCCCGTCCTGGCCACCGACCGGGAGATCACCGATTGGCGCGCGACCGACATCGACTACACCGGGCGCTTCGTCCCGTCGGTGCTCGTCGACGCGCTCCCCGAGCGATTCGACGAGATCGTGCTGGGAACACCTCTCTGGAAGATCGCAGCCGTCGTCGTGGTGCTCCTCGCCGCGTTGGTGGTGGTGGCACTGTGGCACCGGCTCATCGGCACTCGTGGGGAGAGAGGGACGGTGTCCGGGTACCTGTGGGCGACGACGACGCCGATCGTCCTGTTCGTGCTGACCGGCACGGGGCGGACGTACATCGCCGAACAGCTCAACGTCAGTGGCGATTTCGCGGAGATCGTGCAGTTGTCGAGCAGCACGATCGCGACGATCGGCGTCGCCTGGTTCACATGGCTCCTCATCCGCCTGATGGCGGAGTGGGTGATCGCCACACCGGTCATCGCGGGCGAGCGCTACGACGAGAACCTGGTCCGGCTGAGTTCCCGCTTCGCCGGAGTGATCGCGGTGGCCGGCGTCCTGTTGGTCGGCGCCGACGACCTCGGAATCCCCGCACTCGGGCTCCTCACGGGTCTCGGGGCGGGGAGCGTGATCATCGGCTTGGCCGCACAGAGCACCGTGGAGAACGTGCTCGGCGGCTTCACCCTGTACGCCGACAAGCCGTTCCGCGTCGGCGACCTCGTCGAGTTCGGCGGGGTGCGCGGGCATGTCGAAGCGATCGGCCAGCGATCGACCCGGATCCGCAAGCTCGACGGCACCCTGTTCAACGTCCCCAACGCCAACATCGCGAAGTCCACGGTGACGAACTTCACCGAGCGGGAGCAGTCACTTTTCCTCCACACGATCGGCGTCAGGTACGAGACCACCCTCGAGCAGTTGCACGCACTGGTGACCATGCTCCGTGAGCGGATCGGCGAGCACCCGAAGGTGCTCGCGGACGACCAGCTGCCACGCGTGACCGTCGCCGACTTCGGCGCCTCCTCCATCGACATCGAGGTGCGCGCCTACGTCGACACCGGCAGCTATCACGAATTCATGCTCGCCCAACACGACCTGTTGCTGATCGTCTCCGAGGTGGTGGACGAGGTGGGCACCGCGATCGCCTTCCCGTCCACGACCACCTATCTCACCGACGACTCCCGACCGAGAGCACCGGTCGGCCAGTGAGGCCCAGGCGTCCCGTCTCGCCGCGAACGGGCCGGGTCGGGAGTGGGAATGGAGCCGGGTACCGGGATCGAACCGGTGACCTCATGATTACAAATCGCTCCAGGACCGTCCGCCTGGTATCGACGTGTGCCGTTTCGTGTGCTCTGATCAGGCACGACGCGTTTTCACGTGCTGACTGGTGTTGTCTCGTATCAGCCAATATCGACTCGTTCGTGGGCAATCCGTGGGCACGGAGCCGCTCGTGCGGCACTCGAAATCGTCGCCGAAGTACGGCGCCAGGGTACCGATCGTTGCGGGCAGGCCGGGGCAGTCCGCGGCGCCATCACGGTGCCCGACGTCGGCCACACTGTTGGTGTGAAACGTGGGACCGCGATCCGTCACCTGGTGGAGATGGCTGAGGTCGCCACCGAGCAGTTGCGGTTGGGGCGGACTCCGATTGGTTGGCCACTCACCGAGATGTGGGTCGCTGGCGCACTGCTCGAGTCCTCCGACGAGATCGACCACGGCACGGTCGTGTTGATGATCGATCTGCCTCCCGACGAACTCCCCTGGCTGGCAGCCCATCCGACCGCCGAGTGGGTCGGCGAACAGCTCCGCCTCGGCAAGCGACCGCTGCTGTGGTCCTACCGTCCCGCGGCATGGCCGGCATGGACGTACCGCGACCAGCGCGTCGCCCGATTCTGGTCCGCGTCGAACGGCATCGAGAGCGGCTTCATCGACGAACTGCGA
>JAWLFC010000060.1:0-17383 GCA_041685755.1 Ilumatobacteraceae bacterium
TCAGGACGGTGGTGGGTCGTGTTCCACGAGGAGCATCGTGGCGTCGTCGCTCAGGCCCTCGTCGGCGAAGTCGAGGATGTTGTCGGCGAGGTGCCGGACCGTCTGGTTCGCGGGCAGGCGCTCCAGTGAGGCGCGGACCAGGAAGTCGGCGAGGCGTTCGGTCCCGAAGAAGGTTCCGTCCGACGACCTCGCCTCGGTGATCCCGTCGGTGTAGAACAGCACCCGATCTCCGCTCTGGATCTCCTGCTCGGCCACCTCGACGACCGGGCCTCCCAGTCCGAGTGGTCGGGACGGCGTGCAGTGCAGCGGCCCGGTGTAGGAGCCGTTGCGCACGAGCATCGGCAGGACGTGACCGGCATTGATCCATGTCAGCGTGTTGGTCTGCAGATCCAGCGAGCCGATGATGGCGGTGACGAAGTACGAGTGTCCGAACTGCGCCGAGATCGACGCGTCAGCGATCTCGTAGGCAGTGGCGAGATCTCGGTTGGCGCGACGTGAGTTGCGGAGACTGTTGATCGCAGCCGCCGACATCAAGACGGCGGCCATGCCGTGGCCGATCGCGTCGACCATGGCGAAGTCGACGCGCGTCGAGTCGAACGCGTAATCGAACGAGTCGCCGCCGATGGCGTACGCAGGCTCGAGGATGCCACTGACCGCGACCCGCTCGCTCGAGCACGACAGCGGAGGGAGCAGATCCCACTGCACCTCTGCCGCTGGCGACAGCGGCTCGAATCGCCGGGCCCGAGCGGCGGTGTCGGTGTAGCGACTCTTGACGATCCACGACATCACGAAGGTGGCGACGAGCGGTTCGAGCAGGTCGGGCACGACGCCGTCCCACGCTTCGAAGTCCAGTTCCAACACACCGATCCGGCTCGATCCGTCGACCAGTGGAACCGACACCATCGTCGGGTGCGTCCCGTGCACCAGGATCTCGCCGCTGGTGAACACCCGCCCGATCAGCGTTCCTGCGATCGGCTGTGGGGCTCCCCGCGAGCCGCTCGCGTCGATCTGCTGGAGTGTCCTCAGCGAGTAGTCCGCCACGTGGAACCGGGCTGCCCGGGCCCCGAGGAGCTCGCACATGACGTCGAGGAGCCCGAGCACCTCGCTCGGCGAGGTGCTGATCGAGCGCTGCACCATGCGGGCGACGTCACCGTTGACGTGGTCTGACATCACGAGCCCCCGATCCCATCGATGCACACAGGTCAGGAACTGTGACCCGTCCGTGTGGTCCCGTCAAGAACGACGCTTCGGCGACGACGAGCTGGCGTCGACCGGTTCAGTCCACCGGCATCGGTCGTGCTCGTCCACCGAGCGCCTGCACGAAGGCATCGGCCGTGGACGACTTCAGGACCTTTCCGAGCACGGTCAGCCCGGTCCGATCGACTCGCATGGTGCCGTCACCGAAGTCGGTGACGAAGTGACGGAACCGGTTGCCGCCACCTTCGTCATGATCGAACCAGTACAGCGTGACCTGGTCGATCGAGGCGCTGGTCAACAGGTCCTTCGGCCGGTTGCGCATGCCCGAGCGGGTCCCCAGGAGCAGCGACCGATCGGTCAGGGCGTAGAAGGTGGTGTTCAGGCCCGACCCGTACGGCGTCTCGAGGCCGAGGGAGTTGGCGAAGGCGTCGCGCTGCCGGTCGCCGTGACTCGACGTGACTCCGGTCTGGCCGGTGTCGATCCGACCGAGTTGGGTCGCCACGTAGCTGACGAGTGACTCGCCCGGTGCGGTCGATGTCAGCCACGACTCGACATGGTCCTGCTTGAACGCCATTGGCTGCTCCCTTCGCCCGACTGAGTCTGGCAGACGCGTTCCCGGCGCGATCCGCCGGCCGGCGGGCCGTCTGAGGATTGGCGGCCGGACCCATCGGGTACCGCCGGGTATGACGCGTGTGATGATCGCCGTCGACGGTTCCGACCTCGACGTCCGCCTGGCCCAAGCCGCGCACGAACTCTTCGGCCGGGACGCCGAGTACTGGGCCGTCAACGTCAACGACGCCTCCGACCGGCCACCGTCCGGAGTGGTGCACGCAGTGCCCGGCATGTTGGGAGGGGCCTTCGTGGCCTACGGCGCCGCGTATCCGTTCACCCTGCCCCTCGACGACTCAGCCGCCGGGTCAGCTCGTTCCGACGACGACGCAATGTCGAGTCGACGCGCAGCCGAAGCTGCCGCAGCCTCGGCGGGGATCGAGGACCCCGCGGTGCTCACCGAGTCGGGTGATCCGCCGACGGCCATCCTGAACGCTGCCCGACGCCACGATGCCGACGTGATCGTCGTCGGGAGCCGCGATCGCAGCTGGTGGTCGAAACTGGTCGCACCGTCCGTGAGCAGTGACGTCATCGAGGAGTCACCGATGCCGGTGCTCGTGATCTCCCCTGACGACTCCCGATCCCGAGATCGTCCTACCTGATCACGCCGGCGTCGCCGCCGGTGGCGAGGTGCTGGACGTCGTCGGCATCGACGGACGAGGTGTCACCGGGCGTCGTCATCACGAGGGCGCCGTGAGCGATGCCGAGGTCGAGGGACTCGGCGAGGGCTCGGCCGGTGAGTGCTCCGTGGACGACTCCGGCCGCGAACGCGTCACCGCTGCCGACCCGGTCGAGCACGTGCAGCTGTCGGTGCACCGTGCCGTCGAGCCGGCCGGTGGCGGCCGACCAGGCCGTGCCGGTCCAGTCGTGCAGCGAGGCCGACGTCACGGTGCGGTGGGTGGTCGCCACGACCGCCAGTGCCGATGACGCGCCGACGAAGTGCTCGACCTCGTCGTCGAACGACGTGATGTCGACGCCGAACAGCACGTCGACCTGATCGACGAGCTCGGTCGTGAGCTGGCGGTGGGCCTCCGGTCCGCCAGCGGCGCGCCAGAGGCTCGGCCGGTAGTTGACGTCGTACGACACCACGGTGCCGTGACGTCGAGCGGTCTCGATCGCGACCTGCGCCGTCCGAAACGTCGACGGTGACAGCCCGGCGAAGATCCCTCCGGTGTGGAACCACCGGACCCCGAGGTCGCCGAAGAGGTGTTCCCAGTCGACGTCGTCCGGCGTCATCGATGCGGTGGCCGAGTGCGCGCGGTCGTACACACCGCGTGGAGCGCGGACGCCGAAGCCGCGTTCGGTGAAGTTCAACGGTGTCCGGTTCGAACGCCCGACGTCGTCGGTGCTCTTCCACACGACGTGGTCGAGGTTCGTGCCGCCCTGGAGCAGGAGATCCTCCAGCAGGAGACCCACGTCGCCGTCGCCGAGTGCGGTGACCGTCGCGGCGCGGTGGCCGAACACCCGCAGCAGCGAGCGCCCGACGTTGTATTCACCGCCGCCCTCCGACACCTGGAACGTTCGCGCCGTGCGTACACGGCCTTCGCCGGGGTCGAACCGAATCATGACCTCGCCCAGGGTCACGACGTCGAACCGGCACTGGTCCGATGGCCGCGGTGTGACGGCGGGAGTCATGACTGCGCCGCCCCCAGCAGGGCCGCAGCCGCCGCGTCGTCGGTCACCGTGCCCCAGTCGTGCGCGTCGACGGCAGCGCTGTTCACCATCCAGGATCCTCCCACGGCGAGCACCTGGGGCAGCGCCAGGTAGGCCGGCGCCGAGTGGGCCGTGACGCCACCGGTCGGCATGAATCCGACGTCGGGCCAGACCGCCGCGAACGCCCGGACCAGCGCGGGGCCGCCGAGCTGCTCGGCGGGGAAGAGTTTGACGGCGCCGAGGCCGGCATTGACGGCCCGGAGCAGCTCGGTGGCGGTGGCGACACCCGGCAGCAGGGGTGTCGACGCGCTGGTCGCCGTGGCGACCACGCCGCCGTCGAAGCCCGGCGACACCACGAAGGCGGCGCCGGCATCGATCGCGTCCGCAGCGAGTGTCGCCGACGTGACCGAACCGGCGCCGACGACCGCCGACGGAACCTCGACGCGCGAGCGACGGATCGCCTCGAGGGCGGTCGGGGTGCGAAGCGTGATCTCGACCGCCGACAGCCCGCCGTCGACGAGTGCCCGGACGAGCTGGACCGCATCGTCGGGATCGCCGACCGTCAGGACCGGCACCACCCGGATGCGGCCGATGACCTCGATCGCGTCGATGACGCTCTCGGCGGTGGCGCCCACGTCCGGCGTCGACCCGCCGCTCATGGTCGCGTCGCGGAGCCGTCGGGGAGCCGTGCCTGCGTCCACTCCTCGATGATGTCCTCGACCGGGTACTCGCGGGCGAGGCGTTCGTCGATGTCGATGCCGAGCCCGGGCTGGTCGTTCGGGTAGAGGTAGCCGTTCTCGACGACCGGCAGACCCGGGAACATCTCGTACTCGAGCTCCGAGGGTCGGTACCACTCCTGGACGCCGAACGCCGGTGACCACAGGTCGAGGTGGAGGTTGGCGGCGTGGCCGACCGGTGAGGTGTCCGGAGGCCCGTGCCACGCCGTGCGGATGCCGTACGCGTGGGCCATGTCGGCGGCCTTGCGCGCGGGCGTGATGCCGCCCATCTGGCTGACGTGCATGCGGATGAAGTCGACGAGCCGTCGCTCGATCACGGTTCGCCACTCGAGCGGGTGGTTGAACAACTCGCCCATCGCGAGCGGCGTCGAACACTGCGCTCGGACCCGCTCGAACCAGTGGAGGTCCTCGGGTGCGAGCAGGTCCTCGAGGAAGAACAGGCGTGCCGGTTCGAGGTCCTTGGCGAACCGCACGGCGTCGGCCGGGGCGAGGCGCTCGTGGACGTCGTGGAGGAGCTCGAGCTCGGGTCCGACGGCGTCGCGCACGTGCTCGATCATCTGCAACGTCTCGCGCTGGTACCGGCGGGGGTCGAAGTAGGCGCCGTCGGGTGCGCCCCGCGGACGGACCCCCTCGCCGGTGTGCCCGCCGTACAACCCCCGCTGGATGCGGACGAACCGGAAGCCGGCGTCCGCGAACTCGAGGGCCCGGCTGGCGACCTCGTCGGGGCTGCGCCCGTCGGCGTGCACGTAGACGTGCGCGGCTTCTCGGGACCTGCCCCCGAGCAGGTCGTACACCGGCATCCCGGCCTGCTTGCCCTTGATGTCCCACAGCGCCTGGTCGACGCCGGAGATCGCGTTGTTCAGCACGGGGCCGTTGCGCCAGTACCCGTGCACCATCGACATCTGCCAGATCTCCTCGATCCGCGAGACGTCGCGTCCGATCAGGAACGGCTTGAGGTGTTTCTCGAGGGCGGCGGCGACGGCGTGGATGCGTTGGGTGAACGTCGCACACCCGACGCCGTGGAGTCCGTCCTCGGAGGTTCGGATCTTGACGACGGCGAGGCGGGCGCGACCCGGCTGGGTGAGGATGATCTCGACGTCGTCGATGGTGGTGGGTCGTGTCATGCGCTCAGTCTCCTGATGGGTCGGGGTGCTGCTCGCCGTCCGCGGGTCGATACCCGGGGCCCAACCGCCACCCGGTGTCACGGGTGACCGTGGTCAGGTCGATCAGGTCCGGCGTGTCGGGGTCGAGTTCCGGATAGTGGCGGCGAATCAGATCGGGGAGGGCGAGGTCGCGGTGTCGGTGTGACGTTCCGGCCATGAAGATCCGAAAGCCGGAGAGGTCGGTGTCGACGGCGGCGAGGAACAGCGACGCGGCGTCGTCGTAGGTGAGGCCGGTGAATCCTTCGACGATGTCGTCGGCGCGCTCGCTGCCGGAGCCGACCATGATCGAGTCCTGGTGATGGTGCAGCAGCGGCAGGCGCAGCGCCGTGCACTGGATCCCGCATCGCTCGGCGTAGTAGCGCAGCATCACCTCGCTGACCGTCTTGCTGAGTGCGTAGACGTTCGACGGGGTGGGGGGCGTGTCGCCGCTGAGCGGGTAGTTCGGTCGGGGGGGAGCGTCGACGACGGTGCGTTCGTCGACGTGCGAGCCGACGAGTTGCAGCGTGCTGGCGAACACGATCCTGGAGACGCCACGCTCGGCGGCGCCCTGGAAGACGTTCTCGTTCATCGCGATGTTCTCGTTGAACACCAGTTGCGGTGGCCGTGGCCCGATCCCCGGGTGATTGCCGATGTGCAGCACGACCTCGATGTCGGTGAGGAGTGCCGATGCCGCTTCGTGGTCGAGCAGGTCGGCGCGCTCGAAGCGATAGGGAACGTCGCCGGCGTCGACGACATCGGTGGCGACCAGGTCGAAGCCTTCGGTGTGGAGCCGGGCGGCGACGGTCCCACCGAGTCGACCGGCTGCACCGGTCACCAGGACGCGCTCGTTCCGTGACGTCATCGGCCGTCCTCGACGAACATCACGCAGACGGGCTGTGAGGCGCGAGCGACGACGTCGGAACGCCGCGGGATCCCGTCGTCGTCGAGTGCGAAGGCGACGAGCGTGTCGCTGTCCTGGTTGGCGACGAGCAGTGACCGTGCCCTCGGATGGAGGGCGAAGTGGCGGGGGGTCCGCCCACCGCTCGGCACGTGCTCGAGCAGGGTCGGAGGATCCTCGGGACCGTCGATCGCGAAGGTGGCGATGCTGTCGTGGCCGCGATTGGACACATAGACACGATGACCGCCGGGATGGACCGCGACCTCCGCGGCGATCGAGTCGCCGGTGAAGCCCACGGGAAGCGTGGACACCGAGCTGCGCACGTGGAGCTGTCCCGACGTGTCGACGTCGAACACGACGAGACGGTTGTCGAGCTCGCACACCACGTAGGCGAGCGGGCGATCGGGATGGAACGTGAGATGTCGTGGACCGGAGCCCGGCGCCAGGACGGTGTGGTCGGCGAGACGAACCTCACCGTCGTGCGATGGTCCGAGGACGTAGCGCATGATCCGGTCGGTTCCGAGGTCGGTCGCGTACACCGATGTTGCGTCCGGTCCGGCGAGCACACAGTGAGCGTGTGGTCCCGCCTGGCGTGGGTGTGGTCCGGAGCCCTCGAGCTGGTGGCGGCCGACGAGGCGATCGAAGCTGCCGTCGGTGCCCACGAGATACGACGCGACCGTGCCGGAGCCGTAGTTCGCGACGTGGACGTGCGTGCCGTCGATGCTGACGTGGCACGGAGCGGAACCCTCGCTCGAGGCGTCGTCGAGTCGGCTGAGCGACCCGTCGGTCGACGACCGGCGGTACGCGACCACCGAACCTGCGTCGGGTGACTCGCTGACGGCGTACAGCGTGGTGCGCTCGGCGTCGACGGCGAGGAACGACGCGTGGGCGATGTCGTCGACCTGCGAGCGGCGTTCGACGCCCCCATCCGGATCCGAGGCATCGAAGACGTGGATGCCCGTGGTCGCGGCCGTCGTGTAGCAGCCCACGTAGAGCGACGTCTGGCGCATCTGTCGTTCCCCTCGATCGTTCACCTGAGCGCCCCGGCGTCGTCGGGAGCGCTCCCAACGACGCCACTCTACCCGACCGGCAACCCGCAGGGCGACGGGGCGACATCGAGTCGGGATCATCCGGCCAGACGGCGGAATTTTCGTCTTGACGTCGGCGTTGCGGACGGGTACGGTCATCTGGGAGCGCTCCCGAGAGCGCTCCCAGATTCGCTGGACGAGGGGGTGCGGCGTGCGATTGAAGCTCGAGGACATCGGCCGCATGGCCGGGGTCTCGCGGTCGACGGTGTCGAGGGTGGTCAACGGCGAACCCAGCGTTCGACCCGAGGTGCGTTCGCGCGTCGAGGCGGTGATCCGTGAGACCGGCTACACGCCGAACGCGGCGGCCCGCTCGCTCGTCTCGAACCGTACCGGTGTGATCGGCCTCGTCATCCCGAGTCGGGTGCACAGTCTCTTCGAGGATCCCTACTTCGCTCGGCTCATCCAGGGGATCACCTTCGGCAGCAACCGCGCCGGGGTGACGCTCTCGCTGTTCCTCGCCCAGAACGAGGAGGAGGAGAGCGAGCTCTACCCGAGGGTCGTCGAGTCCGGCTTCATCGACGGCGTCATCATCACCGCGACCCGCATGGGTGATCCGCTCGTCGAGCGGATGGCGTCGCGCCAGATCCCGCTCGTGATGGTCGGCCGTCCGGATATCGACGAGGTGAGCTACGTCGACGTCGACAACCGAGACGGGGCGCGGCAGGCCGCCCGGCATCTCGTCGGCATCGGAGCCGAACGCATCGGGGTGATCGGCGCGCCGACCAACACCACCGCCGGCGCCGATCGTGTCGCCGGATTCGTCGCCGGTCTGGCAGAGCATGATCGCCGACTCGAGCCCGACCTGCTCGTCGAGGGCGACTTCTCCGAACCCAGCGGCCACGACGCGATGCAGGTGCTGATCGACCGGGGGGTCGACGCGGTGTTCGCGGCCTCCGACACGATGGCGCTCGGCGGCCTGCGCGCCGCGCACGAACGTGGTGTGGCCGTCCCCGACGACATCGCGCTGATGGGCTTCGACGGCTTCGGCGGCTCGCAGACCAGCGTGCCATCGCTGACCACGGTCGAGCAGCCGGTGGCGCACACCGCCGCCCGGGCGGTCGAGCTGCTGCTCGGCCTGGTCTCGGGGGAGTTCTCGTCGCCGACGTCGGTCGTCCTCCCGGTCGAACTCGTCGAGCGCGCCTCGACCCACCGGTCACGGACGGGAGCCGACGCGTGATCGCGCCTGGGCTCCGGGGCACGCGTGTTCCCACGTTTGGGAGCGCTCCCATGCCACACGTTCCACCCAACCACCAACCAGACACACACGATCCACACACAAGGGAGAGGGAAACATGAGAATCACGAGATGGACCGCGGCAGCGACCGCGCTGGTGCTCGTCGCTGCGGCGTGCGGCAGCGACGACGACTCGTCGTCCGACGAGGCCACACCGGACGCAACGACCAGTGACGGGTCGACCGACGAGGGGTCGGCGACGTCCGACCTGGAGGGCACGTTGCGCGTGCTGATCCACCAGAACCCTCCGGGCGTCGAGTTCATGGAGAACTTCAACAGCGAGTTCGAGGCCGCCAACCCCGGCGTCTCGATCGACATGTCGGTCGTGAACGCCGATGACATCCCGACGGTCAACCAGACTCGTCTGAATGCGGGTGACATCGACGTCACCACGGTCAGCGTCACCGGCTTCGCCAACCCGGTGCAGCCGTTCATGGACGGCGCCGACACGCCGTACTGGCAGCAGCTGATCGAGGCCGGTCTGCTGATGGACCTCACCGACCAAGCGTTCGTCCAGAACTTCGACCAGGCGGCGATCGACGACGGTTCGATCGACGGCTCGGTCTACTCGCTCAATCTCGGCCGCACGATCTACAGCGGCATGTTCGTGAACCTCGACCTCCTCGCCGAGGTCGGCGTCGACGTGCCGACGACCTGGGACGAGTTGATGGCGGCCTGCGACGCCGTCGAAGACGCCGGCTCCAAGTGCATGATCGCCGGTGGCCAGGACGCATGGCCGGTGTTCGTCGGTTCGTACGGATTGCTCGGCGCGCTGTATCCCGACCAGCAGGCGCTCGTCGAGGGCCTCTGGACCGGTGACGCCGCGTGGAACGACGAGCAGGGTCTCGAGCTGTTCGAGAAGTTCGCGGCCTACGCCGACCGACTCGACGCGGAATCCGCCGGTCTCACCGGCGACTCGGCCGCGCAGCGCTACACCGCCGGCGACGTCGCCTTCGGTCCGATGGGTGCCTGGAATGCGGGCCCGATCGATGACGCCGCCGAGTTCGAGTGGACGTACATCCCGTTCCCCGGCAGCGACGACGCTGCGGAAAACCAGACCCTGTTCGGCAAGTACGACATGGCCTTCGCCGTGTCGGCGGACACGCCGGTCGAGGACATCGCGATGGCCTACCTCGCGGCGTTCTCCGAGCCGGACAACTACAACGCGTTCGCCAACGCCACGAACTACCTGCCGACCCAGCCCACAGCCACGCTGGACAACACCCTCGGTCAGGCGACTGCGCCGCTCCTCCAGGAGGGGAACTTCACGGTCGGCTTCGAGCAGTGGTGGGTCGGGCCCACCGGTGCGGGCCAGTGGGCCAACGCCAGCCAGGCCGCGCTGTGGCTCTACAACGGTGACTTCAGCGATCCGGTCGAGGCCGCCAATCAGGCTCAGGCCGACCTCGAGTCCGGACTCTGATCACATCCATCCATTGAGACGAACCTGAACGGGTGTGGGCCGCCCTCGGGCGGCCCACACCCGGGGTTCGTCCACACACCAGACCAACCGACCAGCCACGCACACACCGACAGCGCCGGGGGGCGACGATGACAGCGAAGACGCGAAATCTGTTCGGCGGGGGAGGAGGATTCGCACGGCTCGCGCCGTGGTTGATGCTCCTCCCCGGGCTCGGCTTCTATCTCCTGATCGGCGTGGGGCCGTCGTTGGCCACCTTCCTCTACTCGCTCACCAATGCGACGGGTATCCGCGGCATTCCGATCGACTGGGTGGGCCTCGACAACTACGACGAGTTCCTCCTGGAAGGCGCCAGGTCGCGAGACAACCTCGCCGCACTCAGACGCACCCTGATCTTCATGGTGCTGGTGACGTCGATCCAGTTCGGTGTCGGTCTGCTGATGGCGGTGCTCGTCAACCAGAACCTGCGGGGCCGCCTGGTGTTCCGGACCCTCTTCTTCGTCCCGGTGATCCTGGGCGTGGCCGTGCAGGGTCTGATGTGGAAGCTGTTCCTCCGCCCCGGTGGCGGTCCGATGGACTCGATCTTCGGGTGGCTCGGCATGGAGTCGCAGTTCCTGGCCGGACCCAACGCCTTCTACTGGGTGATCGTCGTGCAGATCTGGGCCAACGCCGGGTTCACGATGGTCATCTTCCTGGCCGGCATGCAGACGATCCCCGCCGAGCTGTACGAGGCCGCCGCGGTCGACGGGGCGACAGGATGGAAGCTCTTCAAGAACATCACGTGGCCGCAGCTGACCCCGGCGGTCAACACCAATTTCCTGCTGAACATCGTCGGCTCGCTCCAGGCGTGGATGCTGTTCCTGGTGCTCACCGGGTACAAGAACGGCACGCAGGTGCTCGGGTACGTCGTCTACGCAGAGGCGTTCGGCCAGACCGGTACGAGTTCGTTCCGTCAGGGATATGCGGCCGCCGCATCGATCGTGCTGTTCGTCCTGGTGCTGATGCTCGGGATGTCGGCCAATGCCTTCGTCAACTGGCGTGAAAGGAAGTACATGGGATGAGCTTGATCACCGACCCCGACACGGGCACCGAACCCGCCGACGTCATCGACAACATCGTGGCCCCTCGGGGCAGCAGTGCCAGGCGCAAGCGAGCCGTGCGCAAGAGCGTCTCGTACACGGTCCTGATCCTCTTCGCCGCGTTCTACATCGGGCCGCTGCTGATCTTGATCTTCGCGTCGCTGAAGTCGCTGCCGGAGTTCTTCAGGAACCCGACCGGGCTCCCCGAGAGCTTCTCGCTGACCAACTTCACCGAGGCGTGGGACCTCGCCAACTTCCCACGCTTCCTGATGAACTCGCTGATCTACACGAGCGTGGCCACGGCGTTCTTCGTGATCATGTCGGTGTTCGTCGCCTTCCCGATCGCTCGCGGGTACGTCAGGGGCGCCGGCGCGATGCTCACGCTGTACGTGGTGGCACTGTTCCTGCCTCCGGCGTTGATCCCCCAGTTCCAGCTGATCCTGAACCTGGGCTTGTACAACACCCGGCAGGGCTACATCCTGCTGTTCCTGATCAACCCGATCGGGCTGATCATCCTCGTCAACTACATCAAGTCGATCCCTCGCGAACTCGACGAATCGGCAGCGATCGACGGCTGTGGCTACGTCCGGTTCGTGTGGTCGATCCTGATCCCGTTGATCAAGCCTGCGATCGCAACCGTGACGGTGATCCACGCGATCGGGATCTGGAACGAGTTGATCCTGGCAACGGTCTATCTCACCGACGAAGATCTCTACCCGATCACCCGCGGGCTGATCGTCTTCGAAGGCGTGTACGGCAGCGACTGGCCCAAACTCGCCGCCGCCGTGCTGATGCTGATGTTGCCGATGCTGGTGTTGTTCATGTTCCTGCAGCGTTTCATCATCTCCGGGCTGACCTCGGGCGCGGTGAAGGGATGACGCCGCAGCACGACCGAGTGGCATCGATCGGTGGCTGACATGGGACGCAGCACGAACCGCTGGCTGCTCGCGGCCGCCGGCCTCGCAGTGGTGGCCGCCGCATGTGGAACGTCCGACGGCACCGACACCGATGCCGACAACGACACCGAGACGGGCACCGAAGCGGGGGTGACGACGTCCGATGTCACGACGCCGACGGTTCCCCGGCCGACCACGACCATCGCCACCCCCGAACCGGTGCCGCCCGATCCGCCCGACGGCATGGAGCTGGTCTGGAGCGACGAGTTCGACGGCGACACCGTCGATCTCACGAACTGGACCTACGACATCGGCGGCTGGGGTTGGGGCAACGGCGAGGCGCAGTACTACACCGACCGTCCGGAGAATGCCCGCACCCAGAACGGTCTGTTGGTCATCGAGCTGCGGGAGGAGCAGTTCGAGGAGTCGTTCTACACCTCGGCACGGTTGAAGACGCAAGGGCTGCGCGAGTTCCAGTACGGGCGGATCGAGGCGCGCATCAAGGTGCCGAAGGGGGTCGGCACCTGGCCCGCGTTCTGGATGCTCGGGTCGAGCTTCGAGCAGGACGCAGCCGACGAGGCCAACCGGTGGCCGAACGTCGGCGAGATCGACATCATGGAGTACGTCGGCCGCGAACCGGATCTGGTGATCGGCACCATCCACGGTCCGGGCTATTCCGGTGCCGGCGGCAGGTCGCAGTGGAACCGCCAGGAGTTCGACATCGCCGACGACTTCCACACGTTCGCGGTCGACTGGGACGCCGAGGGGATCCGCTGGTACTTCGACGACGACATGTACTTCGAGATCGGTCCCGACGACCTGGGCGACCGTGAGTGGGTCTTCGACCAGCCGTTCTTCATCATCGTGAACCTTGCGCTCGGTGGCACGCTCGGCGGGCCGATCGCGCTCGATCTCGAGTTGCCGATCCAGTACTACGTCGACTACGTCCGCGTCTACCAGCCCGTCTCCGACGGATGACATCGCAGATCACCATCTGGAGTACCCCGTGAACGAACTCCCGGACACGAGCGGGCTCGTCGACTTCGACGGCGAGCAGTGGTACACGATCGCCGACGTCGATCGGATGGCTCCGTTCCTGATGAGCCTGGTCAGCGACGGCGACCGTTGGGCGTTCGTCTCCTCGAGCGGGGCGCTCACCGCCGGACGCGGCGACGCGAGTCATGCGCTGTTCCCGTACGTCACCGACGATCGGCTCCACGTGAGCGGTGGACAGACCGGCCCGGTCACCCGGCTGCGCGTCGACGCCGCCGGCGACGACGTCCTCTGGACCCCGTTCGAGCCTCGGCCCGCACCCGGAACGCGCCGCTTCGTCTCGAAGTCCGTCGTCGGTGACTCCGTGGTGTTCGAAGAGCACCGCCCCGACCTGGGACTGCGGTTCGGGTACCGGTGGAGCACGTCGGCAACCCACGGCTTCGTCCGGACGTCGACCATCCGCAACGTCGGCGGCGAGCGGGTGCGCGTCGCGGTGCTCGACGGCCTGGTCGATCTGTTGCCGTTCGGTCTCGATCCGACGCTGTACCAACGCCTGAGCAACTTGTCGAACGCCTACAAGCGCAGCGAGCTGGTCGAACCGTGCCTCGCGGTGTACTCGCTGGAGTCACCGGTCTCCGACCGACCCGAGCCCGAGGAGGTACTGCGGGCCACGGTTGCGTGGTCATCGGGACTCGACGGTCCGGTCAGCCTCGATCCGCGCGCGATCGCACGGTTCGAGGCGGGCGAGGATCTGGTGGCGACGCTCGTGACGGGGCTACCCGGCGCCTACCTGGTGCGCGGCGACGTCGAGATCGAGCCGGATGCGACGAAGTCGTGGCAGATCGTCGCCGACGTGGCGTACTCGCAGTCCGACGTCGTGCGGCTCCGCCAGGAACTCCGTGCGACCGATCCAGGAGCAGCGCTCGTCGCGGAGGCGCGCCGGACCGGGGAGCGACTGGCCGAGATCATGACGATGGCGGATGCATCGCAGGTGACCGGTGATCCGTTGTCGTGTGCCCACCACCTCGCCAACGTGACCTACAACGTCATGCGTGGCGGCGTGCCGCTCGACGGGTATCGGATCCACCTCGACGATCTCGTCGAGTTCCTCGGCAGGCGCAACCGCCACGTGGCCGGTCGTCACGCCGAGTTCCTCGCGTCGCTGCCCGACCGGATCGAACGACGGGAGCTGCTCGATCAGGTCGCCTCCGTCGTCGCCGAGACCGGTGACGTCCATCTCGTTCGACTCGTCGAGGAGTACCTGCCGTTCAGCTTCTCGCGACGTCACGGTGACCCGAGCCGGCCGTGGAACCAGTTCTCGATCCGTGTCGTCGACGACGCGGGCGCGCCGGTCGTGTACTACGAGGGCAACTGGCGGGACCTCTTCCAGAACTGGGAAGCGCTGTGTGCCAGCCACCCGGAGTACCTCCCGGGTGTGGTGACGCTGTTCGTGAACGCATCGACGGCCGACGGACACAACCCGTACCGCATCACCAGGGACGGCGTCGACTGGGAGGTCCCCGATCCGGACGATCCGTGGTCGAACATCGGGTACTGGGGTGATCACCAGATCGTGTACCTGCTGCGGTTGCTCGAGGCGACCGAGCAGTACCTGCCGGGCGAGATCGCCCGCCGACTCGACGTGGCGGCCCACACCTACGCCGACGTCCCGTACCGCATCGCTGCCTACGACGACCTCGTGCGCGACCCGAAGTCGACCATCGAGTTCGATGATCGCGCTCACGCGGCCGCCGAGGATCGGGTCGCTCGGCTCGGTGGTGACGGCAAGCTGCTCGTCGATGCCGACGGCCGCATCGTCGTCGTCACGTTGCTGGAGAAGCTGCTCGTGCCTGCGCTCGCCAAGCTGTCCAACTTCGTGCCGGGTGGCGGGATCTGGATGAACACGCAGCGCCCGGAGTGGAACGACGCGAACAACGCGCTCGTCGGCAACGGGCTCTCGATGGTGACGCTGTTCCATCTTCGCCGCTACCTGGGTCACCTGCGTTCGCTGGTCGGTGGCCAGGACGCGTCGGTGTCCACCGAGGTCGTGTCGTGGTTCGAGGCGGTGCGCGAGATCCTGGCCGTGGCTCCGAGTGTCGACGGTCCCGACGCCGACCGTCGCCGTCGCGACGTCATGGATCGGCTCGGTCGGGCGGCGTCGGATCATCGCTCGGCGATCTACGCGTCCGGGTTCTCGGGGGCGACCGGCGTGATCCGAGCGGATGCGGTCGTCGAGCTGTGCGACCTCGCCATCGGACACCTCGACGAGACGATCCGGGCGAGTTGGCGAACCGACGGGCTCGTGCACTCCTACAACATCCTCCACTGTCCGACCCCCGAGACCGCAAACGTGGCACCGCTCGCGGAGATGCTCGAGGGTCAGGTCGCAGCGCTGTCCTCGGCGGGTCTGCCCGCTCGCCGACAGGCGGACCTCCTCGACGCGCTGTTCGCCAGCGATCTCCTCCGCAACGACCTCGGTACGTTCCTGCTGGCCCCGCCTCGGCGGCCCCCGGCGTTCCTCGACAAGAACGTCATCGACTCCGAGGTCGTGCGCGACAACGCGTTGTTGACGCAGTTGCTCGCTGCCGATGACGAGACGGTGGTCCGTACCGACCCTGACGGGACCTGCCGGTTCGCCCCCGATCTCACGACGGCTCCGGCCCTGCGGGCCCGGCTCGAACAGCTCGGCGAGGACGAACCCCGGGCGTTGCTGGTCGAGCACGAACTCGACGCCGTGCTCGAGGTCTACGAATCGGTCTTCTCGCACCGGGCCTACATCGGCCGCTCGGGCTCGATGTACGCATACGAGGGCATCGGTTCGGTCTACTGGCACATGGTGACGAAGCTCTTGCTCGCCGTGCAGGAGGCGTTCGCCGATGCGGTGCGGTGCAGCGCCGATCACGCCGAGGTCGAGCGTCTCCGCGACGCCTACTGGCGCGTGCACGCCGGGCTGGGGGTGAACCAGTCCGCCGAGGAGTTCGGTGCCATCCCGATCGATCCGTACTCGCACACCCCTGCTCACGCCGGCGCCCAGCAACCCGGGATGACCGGCGCGGTCAAGGAGGAGATCCTCACTCGGCGCCGGGAACTCGGTCTCGCGGTCGCCGGGGGGCAGGTCGAGTTCGACGGACGGCTCGTGCGCTCGGGGGAACTCCTCGCCGCGCCGACAGAGTGGTCGGTCGCTGGTGTCGATGGCCGACACGAGACGGTCGAACTCCCCGCCGGCGCCGTCGCCTCGACGCTCTGTCAGGTGCCCGTGGTGGTCACGGTCGGCGACGAGGGTCCCTACGTCGACGTCGTGTACGCCGACGGTCGAACTGTACGACAGCCCGGTCGGCACCTGAGCGAACCCGACAGCGCGGCGATCTTCGGTCGAACCGGCGAGGTGCGTCAGGTGCACGTCGCCGTGGACCGGCCCTGAGGATGCCCTCCGGTCGATTCGCTCACACGAGTCGACGCGGTACGTGCCGGCTCCAGTTGCGGCTGAACACCCGTCGCTCGCCTTCGTAGGCATCGAGCTCGGCGGCGAGATGGAAGCTCGTCGCGTCGCTGGTCAGCCGGCTGCGCGTGATGGTCCTGACCGACCAGTCGCCGCGCTCGAGCTGGCGGAGGTGCTCGGTCTGGCCGGCCGGCGATGCGAAGTCGTCGGCCTCGTAGGAGTACTCCTCCCGGGTGGAGCGGGTGAGCGTCAGGTCGATGTCGTCGAGTCGGTGGGTCCCGCGATCGTCGATGACCTGCAGCATCGATCGGTCGGCCGCGAGGTCCCGCACGACCGTCCATTCGTGGCGTTCGGCGGTGATCGGCTCCTGCCTGCTCGGCGGCCATCCGACGGGTTCGTCGAAGGTGACCGTTTCCGGCCGCGGAGGGCGAACCGGGAGTTGGAGTCGGCTGGCCGAGGTGTCGATCGTCAGTTGGACGGGCTCGGGCGGGGGCCAGGCGAGCGGGAAGTACGACGTCGACACCGACAGACGGAGGCGATGGCCACGGGGAAACCGTTGGGCCACGTCGTTGAGCTTCACGCTCACCTCGTACGCGCGTCCCGTTTCGAGCGCGGCGGGCGTCTCGTGACCATCGCGGTGGGTGAGGTTGAGCACGCCGTAGGTCACCCGGGTCGCCTTGTCGTCGGGTTGGACGTCGCTCAGCCTGATCGCCACCATCGCGACGGGCCGGTCCGAGCTGACGGTGAGTTCGACGACCGGGCCGCCGAGCACCTCGATGGTCTCGGCCAGGGGGTCGCTCGTGAACACGAGCGCGCCGCCGTCCTCTTCGCGCTGGTCGTGGGGCAGGTCGGGCGGCGCACTGTAGGAACACCACTTGCCGGCGAACAGCCCGACGCTCAGCGGTGAGCGGACGCTGAGTTCGTGGTTCACCGGGTCGGGGTCGTCCAGCAGCCGGTTGTGGCCGAAGTGGAAATGGTGCTCGACGATGTTGGCGGAGGGC
>JAWLFC010000061.1:0-12499 GCA_041685755.1 Ilumatobacteraceae bacterium
GGTTGACCCGCCCCCACCGGAGTGCGCCGCAGACGGAACTCACGTTTGTGGTGTGGTGTGGTTGACCCGCACCAACCGGAGTGCGCCGCAAACGGAACTCCCGTTTGTGGTGTGGTGTGGTTGATCCGCCCCCACCGGAGTGCGCCGCAGACGGAACTCACGTTTGTGGTGTGGTGTGGTTGATCCGCCCCAACCGGAGTGCGCCGCAAACGGAACTCCCGTTTGTGGTGTGGTGTGGTTGATCCGCACCAACCGGAGTGCGCCGCAGACGGAACTCACGTTTGTGGTGTGGTGTGGTTGACCCGCACCAACCGGAGTGCGCCGCAAACGGGATGGTGAGGGGGTCAGTCCTTGGGTTGGACGGCGCGGAGGCCGGCCCAGGCGAGGTCGGCGACCTCCTGGGCGATCTCGTCGGGATCGAACTCGTCGCCGCGTTCGACCAGCAGGCGGCTCGCGCCCTCGGCGAGGCCGACGAGGGCGTGGGCGAGCGTCGTGCGATGGCGTTCGTCGATGTCGACGGCGATCAGCGGCGCAACCGCCTTGGCGGCCTCGGCGGTGATGCGGGTGACGGCGGCGTTGAACTCGTCGTCACGTCGCGTGCCCGAGCCGAACAGGAACCGGAACGCGTCGTGGTCGTCGGACACCCAGCGGAAGTAGGCGCGAAAGCCGAGTTCGGTCTGGCTCTTGCCGTCGGTGGCCTCGGCGGCGGCCTTGGCGATGTTGGCGAGCAGCCGGTTGCCGACTTCGTCGATCAGTGCCTGGTAGAGGTCGCGCTTGGAGTCGAAGTGCTGGTAGAGGACCGGCTTGGTGACCCCGACGGCATCGGCGACGTCGTTCATCGACGCGCCGTGGAACCCGTGGGTGGCGAAGACTTCGAGGGCCACGTCGAGAATCTGCTCTCGGCGAGCGTTGGCGGGAAGGCGAGGAGACATTGCCTACCGGATGGTAACGGCGGATTCGGCCGTGTCAGAAGCCCCGTTCACGGTCGTCGCGCTCGGCTGCCTTGACGGCGTAGCCGACGATGATCGACGGGGCGAGGAGCACGCAGCCGACGACCAATGTGACGGTCACCAGCGTGGCCATCGTGGGGGAGAACCCGACGGCGAAGGCGATCACGAACAGTGCCATCGACACCGCCACGAACAGGTAGCCGACGCGGTTGGCGAGCAGTGTCCACTTGGCGACCTGCTGGCGGCGGGCGCGGACCGGGTCGACAGGGGTGGGCGGCGGCTTCGACATACAGTCGGGTCATGCTACGAGCCGGAGACGCCGCGACATGACCGTCGACCTCGAACACGACGGTCTGGTCGCCGTCGTCACCCTCGATCGGCCCGAGCGGCGCAACGCCGTCGACCACGCCACGCTGCTCGAGTTGCTCGACGTGCAGGCGGCGGTGGCAGCGCGGGCGCCCAGCGCGATCCGTGCGGTGGTGCTCACCGGCAAGCCGCCGGCGTTCAGTGCCGGCGCCGACCTGAACGGCGTGGAGGAGGGCCAGTTCGCGACCGACCTCGTTGCCGTGCTGCAGGGGTTCGGGTCACTGCCGGTTCCGGTGATCGCGGCGATCGACGGACCCGCGCTCGGCGCCGGTGCCCAGCTGGCGATCGCCACCGACCTGCGCGTCGCCACGCCCGACAGCGTGATCGGCATCCCGGCCGCCCGGCTCGGGCTCGTCGTCGACCACTGGACGATCCGCCGACTCGCCAGCGAGTTCTCACCGCCGGTTGCTCGGGCGATGCTCGTGGCGGCGCAGACCTACACCGCCGGACAACTGCACGGCACCGGCGGCATCCACCGGCTGGGCTCGCTCGACGATGCACTCGCCTGGGCCCACGAGCTGTCTCACCTGGCCCCGTTGACGATCGCCGGCCACAAGCTCGGCCTCGAACGCTCGACACCCGAACCAGCGATCGACGAGCTCTTCGAAGCGGCCCGGTCCCGGGCCTGGTCCAGTACCGACGCCGAGGAGGGCAAGGCCGCGTTCCTCGAGAAGCGGCGGGCGAACTTCACCGGGTCCTGAGCGCGGCTGCACTCGCTGGGCGAATCAGTCGAAGCCGGCGGCGACGACGGTGCAGACCCGCTGGAATCCGGCTGCCACGGCGACACGGTTCGATCCGACGTTCTCCACGTCGCAGTTGTAGAAGAGCAGTCGTCCCTGGCGACGGCGCCGACGTGCGAACTCGCCCACCACGGCGGTACCGAGCCCTCGTGCGCGATGGTCCGGGTGCGTGATCACCGCGATGTCGTCGAACGCTGCGTCGACCGACCACGGCCGGGCGCTCGCGTACGACGCGATCGACCCGCGCTCGTCGACCAGCGCCGCGATGGCCGCATCGAGTTCGTCGATGGCGAGTTCGGCCTCGTCGAGGTCGTCCCCGGGGCACGCGGCGACGAACGCCTCGATGAGTGCTCGGTCGCGGTCGGCGCCGCGATCGAGCGTCGTGAACCGGTATCCCCCGACGCGCCGACCGGTCGCCTCGTTGGTCAGGACGCGGTGGTGACCGGCGCCGGCGAATCTTCCGCCGAGCACGGACGCGGCCTCGACGAACTGCTCGCGTGACAGCGCGCGGGCCTGCGCGATCGGTGCGAGGCGTGGCGCCAGTTCGGGGGAGCACCAGACGATCGTGCGATCGCCGAGCGGATACGCGACGGCGAGGTTCGAACCGCTGCGACGCGTCGACGCCACCACGGTCGTCCCCGGCGCGATGTCGGCGCCGAGGTCGCCGGCCGCCGAGCGCAGGATGGCCGACAGATAGCGGGCGGCGGCGTCTGCGATGTCGTCCATGCCGTCAGCAAATGCATCTCTCGACATCTACGAACATTGGCGTGTTTCTCCTTGGATCGACGACTCCGTGAGGCCTCGGCGCAACGACGTCTGTCAACCTGACAGCCGACTCGCTCATCGATGATTCAGGAACGGCCGACGCGACGCTGCGGGGGTGCGGTGCCGACGGCATCCGAAGTGCGCCGTGGAATGCTTCGTCAAGCCGAGAGCCCGGACACGTCCAGTGGCTTTCCGAGTCGGATGCCGTCGGAGGAGATCGTGAATTCGTTGATGGTGGAGGAGTTGTTGGAGCCTCTGGCCTTGAGGACGGTGAGGGAGCGCTTCATCTCCGAGCCCTGTTGTACGTGCTGGAGCAGGATCACGTTGTCGGCGATGTGCGACATGCCGAGTTCGCTGACACGGGTGATACGGAAGAGTTCCATCGTCTCGTACGTCAACATGGCGTTGATCCCGTGGTGTGCGCAGCGTTGGACGAGCGAGTACAGGAACTCTCGCAGGCGCATCGGGTCGGGGGTTGCTGCCATCAGGTCGTTCAGGCTGTCGATGACGAGGCGGCGAGCGCCGACGGCGTGGATCTGGTCGAGGACTTCGTAGATGAGTTCGTCGAGGTAGATGTCGACGGGCGAGCGATCCATGATCGTCACATTGGGGTCGTCGATGCTCCACCCGAACCGGGAAACGATGCGGGCGAGCTGGCCGCGGTTCTCTTGGAGCGTGACGAAGACCGACTTCTCGCCGAGCGCCGCACCGGCGTAGACGAAGTGCAGGCCCATCAGTGTCTTGCCGGATCCCGATGGTCCGGCGATGAGGGTGGTGGAACCGGACCAGTAGCCGTCCTCCAGGCAGGCGTCGAGTGCGGGGATGCCCGTCGACCGGCGTTCTCCGACCTCCATCGGGGATCCCGTGTCGCGAGGATCCGCGAGACGCGGGAAGACGACGAGGCCGTCGTCGGTGATGCGGTACACGTGATCACCGGAGAGGAAATCGCTGCCGCGGAGCTTGCGGACGCTGAGGTAGCGAGTGGAGCGTTCCGACATCCGTTTGGACTCGACTCCGACGACGGCGTCGGCGACGGCGAACTCCGGTGAGTTCGTTGCCTCGTCGTGCTCGTACTCTCCGACCCACAACGACGACACCGCGATCGCACTGAGCATCCCGGCGAGGTCGTGGAGGAAGCGACGGAAATCGGCGTCGCTCGCGGCGAACGTCCGCAGCGCCTTGAAACTGTCGATGACGATCACGCCCGGTCGATACTGCTTGATCAGCGAATCGATGCGCTCGCCGACCGCGACGAGTCCGCCGTGGTGAACGGCGTCGCCGAGGTCGTCGTAGAACACCGAGCGCCCGACAAGATCGGTGTCGAAGAACGACAGTGCCTGCCCGAACCGCAACAGCTTGTCGAACGGTTCCGACACCGTGGACAGATAGAGCCCCGGACGCTCGACGGTGGCGTTGGCGAACAGACACTGTTCGGCCAAGATCGTCTTGCCAGACCCGGGCGGACCCACGACGAGCGTGATGGCGTCGGCCACCAGCCCGCCGCACAGGATCTGATCGAGGCGAGGATTGCCGGTCGAGAGTCGTTGCATCAGCGAGCAGTCGCCTTCGAGGATCGGGTCAACGCACTCGAGCCCAACAGGTCGCGGACCGTCGACACGAACAACAACGGCACCACTGGCTTGAGGAGAAAGGCGCTGGCTCCCGCCGCCATCGCCTGATCGCCGAGATCGAGTGCAGACATGGCCAACACCGGTGCGCCACCGCCGGCCAGACGGCGACACAGATCGAGCCCGCTGCCCGACACCATCAGCTCGAGGATGGACAAGTGCGGCCGGACCTCGAAGAACAACTGCTCGGCCTCCGCAGCCTCCGACGCCACGACGACCTCGTAGCCCTCCGTCCGCAGGAAGTACTCCAGCAGGTCGACCGCATACCGGTCACGTTCCGCGAGCAACACCACCACTCTCACTCGATCGGCATCGCCGCTGACGGGAGCGTCCACGTCGCGCGATCGATCGGCGAGCAGACGATGTGCCGCCGCCGGCGTCACGCCACCGTCCAACTGATCGACGACGAACCGCAACTGCTCCAACTCGTTGCGCGAATACACACGTTGCCCGCCGCCGCTACGCGCAGGAACGACGACCCCGTAGCGTTCCTCCCAGGCCCGCAGCGTCGAGGTGTCGACTCCCAACATCGATGCGACAGCACCGATCGAGTAGATCGGCTGATGCCATGAGGAACTGTCGTTCGTGGTCACCTGTCTGATGTTCCGGATCGGATGTCGAAGACGCCGTCGAGCCGAGCCAACGAGAACAGTCGGGTCATGCAACGCGGCGGGTTCACGACTGTCAGTTTCGCACCGTTCGCGTCGCAGAGCCGTTCCATCTCGAACAACAGGTTGATACCCGCTGCGTCCATGAACGTCAGTCCGGCGCAGTCCACCTCGACGTCACCGTCCAGATCGTGGAATCGGGAACGTACGGCCGTCGCCATGCACAGGTCGAGCTCACCACCCAGCCTCACCACCGTCGTCCCATCTCGTGCCGTTACGTCGACAGAGTTCCACAAACATGAGGAATTCCCAGGACCACAACGACCCACGACTTCCACACTACTTCTGCAGTAGTTCGACAGTCAACGGCGACGTCCTCCGAGGAGACCAAGGTCCGCTCCGGGTTCCCATTCCGCGACTTCTCCCGTGTCAACCGCTCGGCGCTGATCCACGCCAAGCGACGCGGGGCGCGCTTGGTCGAGGAGTCGCTCACACTCTCGTTCTCCGGCGCTCGAACGCTCCGACCGGAGCGAAACGGCAACGAGCCTGCCGATCCCGCCGTTACAGGACGATCAGACCGGCGATACCCACCGCGTACGTTCCGAGGATCGCGAACCCCTCGAAGCCGATGTAGCGCTCGTCGCGGTACAGCAGACCGCCGGTGAGCATCGCCGTCATCACCACGGTCACCGCCAGCACCAGCAGCGTCTGCTGGTCGGCGGCGTGGTAGATCGAGCCGCTCCGGAACGCGAGGTCGGCGGCGGCCACGAACAGCACGTCGAACGTGTTCCCGCCGACGATGTTCGACACCGCCAGCGTCAGCGCGCCGATCCGTACCGCTGTCAGCACGGTGACCAACTCGGGAAGCGACGTGATCACGCTCGTGAACAACGCCCCGACGATCGACCCCGACAGGCCACTCTCGCGAGCGACAGTGAGGCCTGCCTGCCCGATCAGGTACCCGACGACCGCGACCACGGCCGCGAGGCCGGCGAACTCGAGCCACAGCGTGGACGTGCTGCTCGGATCGTCGTCCTCGTCGATCTCGTCGACCTTGGTGTCGACCGTGTTGCGGGGTCGCCACATCGGGCTCTCGCCGGCACCGCGAACGAGCCCGAGGCCGTACACGTAGACCACGATCAGCGCCACCGACGCCGGATGCAGCCCCAGGATCGAGAACTCCGGTCCCATCGCCGCCATCAGCACGATCCCCACCAGCGTGATCAGAATCGCCGTCTGCAGCAGGTTCGGGAGCGACGCCGCTGCGTGCTCCAGGTTCGTCCGGCGGTAGATCAGATCGGCGATCACGAGGAAGCTCGTCTGCGCGGCGATGCCGCCGATGGCGTTGCTGAGCGCGAAGCCCGCCTCACCTTCGAGCGCGCCGGTGACGGTCGTGATCAGACCGGGCAGCGAGGTCGCTGCCCCCAGGAGGACGGCGCCGGCCAGGGCCTCGCCGATCCGGGTCCGGTCGGCGAGCACGTCGACGGTCCGAGTGAACCTGATGCCCGCCGTCAGCAGGATGACACCGCCGACGAGGAGGATGGCGACGGCGACGGGGAGGCCGTTGATCACCTCCGCCCGATACCCGTCCGACGCTCACTTCAAGCTGCGGAGCGCGGACCCGCCCGAACGCAAGGCCTGTACGAGAGGCGGTGCACCAGGGTCTAGCGTGGCCGGAACCGCTCGGGGCGCCGTCTCTGGTCCGGGCACGGCCACCGAGGGGGAGCATGGACGTTCGAGCATTGGGTTACATCGGTGTCGACGTGGCGGAACTCGACGACTGGCGGGGGTACGCCGAGCTGCTCGGAACCAGGGTGGTCGCCCACGGCGACGGGGTCGCCGTGAAGATCGACGAACGACCGTTCCGGGTGATGGTCCGACCCACCGAGACGACCGAAGGTCTGGCGTTCGCCGGCTGGGAACTGCCCGATGCCGCCGCACTGGAGGTCTGCGCCGCCGAACTCGAGTCGGCCGGCTTCGCCATCGACCGGGGGTCGGCAGCCGAATGCGACGAACGTCGGGTCCGGGGACTGCTCCGCACGACGGACCCCGGCGGGTTCACGGTCGAGTTCTTCCACGGTGTCGTTCACGACCACCAACCGTTCGTCTCGCCCGCCGGGGTCAGCGGGTTCACCACGGGCGTCCAGGGCATGGGCCACATCGTCCTCGGGACACCGGACATCGAGGGCAGTACGCACTTCTACACGAACGTGCTCGGCTTCCGGGTCTCGGACTACTGGCGGCCCGGCGGCTCGGAGCACGACGTGGTGTTCCTCCACTGCAACCCCCGCCACCACAGCCTCGCGCTCGTCCCCGCCGGCGATGCGGCGCTGTACCACTTCATGCTCGAGATGAACACCCTCGACGACGTCGGCTACACACTCGACCGTCACGAGGCGACCGGCACGGCGATCTCCGCCGGGCTCGGCAAGCACACCAACGACCACATGGTCTCGTTCTACAGCGTGTCCCCGTCCGGCTTCGACGTCGAGATCGGCTGTGGTGGACGTCTCGTCGACGACGACACCTGGGCCGTCACCCAGCTCACGAAGCCCAGCTTGTGGGGGCACCGGACTCCTGGAGCCCTCACGTCCGGTTGAGAGCCCGCGAAGGGACCTGCTCGTCGGATTCGCCCACCGGCACGCTCACACGACATCCCGACACCACTGAATACGCTCGGCAGCATGGAGACGTGGGCGGTCATCGCGAAGAACCTGCCGGAGCACGCCCGCAACCGGATCCACACCGACGACGGAGCGCGTGAGGCGGGCTACCCGGCCGCACTGGTGGCCGGCGTCACCGTGTATGCCTACCTGACGCATGTCGCCGCCACGACGTGGGGTCTCGACTGGGTGCGTGGCGGCGTCGCCGACGTGGCCTTCCGTGCGCCGGTGCTGGCGGGCGATCTGGTCGTGTGCCATCCCACCGAGGTCGACACGGCACTGGAGGTCGCTGCCACCGTCGACGGCGACACGCGTGCCACCGCCCGCTTCGCCCTCGCCGACGGCGCAAGTCCCGCTGTCGCCGATGGTGAGCAGCTGGCACCGCTGCACGTCACGCTCACCGAGGAGTGGGAGGGCTATGGGCGCCGGGCGGGCGACGACCTCGAGCTCTACGACGAGGCGGGTGTCGTCCACCCCGCGGTGTGGCCGGCGCTGGCGAACAGCGTGGTGCACCAACAGCTCGCACGCGGCTCGTGGATCCACACCCGCAGCCGCGTCCGTCACCACCACGCGGCGCCGGTCGGTGCGCAGGCCACGGTGGAGGCAGCGGTGATCCGCCGGTTCGGAACACGCGCCGGTGAGCGCGCCCTGCTCGACGTGAGGATCACGGCGGCCGATCGCCTCGTGGCGGTGCTCGAGCACGAAGCGATCGTGTCGCTCGCTCGCTGAACCGACGGCGCGCGTCGCCGTGGCCGAGCTCGAACAGGAGCTGGCTCGAGGCGAGGATCGCCACGATCGTCGAGAGGATGTCACCTGCTCAGAGGCTCGGTGGGAGCAGCCGGTTCACGTTCTGGAAGAAGAAGTACAGCGTCACGACGAACGGGACGATGCCGACCGTCAGGCCGACCCAGTCGCGCTTGGCTCGGCGGCTGATCAGGTACGACACGATGCCGATCGCTGCCAGTACCAGGCCCCACAGCGCCACCTGGCTGTTGGCGCCGGGGTCGCTGAACCACCCGTCGGAGAACGCGTCGGCGATCTCGGTGTCGGCGGCCACCGGTGTCGCGGCCGACGGATCGGCAACGTCTCCCGAGGCGCCACCGACCACGGTCGTGGCCGGTGCAACCGTGTCGGTCGGAGTGACCGTGCCGTCGGCGGCGGTGTCGTCGACCACCGTGTCGCCCGTGTCGCCCGGAGGGACCGTGTCGCCGGTGTCGTCGGCTGCTGCGTCCGTCGGATCGTCGACGCGGCCGTAGTTGATCACGGCATCGCCCGCCGGCGCCGACGACGCCGTCGGGTCGAAGTCGGCGTAGATGATGATCCGCTCGCGCGTCGTCCACTTGGGATGGCACGACGTCAGCGTGAGGCTGGCCCGGTCGGGGTCGGAGGTGGCGATCACCTGGTAGTCGGCCGGCGTGACGATCTCCTGGCCCGTCACGCGATACACGAAACGGCCGTCGACCGTCGTCGTCACGATCTCGTCGCCCGGCTGCAGCTCGTCGACATCGAAGAACGGTTGGCCGTAGGTCGTGCGGTGACCGGCGATCGCCGAATTGCCCAGCTGGCCGGGCATCGGCGTGCCGGGGTAGTGGCCGGGGCCCTTCTTGAGGTCGTTCTTGTCGACGCCGGCGACGACGATGTGATCGACACCGATACGGGGGATCTCGATGCGGGCGATCGGGTCGCCGTCCTCGATCGACCGGGGTGGTTCGGCCGCCGCAGGCTCCGGCACCGACTCGACCGGCACGGACGCCGCCGGGACCGATCCGTCCGGCACCGAGCCCGCCGACGCCGGCGGGGTCGTGGTCGAGACGTCGGGGGTCCTGTCGACCGGGGCTGCGGCGAGCAGCTCCTCGAACTCGCTCTCCAGCGCGTTCTGCGCCCGGGCGGTCTCGATCGCCGTCCCCCAGAGTTGGTAGGCGACGAAGCCGAACATCAGCAGCCCGGCCGCGATCAGGGTCTTGCCGACACCGCCGACCCACCACCGCCAGTCACGCGGGGGCGGCGGCCGGTCGAACTTGCGGGCACGCCGAGATGGCGAGTTGGGCTCCGCGACGTCCGGCACGATCGCCGACGCTAGCTGGGCCTTCCCCGCACGCGATCGCGGTTGTCGATCTGTTTCTCCCTAGCGTGGCGCCCGTGCCGACACCGGTCGTGGAACTCGACGACGCCGTCGCCGTGCTCGGGTCGTTCCCCGCCCTGGCCGGCGCCACGATCGTCATCGCCGAGGGCGACATCGTCCTGCTGCGCGGCCCCAACGGCGCCGGCAAGACGACGCTGCTGCGTCTCTGCGCCGGCCTCGTGCCGATCGTGCGGGGCACCGGCCGGATCCTCGGGCTCGACGTCGCCACCGAACGCGAAGCGATCCGCCGGCACGTCGGCGTGCTCGGCCACCAGAACGGGCTGTACCTCGACCTCACCGTCGGCGAGAACATCCACTTCTGGGGCGCCACCGTCGGCGCCAGCGATGCCGAGATCCACGCCGCCATGGTCCGTCTCGGCGTCGCCGAGCGGCTCGTCGACGTGCCGGTCCGCAAGCTGTCGGCCGGTCAGAAGCGCCGCACGGCGCTCGCCTGCCTCGTCGCCCGTCGGGCCCAGCTCTGGCTGCTCGACGAGCCGCATGCCGGCCTCGACGCCAGCGCCCGCGACGAACTCGACGACACGTTGCGCCAGGCCGCGGCCGCCGGGGCGACGATCGTCGTCGCCAGCCACGAACTCGAACGCGCCGGGTCGCTCGCGACCCGGACCGTCGACGTCGTCGCCGGCCGCATCAGGGAGGCGACGACGTGAACACGCTGCGCATCGCCCGTCTCGTCGCCGCCAAGGACCTGCGCATCGAGTGGAACAGCCGGGTCCTCACCAACCAGGTGCTGCCGTTCGCGGGGGTGACGATGGTGATCTTCGCGTTCGCGCTCGACTCCGATGCCGTGCTCCAGCGAGTGGCGCCGGGCCTGGTGTGGTTGGCGACGATGTTCAGCCTCCTGGTGCTCGTGCAGCGGACGTTCGCCGTCGAGACCGACGACGGTGCCCTCGACGCACTGCGTGTCGCCGGCGTCGACCCCCGGGCGATCTACCTGGGCAAGGCGTCGGGCCTGTTCGTGCAGCTCCTGGTGCTCGAGGTCGTGCTGCTGTTCGCCGCCATCGTGCTGTACGGCCAGACGGTGCCGCTCGACGGAGTTGTGCTCCTCGTCACGACCGCGATCTCCGCGACGTGCGGGCTCGCCGCGGTGGGTACCCTGTACGGAGGCCTTGCCGCAGGGTTCAGGGGCCGCGAGACACTGCTCCCGCTGCTCACGCTCCCGGCGGTGGCGCCCGTCCTGATCGGAGCAACACGAGCGGTCGAAGCAGCGCTCGGCACCGCAGGCGCAGTGGTGTCGGACGGCTGGTCCTGGGTGGGCCTGCTGTGCGTCTTCGCCGTCGCCTTCGGCGTCGGGGGATCGCTGGCCTTCGGGCCGCTGATCGACGAATGACCACCGCCAGCGACATCGACGACCGACACCACGAGACCAGACCGACACCAGACCGAGGAACGACGGAACGGACATGACGACCACCGAGGCCACCCCGACCGGCGAGCGCACCGACGAACCGCCCGCCATGCGAGGCACCGGCACCCGCGGCACCCGGGTCATCGGGATCCTCGCACTCGCCGCCACGGCGTGGCTGGTCGCGTTCGGGCTCGGCTTCTCGCCCGCCGACCGTGACCAGGCCGAATCGGTGCGGTTGATGTACGTGCACGTCCCGACGATCTGGATCGCGTACCTGGCCTTCACCGTGACCGCCATCGCGTCGGGGATGTACCTGTTCACCAAGAAGAAGTCGCTCGGCTGGGACCGCCTCGCCGGCGCCAGCGCCGAGATCGGCACCGTCTTCGTCGCGGTGACGCTCGTCACCGGTGCGCTGTGGGGGCGGCTCACGTGGGGCGTGTTCTGGCAGTGGGATGCCCGCCTCACCACGACCGCACTGCTGTTCGTCACCTACATCGGCTACCTCGCCGTTCGGCGCCTCGGTGGCACCCACGAGCAGCGGGCCCGGCGCAGCGCCGTGATCGGGCTGCTCGCCGTGCTGCTCATCCCGCTCGTGCACTGGAGCGTCCGGCTGTGGCGCAGCCTGCACCAGGAGGCGACGGTGCTCGACACCGACGGCGACGTGTCCATGGACGACCTGATGCTGTTCAGCCTGTTCGTCGGCGTCGTCGCCTTCAGCCTGCTCTACGTGTGGCTGGTGATGCACCGCACCCGGGGAATGGCCCTCGAGGACCTGATGGACGACCGCGGTCTCGACGAAGCCCTCGCCGCCCGCCGCGCCGAGGACGACGTCGCCGCCGGCGACCGCCCGGCGCCGGCCACGGCGCCCGAGACGACCATCCCCACCACGAAGGGAGCGAGCTGATGGATGACGCCGGGTTCATCATCGGCGGGTACGTGATCACCTTCGCCACCGTGGCGCTGATGGCCTGGCGGTACGTCCGCTCGGGTCGAAAGCTTTCCGAACGTGTCCCCGACGAGGAGAAATCCTGGCTCTGAACGAGCAGAATGAAACCGCCATGACCGACGCCCTGGACCTCTCCCCCCGAGCCCCCGTCGAGCCGAATCGGCCGAAGCGCAAACGCAACTGGCTGCCGATGATCGTGCTCGCCCTCGTCATCGTTGCCGGTGGGGTGATCGTCACGCAGTTCCTCACCTCGGCCGTCGACTACTACTGCAACGTCGACGAGGTCGGTGTGCGCGAGGGCTGCGACGAGGACCGCCGCATCCGCCTGCAGGGCACCGTCGACGA
>JAWLFC010000061.1:12599-16099 GCA_041685755.1 Ilumatobacteraceae bacterium
CCAGCGGACCCGGCCCGAACCCGCTGCTGCAGAACCACATCCTGGTGCTGTTCCACCCGCCGATCCTCTATCTCGGCTACGTCGGCTTCACCGTGCCGTTCGCGTTCGCGATCGCGGCGCTGGTCACGGGTCGGCTCGGCGAGGGCTGGCTGATGGAGACGCGCCGGTGGGCACTGTTCTCCTGGGCGTTCCTGACCATCGGCATCCTGCTCGGCGGATGGTGGAGCTACGAGGTGCTCGGGTGGTCCGGCGTGTGGGCGTGGGACCCGGTCGAGAACGCGTCCCTGCTGCCGTGGCTGACCGGCACCGCGTACATCCACTCGGTGCTCGTCCAGGAACGGCGCGGCATGCTGCGGGTCTGGAACCTGAGCCTGCTCGTGGCGACGTTCGCGTTGACCATCCTCGGCACGTTCCTCACCCGATCGGGCGTGCTCAACTCCGTCCACGCGTTCGGCGACGGCCCGGTCGGGTCGTGGCTGCTCGCCTTCTTCGGCGTGATCGTCGTGGTGTCGCTCGGGTTGATCGCCTGGCGCGGCGACCGGTTGCGATCGCCGGGCACGATCGACTCACCGCTGTCGAGGGAGGGCTCGTTCCTCGCCAACAACGTGCTGTTCACCGTGTGGGCGTTCGTGATCCTGCTCGGCACGCTGTTCCCGCTGCTCGTCGAAGCGCTGCAGGACCGCCAGACGCTCGTCGGCGCCCCGTACTTCGACCGGCTCTCGCAGCCGATCGGGCTGATGCTGCTGTTCCTGATGGGCGTCGCCCCGGTGTTGCCGTGGCGCAAGGCCTCGCTCGAGCTGCTGCGCACGCGCCTGTTCTGGCCCGCCTGGTGCGGCGCCGCCGGGTTGATCATCGCCGTCGCCGTCGGCGCCGACGGCTGGGCCGCGCTCACCGCATTCGGTCTCGCCGGGTTCGCGATGGGCTCGGCCGGACGCCAACTGGCACTCGCCACGCGTCGCCAGGGATGGCGAGGCCTCGTCGGTCGGGCCAACGGCGGCATGGTCGTGCACATCGGGGTGATCATCATCGCCGTGGCGTTGGCGGCGTCGAACAGCTTCACGCACTCGGCGACGCTCGAGCTCGAACAGGGCGAGGTCACCGAGTGGGGAGGCCACACCTTCGAACTGCAGTCGGTCGACGAGCGCACCAGCCCGGGCCAGAGCCGCATCGCCGCCAACGTCCTGCTCGACGGCACCAAGGTCTACCGGCCCGCGGTGACCACGTATCTCAACATCGGCGCCGACATCGGCACCCCGTCGGTGCGGACCGGGCTCACCAAGGACGTGTACCTGACGCTCGGCCAAGGGGTGGCGCCCGGCGACACGACGGCGACGATCCGGGTCTTCGTCAAGCCGATGATCCTCTGGTTGTGGATCGGCGGCGGCATCATGGCGCTCGGCACGCTGCTCGCGGCCTTCCCCGGCAACCGCCGGCGCATCGCCGTCGACCCCGTCTCGGCCCCGGTCCCCACCGGCGCCGGCGGGCCACCACCCGACGACACCGGTGACGGGGTCGCGACCGCGCCCGTGATCATCGATGACGCGTCCGACGCCGTCGGCGAGTCCGACGACGCCGCCGACCGGACGGGAGCGCCGGTGTGAGCGAGCTCCTCGACGCGGTCGGCGACGAGGGCGCCGGTTCCGGTCGCGATGACGGTGTCGGTCGCCGTCGGATCGCGCCGCTGATCGTCGGCCTCATCGCGGTGATCATGGCGGGGTTGTTCGTCGTGCTGCTGAGTACCGACGGCAACGCCGGCGACGGCGCCGAGTCGCCGCTGCTGGGACGTCCGGCCCCCGAGGCGACCGGCACCCTCGGTGACGGCACCTCGTTCGACCTGTCGCGCCGCAAGGGCAGCTGGGTCGTGCTGAGCTTCTTCGACCCGACCTGCATCCCCTGCATCCAGGAACATCCGGAACTCGTCCGCTTCTCCGAGGATCAGGCGAGCCTCGGCGTCGACGGCGCCGAGCTCTACTCGGTCATCACCCGCGGGGAACAGGACGAGATCGAGTCGTTCTTCGCCGACAACGGCGGCGACTGGCCGGCGATCTACTCCGAGGCCGACGAGTTCCCGGTCGCGTTCGGTGTGGCGCAGGTGCCCGAGACGTGGATCATCGATCCGAGCGGGGTCGTGCAACTGCGGCTGATCTCCAAGGTGACCGCCGACCAGCTCAACTCGATCCTGCAGCAGTTCCGCGAGCAGTACCGCTGATGGCGAACGACCTGAACCGCAAGCTCAAGCGCTGGCCCGGCTGGGTGCTGCTGGTGTTCGTGATCGCCGGGTTCCTCGCCGTCGGTGCCACCCGTGACACCGGCCCGCAGAGCCAGGAGGACCGCATCGACGCGATCTCCCGTCGCGTGGCGTGTCCGATCTGCGACGGCGAGAGCGTGTTCGAGTCGCAGAACAACGCCTCGGAGGCGCTGCGCAACCAGATCGGCCAGCTCGTCGCCGACAACGACCTCGACGACAGCGAGATCATCGGGTTCATCGAGACCCGCTACGGCGCCGACGTCCTCCTGGTGCCCAAGGCGACGGGCATCGACACGCTGGTCTGGGTGCTGCCGGCGGTGGCGTTCGCCTGCGGTCTGGCTGCGCTCGTGGTCGTGTTCCGCCGCTGGAAGCGCGAGACGGGCGAGATGCGCGATCCGACCGAGGACGACCGGGCGCTCGTCGAGGCAGCGCTGCGCCAGGCCGCCGCCGACGAACTCGCCCAGGACATCGGCGACGAGGGCGGTCACGGGCGATGACACTGAGCGGGGTGAAGCTCGACCGGCTCGCCGAGCTGGAGGAGGAGCGCCGGTACCTGCTGCGCTCGCTGACCGACCTCGACCGCGAGTATGCCGCCGGCGACGTCGACGAGGTCGACTACCGCACGCTGAAGGACGGCTACACCGTGCGCGCGGCCGACGTGCTTCGCCAGATCGAGGAGGGCCGCAAGGAACTCCCGCAGCGTCCGCCCCGCCGCTGGAGCCGCACGATCGCGGTCACGGCGGTGGTGCTCGTCGGCGCGATCGGTGTGGGGTTCGCCCTCGCCGGTGCCTGGGGCGAGCGGTCGTCGGGCCAGGAGATCACCGGGTCGACGCCGGGCGACGAGTCACGCATCGTGCTCACCAACGCTCGCGACGCCATGGGCCAGGGCGATTTCGTGTTGGCGAACTCGCTGTTCGGTCGCGTCGTGGAGATGGAGCGCGGCCGTGGGCGCGACAACGCCGAGGCGCTGGCGTACTTCGGATGGACGTTGGCGCTGGTGACGCGCCAGAACCCCGACCTCGTCGACGGTGAGGAACGCCTCGATGCCGCCCGCCTCGCGTTGGCGCAGGCGTCGGAGCTCGAGCCGGACTACGCCGACCCGCAGTGCTTCCTGGCGATCATCGAGTTCCAGTTCCGTGGCGACGCCGACGCTGCGCTGCCCCACGTCGAGCGCTGCGAGGCGAGCAACCCGCCCGCCGAGGTGGCCTCGCTCGTGTCGAGCTTCGCCGCCGAGATCCGCGCCGCCGCCTCC
>JAWLFC010000061.1:16199-17349 GCA_041685755.1 Ilumatobacteraceae bacterium
GCGCTGCCCCACGTCGAGCGCTGCGAGGCGAGCAACCCGCCCGCCGAGGTGGCCTCGCTCGTGTCGAGCTTCGCCGCCGAGATCCGCGCCGCCGCCTCCTGAGCGACCCTCCTGCCCGTCCGGACCCGACCCCGACGCGCATCTGCGCGTCCGGACCCGACCCCGACGCGCATCTGTGCGTCAGGCCGGTGGCGGCCAGACCTTGCCCTTGGTGATGCGGTCACCCTTGCGCTTGAGGACCCACACCGTTGCCTTCCGCCAGTCGGCGGGGCTCTGGACCTCCATGCCGCGGCGGACGAGCGCCTGCAGCGTGGCGGGGATGACGTCGCCGTGGCTGCACAGTACGGCGCCGTTGTCGACCTCGGCGAGCAGATCGAGCACCGGCTCGAACGGCTGGTCCTCCTCGAGGCGCACGTCGACGGTGATGTCGGCGCCGAGCAGGTCGGCCAACGGTTCCAGGGTCTGGACACAGCGCACGTAGGGGCTCGAATACAGCGAGGTCGCGCCCTTCGTCATCAGTCGTTCCGCGAGCAGGTGGGCCTGTCTCCACCCCTTCTTGCTGAGCGGACGCTCGTGGTCGGCGCCGTCCCACACCCGCCGTTCGCCGGCTTTGGCATGGCGCACGAGGTAGACGACGTCGGAGCTGCTCACACCGTCAGTGCTCGTTCGTCAGCGTCGTGTGACGCCGTGTCAGTTGACGGACGAAGAGCACCCAGCAGATCGCTGCACCGACGACCGACACCGCCGACACGATCGCCAAGGCGCCGACCTCGTCGAGGGATTCGGCGACGCTCTCGATGTCGCCGGTGGCGACACCGGCTCCCGCCAGCGACCCGATCTGGGCGACGAAGAACACGAACGGCAACAGCCCGTAGAACACGAACCAGCCCCACAGGACCGGGTTGTCCGGCGAGCGCTTCCACGATTCGGTGCCCTCGTCGGCGGTGGGGTCGGACGCCTTCCACTGCTCGCGCAGCACCAGCAGGGGGATCACGTACAAGAAGAACGGCGGCAGGAACCACCCGAAGATCGAGAACAGGGGATGCCAGGTGGTCTGGCGTCCGAACGCCCGCAGGTTCTTGGCGATGCGGTACATCCAGATGATGGTGACGACACCGGTCGCCAGCGTGGCGACGCCGGCGAGTGCCTG
>JAWLFC010000173.1:0-4197 GCA_041685755.1 Ilumatobacteraceae bacterium
CGGTGCCGATGGCGATCGCCTCGCCCTTCGTGCGCCGCCCACCGGCTCGCAGCTGGGTGCCGAACTCGTCGGCGGGCAGCTCCGACTCCAGCCGGGCGCGCGTGGCGGCGAGGTCGTCGACCACGTACGCCGGCGGCTGCGTCGCCATGGCGTCGTACGCGGCGGTGGCCACGCCGACGAGCACGGCGGCCGTCGGGAGGTCGTCGACGACCGACGCCGCGTACTGCAGGAGACCGTAGGTCTCGTCCTCCGTCCACGGCTGTCCAGGGCCGGTGAGGGCCGCCAGCCAGTGGCGGGCAGCGGCCACGCGATCGCCGTCGTCCCGGGCGACGAGGCCGAGCATCGTGTCGCCGACGATCACACCCGGGTGCACGTTCAGCTCGGCGAAGCGCTCACGCGCCTCGACGAGGTGCGGGCGGGCCTCGTCGCCACGTCCCGCGTAGGTCAGCGACTGGCCGAGGCCCGCCATCGACACGGCGATCGACATCGGGTTGTCGGCGTCCCTGGCGTGGGCGAGCGCCTCGCGATACGTGGCCTCGGAGTCGCCGTGGTCGCCCCGCACCAGCTGGCCGTAGCCGAGCGAGCAGTACACGAGCGCCAGCTCGGCCGGCCTGCCGAGTTCGCGGTACAGCCCAGCCGCCTCGTCGAAGACGGCGCTCGACGCGTCGAGGTCGCCGACGTCGACCATCTGGTTGCCCAGGTTGTTGAGCGCGGCGGCGAGCCGCGCCGGATCGCCGAGCCGGCGCCTGATCGCCACCTGTTCGACCGAGACGTCGACGGCGCGCTCGGCCTGTCCGTCGCCGGTCAGCACGCTCGCATAGCTGTGCAGCACCCCCGCACGGATCGCGTCGGACAGGGCGGGGTCGTCGTCGAGGAGCGCCCGGCACCAGTCGCAGCCCTCCCGGTACAGCCCGGCGGCGTACCACAGGTAGCCGAGCCCGCCGATGATGCGCCCGGCGAGCTCGTGGCGTCCGGTGTCGGTGGTGAAGCGGAGGGCGCTGCGGTACTCGGCCTCGTCGGCGTCGAGCCGGCGCAGCGCGTCGGCGAGATCCCCGGCGCGCTGCATCGCCTGCAGGGCCTCGGCGCCGCCGGCGAAGTACTCGGCGTGACGCTCGCGGAGCGCCTCGGCCTCACCGGCGGCGTCGAGCCGGCCGGCGGCGAACTCGCGGATGGTCTCGAGCAGGGAGTAGCGGATGGCGGCGTCGGTGCCCTGCCCGGTGGCGACCATCGACTTGTCGACGAGGGCGGCGAGCAGATCGAGCACGTCGAACTCGTCGAGGTCGTCGCCGGCGCAGGCGCCCTCGGCGGCCTCGAGCGGGAAGCCGCCGGCGAACACGCCGAGGCGCCGGAAGAGCGTGCGTTCGGCGTCGTCGAGCAGGTCGTGGCTCCACTCGATCGTGCTGAGCAGCGTCTCCTGTCTCGGGATCCCCGTGCGGTCGGCGCCGGTCAGCAGCGTGAAGCGTTGGCCGATCCGCCGCACGATCTGGTCGGGCGACATCGACCGGATCCGGGCGGCAGCGAGCTCGATGGCGAGCGGGATGCCGTCGAGATGGCGACAGATCGACACGACGTCGCCGACGTTGGCGTCGGTCACCTCGAAGGCGTGGTCGGCGAGACGGGCACGGTCGACGAAGAGCCGGACCGCGTCGTAGGCCATGGCCGCACCGGGTTCGACGTCGGGGTCGGGCAGCGCCAGCGACGGGACCCGGTAGACGACCTCGCCGGTGACGCCGAGGCGTTGGCGGCTGGTGGCGAGCACGTGGAGGTTGGAGCACCGGGTGAGCAGGTCGCGGCAGAGACCGGCGACGGGGCCGACGATCTGTTCACAGTTGTCGAGCACGATCAGCACCCGTTGGGCGCCGATCGTCTCGGTGAGCGTGCTCAGGAGCGCTTCGCCGCCGACCGGTGTGACACCGAATCGCTGGGCGACCTCCTCGACGAGGACGTCGGCGTCGCCGACGGCGCCGAGCTCGGCCATGCGCAGGCCGTCGGGGAAGTCGGCCACCATCTGCTCGGCGACGCGCACGGCGAGCCGGGTCTTGCCGGCGCCGCCGGACCCCGACAGCGTGACCATCCGGTTCTTGCGCACGAGGTCGCCGACGTCGGTCACCTCGCGGCTGCGGCCGACGAAGCTGGTGAGCTGGACCGGGAGCGCGTCGTCCGGGCCCTCGACGGTGCGCAGACGCGGGTGCTCGGCCGGCAGGTCGGGGTGGCGGACCTGGTGGAGGTGGGCGGGTTCGGCCAGGCCGCGCAACCGGTGGATGCCGAGGTCGAGCAGCTCGACGGCGTCGGGAAGGACCGTTCCGAGCCGGTCGACGGTCTGTTGCGACAACACGACCTGATGGGCGTGGGCGCTGGCCGAGATGCGGGCGGCGCGGTTGACGGCGCCGCCGAAGTAGTCGCCGTTGCGCAACGTCGCGGTTCCGGTGTGCACCCCGATCCGGACCGGGAGGTCGAGCCCGTCGACCGGGTGGCGCATGGCGAGCCCGATCTCGATCGCAGCGGTCACCGCGGCGGTGGCCGACTCGAACGCGACCGCGAAGCTGTCGCCGGCGGTGGTGAACACGTACCCGCCGAACCGGTCGACGATGCTGCCGATGCGTTCGTCGTGTTCGGCGAGCGCATCGGTCATCGCCTCGGGGTACTGGTCCCAGAGCGCGGTCGAGCCCACGATGTCGGTGAACAGGAACGTCACGTCGCCCGTTGGTGGTTGTGTCATCAGTCTCCGACCTGGCCCTTGCCACATCCTGGCATGCATGTGACACTTCGGCTCCACCTGGTCGAGCATGGGGACTCGACCGACGGACGCACCCCAGGGGGCACTGTGATCACCAGCCAGAGCGACCAGCGCGAGATCGAGGACCTGCAGCGACTCCTGCTCGCCGTCGGCCTCATGGAGTTCACGGCGTCGTCGCGCAGCGGCGCGTGGGGCGACGAGACGCAACAGGCGGTGCTCGCCGCGTACGCCGAGCTCGGGTGGGCCCACGACGACGACGCGACCTGGATCAGCGCGCCGGCACTCGCGGCGATCGCGTCGGCGCTGCACCAGCACCCCGTCGACGACAGCGGCACCACGGGCGCCGGCGTCGGCGGCTCGGGTTCCCAGATCGGCGGGTCCGGTTCCCAGATCAGCGGCTCCGGCTCGCAGATCGGCGGCTCCGGTTCGCAGATCGGCGGCTCCGGTTCGCAGATCGGCGGCTCGGGCTCCCAGATCGGCGGCTCCGGTTCGCAGATCGGCGGCTCCGGTTCGCAGATCGGCAGCGGCGGCGGCGACGTCGAGTAGCCGACGTCGATCGACACCGAGAGTCGGGGGCAGGGCATGGCAGAGAACGACGACGACGACGCCGACCAGAACTGGATCGAGCGCAACTCGAAGACGATCACGACGCTGGCGACCGTCTCGATCCCGATCGTCATCGCCATCTTCGGCTACTTCGCCAACCGGTCGCTGCAGCAGGACCAACTCGACCAGAGCTACGTGGTGCTGGCGATCGAGACCTTGAAGACCGAGCTCCCCGTGAACGAGCGCAAGGAGTGCGTCTCGAAGGTCAGCGAGCTGCGGAACGAAGCGGGCGAGGACTTCGACACGGCGGCCGACCTGGCCGACGCCTTCCAGGACGAGGTGTCGAGACCGACCGCGGCGGAGTCGGGGACGACGGGGACCAATCTCCCGCAGACGCTCTTCCGGAGCTATGCGCTCGACCTGCTCCTCACCTCGACACCGGCCACGCTGACCGTCCCGCAGTACAAGGCCCTGCTGTGCGCCGAGACCATCGTGCCCGCACTCTCCGACCAGCCCGCCGAAGCCGCAGCCGACGCCGAGCAGGCAGACGCCACCGACGAGCTGTACAACCGACTCGTGGACACGGCCGTCGACGCCGACGAGGCATGTGGCGTCCGGATCACGGAGGGAGAGGTCGACGCGGTGGGCAGCGGCTTGTTGAGCGCGAGCGACACCGTCTACGTCGTGAAGCGGGTGGCGATCGAGCGGATCCCGGCGCCGACGGAGTCCGAGGGCGGGTCGACCATTGCGCCGACCAACGTGCTGTACCTCGAGGTCGAGGTCACGGCCGACTCCGAGGGCGAGACCGACTCCACCGAAGCCGACTCCACCCAAGCCGACTCCACCGAGGCCGACACGCCGACCCTGATGTGGATCCGATCGCAGTCCAACGTCGAGATCCGGCCCGACCGGGA
>JAWLFC010000062.1:0-16722 GCA_041685755.1 Ilumatobacteraceae bacterium
GGCGTCGTCCTGGTCGTGACCACGTCGGATGATCCTCCCGAGACGATCACGCAGGACCCGGTCGTCACCGAGCCGGCGGCTGCGCTCACCGGCGACGCCCTGCTCGCCGAGCTGTCCGGACGGCGGTGGGTGGCGTTGGAACGCTTCGACGATCCGTCGCCGACCGCTCGCACCCCGGAGTTCACCGTCACGACCTCGTCGGCCGGTGCGTCCATCGACGGGTTCGACGGATGCAACACGTACGGCGGCGCGTTCCGTCTGGAGGGAGCGACGGTCGGCGCCGGCGAGATCGCGAGCACCACCATCGGCTGCGATGTCGAGACACTCTCCGTCGGCGGCTCGATCGAGTTGTTCGCCGACTCGGCGACACTGCTGCTGTCCGATGGCGACGGCACCCCCGTCGCCCGGTTCCACGACCTCGCGCAGCTCCCGCCCGCATCGTCGGCCGACATGCCCTACACGTTCTTCGCCGACGAACTCGACAGCGTGGCGTTCGTCGTCTCGGGTGTCGGATTCACGTCGTGCACGCGTGTCGGGTGGGAGGGGTCCACGGACGGGGTGCGCGTCGAGTTGCTCGAGACGGATGGCGGCTGTCTGGTCGAACGTCCGCTCGACGACTGGCTGGCGGCGATCGCCGAGCCGGGCGCGGAGGCCTTCGTGACGCCCGACGGGATCCTGCTCGCCAACGCATCCAGCACCCTGCAGCTCCGGCGCCTCCCGGTCGTCGAACCCGATCCCGACGGCGTCACGCTCGCCGCCGGTGCGATCTTCGGCATCGAACCGGGCCTCGGCACCGGGCCCGACGACGTGCTCGCCGAGGTCGTTCCCCGGCTCGGGCCGCCCGACGCCGACTCCGGCTGGTTGCCGGCCGAGCGAACGGTCTCGCCCGACGGCACGGTCACCCTCTTGACCCCCTGTTCCGACCTCACCGAGTACCGCGAGGTGCACTGGGGTGATCTCTCGTTCGCGTTCTGGGGGGCCGGATCACGCTCGCTGCTGCAGTACTGGAACGTCGGCGACGGTCCGGGGATCGGGTTCCTCCACCCCGAGACGAACCTGTCGACAGCGACGACGCCGACCGAACTGCGGACCGAGGACGGCGTCGGCGTCGGCGACCCGGCGACGGCGATTCCCGACCGGTTCGACACGTCACGCAGCGAGCAGTACTTCGGCTACGACCCCACCGACGCCGTCGGCAGGGTCACGGTGCTGTCGTCGAACCCGGCGTTCACGCCGGGCAGCGTCGCCTCACCCACCCGCGGTGGGCAGTACATGGTGGTCGACGACGTCGTCGTCGGCTTCGGTGCCCAGACCTTCGGATGCTGAACGGCAGCGGGCAGGCCCGCTGATCGCCCTACCGACCGTGCCTCCTATCATCGCCGGATGACCGAGGCGAGCGTCCCGTCCCGACCGAAGAACGTCGTCGTCGTCCTGCTCGACTCGCTCAACCGGCACATGCTCGGCTCGTACGGTGGCACCGAGTTCTCGACGCCGAACCTCGATCGGTTCGCACTGCGGGCGTCGCCGTTCACCTCCCACGTCACCGGGTCGCTGCCGTGCATGCCGGCGCGCCACGACATCCTCGTCGGGGCCCTCGACTTCCTCTGGAAGCCGTGGGGGTCGATCGAGCTGTGGGAGGAATCGATCACGGCGGCACTCCGGCGGGCCGACGTCGCCACGATGCTCGTGTCGGACCACCCGCACCTGTTCGAGACGGGCGGCGAGAACTACCACGTCGACTTCACCGGCTGGGACTACGTCCGCGGCCACGAGGGCGATCCGTGGAAGACCTACGTCGACCCGAGTGCCCACGGCGCCCCGACGATCGAGCCCGGCGGTCGGCCGCTGATCACGAACGCCGCCGACGGTGGCTGGTACCTGCGCGACCAGATGGGGATCGCCGACCACTCGTTCGGCCGCCGCCACTACGACGACAGCCGGACGTGGTTCCGCGCCGAAGAGGACTTCCCCGGCCCCCGGACGATGGCGACCGCCGCGTCGTGGCTGCGCCATGCATCGCAGGCGCACGACCGGTGGATGCTCTTCGTCGACGAGTTCGACCCCCACGAGCCGTTCGACACGCCCGAGCCGTGGGCGTCGATGTACGACGACGATCCGCTGACACCCGAGGAGCTCGAGACGGGGCGCCTCGTCTGGCCTCCGTACGTCGTCGGCGGCACCTCGACGGGCAAGCTGACCGAACGCCAGGCCCGCCAGATCCGCGCCAACTACGGCGCCAAGCTGTCGATGATCGACCACCATTTCGGCACGATTCTCGACGAGCTCGACGCCCAGGACCTGTGGGACGACACCGCGGTGATCGTGTGCACCGATCACGGCCACTACCTCGGCGACCGACGCTCGACCGGTGAACCCGGCGACGACGAGCGCCGCGACATCTGGGGCAAACCGGCGATCCCGCAGTTCGAGCCGCTCGGCCACACGCCGCTGATGATCCACTGGCCGGGCGCGCCGCGACGCGAGATCGACGCCCTGAGCACCAATGTCGACATCCACGCGACGATCGCCGACGCGTTCGGCGTGGAGGCCGAGCACCGCACGCACGGGCGATCGCTCGTTCCGCTGCTGACCGGCACGGCCGACTCGGTGCGCGACTGGGCGATCGGGGGCGTGTACGGCAACTGGGTGCAGGTCACCGACGGACGACGCAAGTACGCCCGGGCACCGGTCGACGCCAACATGCCGCTGTCGATGTGGTCGAACCGGTGGTCGACGATGCCGATCGGCGGCGGACTCGAGCACTTCCGGACGTTCCCGAACCCTGATCGGCGGGCCGTGCTCGACTTCATGCCCGGCTCCGACGTGCCGGTGATCCGCCAACCGTTCGCGGCCGGCGATCCGCTGCCGTTCTGGGCCGGCGGTGCCCGCAACGTGGGCCGCCATCACCTCTACGACCTCGACGTCGATCCCGACGAGGCCGAGAACCGACGCGACGAGGCGAGCCTCGAAGCCGACATGGTCGAGCTGTTGCGCACCGCCCTCGGCGACGTCGACGCCCCCGACGAACAGCTCCTCCGCCTCGGCATCGCCTGACCCTCCTGCGCGTCGGGGTCGGGTCCGGACGGGCAGGGTGCGCGTCGGGGTCGGGTCCGGACGGGCAGGGTGCGCGTCGGGGTCGGGTCCGGACGGGCAGGTGGGGGTCAGCGGCGGCGGGTGAGGGCGAGCGCGAAGTCGCCGGCGGTGTCGGTGAGGAAGTCGGTGTCGGCGAACCCGGCGTCGGCGAGTTCGGTCGCCATGGCGGCGGGGTCGAACTTGGTGGAGATCTCGACGCGCAGCTCCTCACCCGCCTCGAACGTCACGTCGAGACCCAGCGCACCGATGTGGGCGACCTCGGGCTCGCACGCCCGCAGGCGCATGTCGACGCGGTGCTCGCGGTCGTCCCACAGCGGGACGTACTCGAAGTTGCCGACGTCGAAGTCGGCGTCGAGCTCTCGATTGACGGCGTGGAGTGCGTTGCGGATGAAGGCGTCGGTGACACCGTCGCGGTCGTGGTAGGCGGCCATGATCCGGTCGATCGGCTTGATCAGGTCGAGGCCGAGCAGCAGCCGGTCACCGGGCTCGAGCACGTCGGCGAGCGCGCCGAGGAACGCCCGGCGCTCCTCCTGGTAGAAGTTCCCGATCGTGCCGCCGAGGAAGGCGACGAGCCGTGTGCCGCCCTGGGGAAGACGCGACAGATGCCTCGTGAAGTCGCCGACGACCGGCTCGACGACGAGGTCGGGATAGCGCTGGTCGAGGACCTCGGCGGCGTAGTGCAGCGTCGCCGCGCTGACATCGAGCGGGGCGAAACGCTCGATCTCGCCGTGAGCGACGAACGCGTCGAGCAGCGTGCGGGTCTTGTCGCTCGTCCCCGACCCCAACTCGATCACGGTCGTCGCGCCCGACATCTCGGCGATCATCGCCGAGTGGACGGTCAGGATCTCGCGCTCGGCCTCGGTCGGGTAGTACTCCTCGAGGCGGGTGATCTCGTCGAACAGTTCGCTGCCGCGGTCGTCGTAGAGCCAGCGGGGTGGGATCGTCCGCGGGCGCGACCGCAGCGCCCGGTCGAGTTCGGCGAGCGGATCGTCGATGCGGTGGTCAGCCGGGGTGGCGGGTTCCATGTCGGCTCCAGTCAGCGGTCGGTGGCGAGGCGGACACCGGCGAGGTGCCAACGGGTGTGCGGGTGGAAGAAGTTGCGGTACGTGGCACGGGTGTGGCCGGGCGGGGTCAGGGCGCCACCGCCGCGCAGCACCTGCTGGCCCGACATGAACTTGCCGTTGTACTCACCGATCGCTCCGTCGGCGATCCGGAACCCCGGATACGGCTGGTACGCCGACGACGTCCACTCCCAGCAGTCGCCGAAGAGCTGGCGCAGTTCACCGGTCGCGGGGCCGGCGGAGGTCGGGTGGAACGTGAACGTCGGGTCCTGCTCGTCGAGGAACACGCCGGCGACCGCCCGATCCCGGGCCGCGTGCTCCCATTCGAACTCGGTCGGCAGCCGCGCTCCGGCCCAGGTGGCGAAGGCGTCGGCCTCGTAGTACGACACGTGCACGACCGGCTCGTGGGGGTCGAGTGACCGCAAGCCGGTGAGGGTGTGGACCCACCACCGGCCGGGCTCGTCGGGGTTGCGGCGCCAGTACAGCGGGGCGTCCCACCCCTCCGACTGCGCCCGGTGCCAGCCGTCGGACTTCCACAGCTCGGGCCGGCGGTAGCCGCCGTCGTCGACGAACGCCAGCCACTCACCGGCGGTGACGAGCCGGTCGGCGAGTGCGTAGTCGTACAGCCGGACCTCGTGACACGGCCCCTCGTTGTCGAAGCTGAAGCCGGTGGCATCGCCGCCGACGCAGTCGTGACCGACGGACACGACGCCGCCCTCGACACCGACCCACCCGATGGGGCCGGGGTCGGAGGCTGGCGGCGCGACCACGTCGGCGTAGGCGGGCCCGACGGCAGGGTTCATCGACAGCACGTGCTTGATGTCGATCAGCAACAGTTCCTGGTGCTGCTCCTCGTGGTGCGTTCCGAGAATCAGCGTGTCGACCGTCGTCGGCGGCAGCCCCGCGGCGACCGCCTCCTCGATCGACTTGTCGACGTGGGCGCGGTACTCGGCGACCTCGGCGATCGACGGCCGGGTGACGAGGCCTCGATCGGGACGGGGATGGCGGGCGCCGACGGCGTCGTAGTAGCTGTTGTAGAGGAACCGGTACTCGGGCCGGTCCCAGACCCGCTCACTCGTCCCGTCGGCACCGAGCACGAACTCGGCGAAGAACCAGGTGGTGTGGGCGCGGTGCCACTTCGTGGGACTGGTGTCGGGCATCGACTGTACGACCTGGTCCTCGGCGCTCAGCGGGGCCGCCAACCAGTCGGTACGGGCGCGGACCTCGCGATAGCGCAACAGTGCATCGGTGCTCGACACGTCGACGGGCATACCCCCTCGAAACCCCGCGCGAACCCTCGATGTTCCGGGGCCGGATGAACGATGGGAGAACCTGCGGAGAACGGGCGTTACGCCGGGGGTCTGACCCCTGGCGTAACGCTCGTCACCTTCGGGTCGTCAGGTCTCGTCGTTCTCCTCGACGACGACGGCGGTCACCATGCCGAACATGCCGTCTTCGTTCTCGACGTGGGTGAGGATGTGGCAGTGGAAGACCCACACGCCCGGGGCCGACGCCTGGAAGATCACCGAGTACCGCTCGCCCGGGGCGACGTTGACCGTGTCGGCCCAGTACGGCTGATCGAGCGCGAACCCGTCCTTGGCGTAGACCAGTTGCGGGAACTGGTGCTGGTGCATCGGATGCGACGTGAGACCTTCGTTGTAGTAGTCGACGGCAACCCAGTCGCCCTCCTGCACCACGATCGGCTCGGTGGCGGGGAAGCTCTTGCCGTTCAGGGTGAGCCCGATCGTGCCGGCGTCGTTGAGCACCATCGGCAGCTCGACGTCGGGCTGGAAGTCCTCGGGGATCGTGATGCCGCTGATCGTCTGACCCGAGGGGTACGGGCGGTCGCCGACGCGGAAGGCGGCGAACATGCCGTTGAGCACCGAGATCTGCGAGTGGAAGTGGGCGTGGTACATGCCGATCCGCGGCTGGTCGGCCACGAACTCGTAGGTGAACGTCTCCCCGACCCCGATCGGCTCCTGCGTGAACGGCGCCACACCATCCTCGCTGTTCGGGGTGCTGATCCCGTGCCAGTGGATGTCGGTCCCGAGCGGGGTGTTGTTGGTGAGCTCCACCTCGACCTTGTCGCCGACGTCGACGATGATCTGCGGGCCGGGCACCTGGCCGTTGTACGCCCAGGCCTCGACGAACTCACCGGGCGCGACCTCCCAGTCGATGACCGATGCCTCGAGCACGAATCGCTTCGTGCCGTCGCCGAGGATCTCCGGCTCGAGGATCTGGTTGCCGAGGCCCTCGGTCGCGGCCGGGAAGGCCAACATCGACTCGATCATCTTCGCGTCCATCGCCTCGGCGTCGTACTCGCCGTCGGCTCCGTGGCCGCCGTGGCTCCCCCCGGCCGCGGCTTCGCCGGTCGGCGGCTCCGTGCTGACGATCAGCTCGGCCTCCATGCCCGACTCTCGGTGCCCGGCCACGCTGCAGAACAGTGTGTAGCTGCCGGGCCCGACCGAGTTCAGCGACAGGGCGTCGGAGTCGCCTCCGTTCAGCATCCGGGTCTGGGTCCCGAGTTCTTCGACCACGAGGTCGTGCTGTTGCGAGCCGGTGTTCGTGACCGCCAGGTCGACGTTGCCCGCCTCGGCGACGAGGTTGCCGTCGATCGCGAACTCGGACAGCTGGACATCGACGCTCGTGGTGGCCGTGGCCCCCGCTCCGTTCGCTCCGCCGTCGCCGTCGTCGTCGAGCAGGCCGATGACGCCGATCACCAGCAGTGCGCCGACGAGGGCGACCAACAGGCTGGTCATGCCGACGAACACCAGGCTGCCGAGCGCACGTCCGTTGTCGGACGGGGCGGGTTCCGGCGCGCGCGGGGCCACCGGCTTTTCAATGACGGTCACTCGAATCTCCAATCGTTGTGAGGGAAAGGAATCGTGGCAGCGCACCTGACGACCCCCTAGGGACCTTGTGCCCTTTCGACCGGATCACGGGAACTCTCACTGGCTACGGTCCGACGCCATGGACATCGGCGTCGAGATCTTTCCCACCGACCAGACGATCGGGGCGATCGAACTCGCCCGGGAGGTCGAGGCGCACGGCTTCGAGTCGTTGTGGTTCCCCGAGCACTCCCACATCCCGACGAGACGGGCCACGCCGTGGGGTGGCCGGGAGGGCGCTCCCCCGCTGCCCGAGTTCTACTGGCGCACGTTCGATCCGTTCGTGACGCTCGGCGCCTGTGCCGCGGTCACCGACACCCTGCTGCTCGGGACGGGCATCTGCCTGGTGGCCCAGCGCGATCCGATCCACACCGCGAAGGAGGTCGCGAGCGTCGATGCGCTGTCGGGCGGACGTTTCCTGTTCGGCATCGGCTACGGCTGGAACAAGGAGGAGATGGCCCAGCACGGCACCGCCTACGGTGACCGGCGAGCGATCCTGCGCGAGAACATCCTGGCGATGAAGGAGTTGTGGACGACCGACGAGGCGTCGTTCTCGGGCGAGCACGTGTCGATCGAGCCGAGCTGGTCGTGGCCGAAGCCGGCTCAGACGCCGCACCCTCCCGTGATCCTCGGCGGTGACGCCGGGCCCCGCACCGCTGCCGACATCGCCGAGTTCTGCGACGGGTGGATGCCGATCGGGGGCCGCCACGCCGTCGACAAGTTCACCGAGGTCGCCGCCGCCTGTGAGCGCATCGGACGCGACCCGGCCACCGTGCACCTCGGCGTGTTCGGCGCACCGCCCGACGAGGCCAAGCTGACCGAACTGGCCGGCAGGGGCGTGAAGCGGGCCGTGTTCGGCCTGCCCCAGGGTCCACGCGACGAAGTCCTCGCCTCCCTGGAGGAGATGGCCCCACTCGTCGAGAGAATGCGCGCTGTCGTCACGAACGGCTGACGTTCCGGAAACACGGCCGACACGTGAGGCGACGATGATGACGACATGGAAACGGCCGCCCTCCTCGTCGTCGCCGTCGATCATCCGAGCCTCGACGGAGCACTCGCCGACTTCCTCGGCGCGTTGCACGACGAACTCGGCGGTGGCGGCCACGCCGGCCCGAGGACGCCGTCGGCGGAGCTGATCGAACGCCTCGCCGCCGGTCGCACGATGCGGCTGGGCGTGATGACGGGCACCCGGTTGGTCGCCGTGGCCGCGGTCGACAACGACGGCGCGGTTGCACTCGCGGTCGCCCGGGACCACCGACGACGGGGCATCGCCAACGAGCTGATGGAGGTCGTCCAGGCGCGGGCGAACGCCATCGGCTATCCCCCACTGCACCGCTACTCGGCTCCCCACGCCAGATTGGCCGGGTGATGCGACTGCCCTCGCTTCCCACCGAACTCCCCTGATCACGTCGAACGCCGGTGGCCCCGCCGAACCCCCTCCGGCACGGAGCTGAGCGCTCGACGCAGGACAACGGCTCCACCGACCCCCTCCGGTGGAGCCGTTGTCGCGTCCCGACCATCCGCGTTTTATTGTGATCACAACTATTGCGCTGTACGCTTCCTCGCATGACCAACTCCGCTTCCACCACCACCCTCCCGCTCGTCTCCGGCACCTGGAACGCCGACCCCGCTCACACGACCGTCGGCTTCGTGGTCCGCCACCTCGGCCTGTCGAAGGTCCGCGGCCGCTTCGAGGGCGTCACCGCCCGGCTCGTCGTCGGCGACGACCTCGCCAGCAGCTCGGTGACCGCCGAGATCGAGATGGGCACCGTCAAGACCGGCAACCCCGATCGCGACGCCCACCTCGCCTCGTCGGACTTCTTCAACGCCGAGACCAATCCCACGATGACCTTCGTGTCGACCTCGATCACCGGCGAGGGCGAGGAGTTCACCCTCGGCGGCGACCTGACGATCAACGGTGTCACCACGCCGATCGAACTCGACGTCGAGTTCTTCGGGACCTCGGTGTTCCCGATGGATCAGTCGACCCGCGCCGGCTTCAGCGCCAGCGGATCGCTCTCGCGCAAGGACTTCGGCATCGAGTTCAACGTCCCCCTCGGCGGCGACAAGGTGATGATCGCCGACAAGGTCGTCCTCGAACTCGACGTCCAGCTGATCTCCCCCTGACCCCCAACTCGAACGGCCAGTGACTCGAACGGCCAGCAGCGTCAGCCGAGGTCGCGGCGGCGGATGGCGACCATCGCGACTGCGGTGAACGCCACCGCCACCCCGGCGAGGATCAGCAGCGGTGCCGCGTCGAAGGGAGCCGCCGGCATCGCCGGCACGTGCTCGAACGGCGAGACGTTGCGGGCCCACTGAGGGAGGTCGAGCGTGTCGCCGAGGAAACCGACCACGAACCCGGCGACCAGCCCGACCCACCCGAGCAGGGCCCACCGCGTGCCGAGGCCGGCGAGCGCCAACGTGAACGCGCCGAGCACGACCATCGCCACCCACTGCGCCGACGCCGCCGCCATGACCGGCAGGAACTCGTCGGTCCGCCCGGTCGCCGAGAGGTAGCCGAACCCGATCATCACACCCGAGGCGAGCATCAGCAGCAGGCTTCCGCCGACGGCGACGCTGTAGTGACTGGCGAACCAGCGGCGCCGGTCGACCGGGGTGGCGAGGATCGGATCGGCCCGCAGCGCATTCTCTTCGGTCCGCAGGCGCAACACCGACGACACGGTGAAGCCCGACCCGATCAGGGCCACCATCAGCGTCATCGTCGCCAGCAACGACTCGGTGATCGAGCCCTGGCCGGCCCGGGCCAGCATCTCGGCGACCGCCTCGTTGTCGGCGAGCGCCTCGGCCTCGTCGGCGATCAATCCGATGAAGTAGCCGGTGAGGGCGAGGCCGACCATCCAGCCGATCAGGGCTCCCCGCTGCAGCCGGACCGCCAACGCGAACGGAGTACCGAGCCGCGGACTGCCCGTCGAGGGCCCCGGCTGCTGTCGGAGGATCCCGGCGCCGAGATCTCGCCGGCCCAGCAGCACCACCGCCGCGCCGGTCGTGACGAATGCCATCGCCGCCAACGGCAACAGCACCCACCACCGCTCGTCGGCGAACGGACGGATCGCCTGAGCGATCCCGAGCGGTGACAGCCAGATCATCCACCCGTTGCCGATGTCGGCAACGCCGCGGACGACGAACGACGCACCGAGTACGGCGCCACCGAGCGACTTGGCCGCCCGGGCACTGACCGCGACCTGGGCCGCGACCGCCGCCACCCCGACGAAGACGACCCCGATGGCAGCCGATGCGGCACCGAACGCAAGCGACCCGGCCGCGTCGAGGCCCACGGCGAGCATTGCCCCCGTCAGCCCGACGCTCGTGACCATGACGAGCCCGGACACCCACACCAACGTCGCCACCAGCGACGCGTAGCGGCCGACGGGCGCTGCACGCACGAGCTCGGCCCGCTCGGTCTCCTCCTCGGCCCGGGTGTGACGCACCACCATGAACACCGCCATCAGTGCCACGGCGACGTAGGTGTACAACGCCACCTCGTTCATCACGACGGCGCCGAGCGTCACGTCGTCGAGGCCGTAGCCCGGCCCGGTGACCGCCTTGAACGCGACGTTCGCCTGCGCCAGGGTCGCGTAGCTCTGCAGGTCCTCGTCGGTGGTGTACAGGGCGACGACACTCACCGCCGACGCAGCGACCAGGCCGACGACGGCGGCGAACCAGACCGGGGCCCGGACCCGGTCACGCCGGGCGATGAACCGCAACTGGCGCCAGAACGCCGCCAGCGGCGCCGGCTGGACCCGCACGCCGGACCCCGCCGCAACGTCGGCCGTGGCGGTCGCGGTCACCGCTCGCCACCTTCCTCGACCGGTTCGACGTGGGCCTCGTCGCCGTACTCGCGCATGAACAGCTCCTCGAGTGTCGGTGGGCTGCTGACCAACGACACGACACCGAACGACGCGACGAACTCCATCGTGGGGCCGAGCTGGTCGTTGTCGACCTCGAACCGCACGCGCGCCTCGTCGTCGCGCACGGCGTGAACCCCCTCGCGTTCGTCGAGGCCCTCGATCGGGCGCTCGGTCGACACGGTGATGCTCGTGCGCGTCGTCGCCCGCAGGTCGTCGAGCGTCCCGCGCTGCACGATGCGGCCCTGGCGGATGATGCTCACCCGGTCGCACAGCTTCTCGACCTCGGCGAGGATGTGACTCGACATGAACACCGTGCGCCCCTCGGCGGCAACCTCCTCCACGCACTCCTCGAAGATCGTCGACATCAGCGGATCGAGGCCCGACGTCGGCTCGTCGAGCAGGATCAGCTCGGCGTCCGACGAGAGCGCCGTGACGAGCGCGACCTTCTGCCGGTTGCCCTTGGAGTAGGTGCTGGCCTTCTTGCGCGGGTCGAGTTCGAAGCGTTCGACGAGGGCATCGCGCTTCGCGATGTCCAGGTCACCGCGCAGACGAGCGAAGTAGTCGATGATCTCACCACCCGAGAGGTTCGGCCACAGGCTGACATCGCCGGGCACGTAGGCGATGCTCCGGTGGAGCGAGACCGCGTCGCGCCACGGGTCGCCGCCGAGGAGACGGACCTCGCCGCTGTCCTGACGCAGCAGACCGAGCAGGGTGCGGATCGTGACCGACTTCCCGGCCCCGTTGGGCCCGAGGTACCCGTGGACCTCCCCCACCCCGACCTCCAGGTCGAGCCCGTCCAGCGCTCGGGTCGGACCGAACGTCTTGACGACGTCGTGCATCTCGATGGCGTTGTCCACTCGTGCTCCTCGTCGGTGGGCGGCCGGCGCGCGTTCCGACAGCATGCCACCATCGATGACACAGCGGGGGTGTGACGGCTCAGAGCACGGTCATGCCGTACATCTCGCCGAGGGGGTCGGCGATCAGTTCGATGCGTTCACCGTCAGGGCCCGTGAAGTAGATCGAGGTGTCGCCGACGAGGTGGACGGGCACACCGGCGTCGTCGAGCTTGGCCTTGATCCGCTCCCAGTTCGAGCGCTCCATCGAGATGGCGAGGTGGTGGTGGCCACCGAGCACCTCGGCGTACTCGCCGAGGCCGAGGCCGGGGAAGTCGAAGAAGGCGAGCGCGTTGCCGTTGCCGATGTCGAAGAAGAAGTGCGTCGATCCGACGTAGTCACGGTTCTCGAACAGCTCGGTCAGCGGGAACTCGAGCAGCCCCTGGTAGAAGTCGATCGTCCGCTCGACGTCGGAGCAGATCAGCGCCTGGTGGTGGACGCCACGAGCTGACGACGCAGGGCGCTGGTCGGCCGGCAGCATGTGCTCGGCCCGCATCGTCGACCACTCGTCCTCGCGGTCGGGGTGGTCGCCGTCGTGCGTCGAACCGAAGTGGAGCTCACTGCTTGCCATCGCAACAGTCTGCCACGAAGCACCGTCGGTTCGTCGGGCCGCCCGGACCGCCGAATTGCAGCAGGGGTCAGACCCCTGCTGCAATTCACTCGACGGGGCGGGATCCAGGGGCGGTCTGATGGGCCAGGTGACGGCGGAGCGCGTCGAACGCCACGAGATAGCTGTCGGCACCGAACCCCGCGACGACGCCGAGACAGGCCGGCGCGATCATCGACGTGTTGCGGAACGCCTCGCGGGCGTGGACGTTCGACAGGTGCGCCTCGACCACCGGAATCGAGATCGACGCGACAGCATCACGCAGGGCGACGCTCGTGTGGGTGTAGGCGCCGGGGTTGAAGATCACCCCGTCGGCACGGGTCCGAGCGTCCTGGAGAGCATCGATCAACGCACCCTCGCTGTTCGACTGGACGTCGTACACCTCGACGCCGTGCTCGGCCGCCAGCGTGCGCACGTCGGCCAGGACCGACTCCAACGTGGCCGTGCCGTACACGTCGGTCTCGCGCGTGCCGAGCAGGTTGAGGTTCGGGCCGTTGAGCACCAGGATGCGGCAGGACATGACCGCAGGTTACGCAGCGCACCACCGACCGACCCGCAACCGTACGGAGCCGGGCGCCACGCAGCGTGAGAAGTGATCGACCAATCACTTCAGTTGCCGTCGTCGCCGACCGATGAACCCAGGCAACGGCGCCGATCGGAGGTGCCCGAGGAGACGTTGGGATCGATCAGTGAGCCGCAACCGGTCACGGAGCACACCCGTCCAGCGCGGCGGTGAGGACGAGGTGCCCTCGTGACGGCACGCGTCCATCTCGGTCGCCAGCCGATCGTCGACGCCGACCGCCAGGTGTTCGGCTACGAGCTGCTCTATCGAGCCGGCCCGGACCAGCAGTCGACCTTCGACGACCCCGACGCCGCCACTCGCGGCGTCATGGAGCGCGTCCTGCTGCAGTGGGGCATGGAGCACGTCGTCGGCGACCGCTTCGGTCTCGTCAACGCCAGCGCCAGCCTCGTGGTCCACGGCCTCCACCGGGCCATGCCGGCCGAGGGGATGATCATCGAGATGCGCGAAGACGACCCCTTCGACGATGCCACCGTGGCCGCGCTGCAGCAGGCCAGGTGGGACGGCTACCACTTCGCACTCGACAACGTCGGCCGTCTCGGCGACCTGGAGCGCTCACGACTGCTGCCGCTCGCGAACATCGTCAAGATCGAGCTGACGACCGCCCACGATGCCGAGATCACCCAGCTGGTCGCCGTCGCACGCGACCGCTCGCCGGGTGTGCTCGTGGTGGCCGAGAAGGTCGAGACGGTCGAGCAGTTCAAGAGCTGCGTCGAGCACGGCTTCGATCTCTTCCAGGGCTGGTACATCGCGCAACCCGAAGTGCTCGCGCGGCCGGCCCGACCGGCTGGACGGACCTCGGCCGAGGCCCTGCAACGCTCGCTCCTGGACGAGTTGCTCGACATCGAGCAACTGGAGTCGACGATGGCACTCGACCCGTCGCTGACGTTCCGTCTCCTGACCGCCGTCAACGCCAACGCCTTCGGGCTCGACCGCGACGTCAGGTCGCTCGAGCAGGCCATGGCGCTGCTCGGGCCGGAGAAACTCCGATGTCTCGCCGAGCTGATCGCCACGTCGCCCGACACGATCGAGGACGATGCCGACATCGTCCGAGGCGCCGTGCGCGCCCGCATGGCCGCGATGATGCTCGCCGGCACCGACAGCGTCGGCAGTGGCGTGACGGTGGCGCTGCTCTCCGCGACCGACAGCCTCTACGGCGCCCCGATACGCGAGCTGCTCGACGAGCTCCCGGTCACCGACGAGATCGTGGACGCGCTCCTCCACGGACACGGCCACCTCGGCCGGACGATCGACATCATCCGCGCCTGCGAACGAGGCGACACGGTGGCCCTCGAGGATCTCGCGCCGGGACGTGGCGACGAACTCACCGCGCTCTACGACGAGGCGTCGATGGCGATCACCGAACTCGTAGCAACCGGTACAGCGTCCGAGGCCGGCCGAGTTCGCGACTGACCGCCATCGACCTGGCAACCTGGCGCCATGAGCGACGCCGCCGCCATCGACCTGGCCCTGCTGCTGCTGCGCTGCGGCGTGGGCGCCGTCATGCTCGCCCACGGCATCAACCACATCCGACCGAACATCGACGGCACCGCGGCGTGGTTCGGCTCGATGGGCATGCAGCCGGCCAAACTGCACGCCTGGCTGGCGAGCGTGACCGAAATCGGTGCCGGCCTCGCCCTGATCGTCGGTCTGCTCACACCGTTCGCAGCTGCCGGGGTGGTGGGCGTGATGTTCGTGGCCTGGGCGATCAACCACCGCGGCAACGGCTTCTTCATCTTCCGACCCGGCGAGGGATGGGAGTACGTGATGACGCTCGGCATCGTCGGACTGGCGCTCGGCGCGCTGGGCCCGGGCGTCTGGTCGCTCGACGACGCCCTGGAGCTGACCGACGACCTGACCGGCACGACGGGGCTGCTGATCGCGGCGATCGGCGGCGTCGGCGGCGGAGCCGCGCTGCTGGCGGGCTTCTGGCGGCCGCCGCCGGCCGACACCGACGCCGCCTGAACGTCGTTTGGTCGGTCAGCGCCGAGGGGAAGCTCGGGGCCATGAAGAACCTGACCTACCAGGCGCTGTCGGGCGCTGCCGGCATCGCCGCCGCAGTCGTCGCCCGCAAGATCGTGTCGGCGTTGTGGTCGAGCGACACCGAGACGCCGCTCAACCCCGCCGACCGCCGCATCTCCTGGAAGGAAGCGCTGGCGTGGGGGCTCGCGGCCGCCGTCGGCGCCGGCGTCGCCCGGGTGGTGGCACTGCGCTGGACCGCTGCCGGCTGGGAACGGATGACGGGCGAGGCGCCGCCCGGGATCGACGCGGACTGAGCGATGCTGCTCCCACGTCTGGCTGCGGCCACGTCGGACGATCCCGACTCGTGGCTCTTCACGACCTGGCCGACGGTCGGCTGGATCCTGTTGTCCGGGCTCCTGATGGTCCTCGTGGTCGTGGCGATCATCCGGCTCATCGGGCTGCGGTCGCTGTCGAAGATGTCGAGTTTCGACTTCGCCGTCACCGTCGCGATCGGCTCGATCCTCGGTTCGACGGTGGCGTCGTCGACTGCAATCAGCGAAGGCGCGTTGGCCATCCTGTCGTTGCTGGTCGTGCAGTGGTTGATCTCCCAGTTCCGGCGCCGGTCGTTCGGGGGCAAGGTGGTCGACAACCGGCCGGTCCTGCTGATGCGTGACGGGCGTTTCATCGACGACGCACTCGACGGGTCGAGAGTGACCCGCTCGGACGTCTACGCCAAGCTGCGTCAGGCCAACGTGCACTCGATGTCGGAGGTCATCGCCGTCGTGCTGGAGACCACCGGCGACGTCAGCGTGCTGCACGGCAGCGAGCCGCTCCAACGGGAGCTGTTCGAGAACGTACGCGAGTTCGACCCCCAGGGTCCGCTCACCCCGGAGCGGTCCTGACCGACGGTCGGGTCAGATCAGCGGTTCGGCGGCGGTGCTGAACGTCGGGCTGAGATGCGATGTGTCGTTCCAACAGCGCACGACCCAGCGGTCACCGTCGACGACGAGGTGGGAGATCGACGCATTGTCGGCGCCGGTGAACGCGAATCCCGACGAACCGGTGGCGATGTTCATGACCTGGCCGATGACGCCGCCGTGGACGACGGCGACGACCAGCTGGTCGGGGTGCTCGGACGCGATCCGCTCGATGCCGCGGCGGACCCGGTTCTCGAACTGGTGCGCCGGTTCGCCGCCGGGGATCACGTCCCAGCGCTGCTCGACGTACATCAACTGGGCGATCGGGTCGCCCTCGGCGACCCGTTTGCGGAACTCGCCTCCCTCCCAGTCGCCGAGGAACACCTCACGCAGGTCGGCGACGACGATCGGGGTCAGGCCCAGCCGGTCGACCAGCGGCTGCGCCGTCTGCACCGTGCGTTGCAGCGTCGTGACGTACACCGCGGCGATGCGCTCGCCGGTGTCGATGAGCCGTTGCGCTGTCAGTTCGGCCTGTTCGACGCCGGCTGGCGCCAGTGGCGGGTCGCCGTGGCCCTCGACGAGGTCGAAGCTCTCCCCCTCGACGTGGGGGGCCGACTCGCCGTGGCGGACGAGGAGGATCTCGGTTGCTCCGGGTGGCGGTGCGAATCGTGACTGGGGGTACTGGCGTGTCTCGCTCACCGCGCGAACCTACCGCGAGTCGCGCGGGCCGCTCCGCTCGATGCCGGCGGGTGCGCCAGACTGGGCATCGTGAAGCAGCTGAACTCCCGGCCGATCGACACCGTCGACCTGCTGTCGTTGCCGGCGTTCGTCGGCACGATGGTGTGGGAGTCG
>JAWLFC010000174.1:0-4065 GCA_041685755.1 Ilumatobacteraceae bacterium
CCTCACCGCCTGGTACCGGACCACCGACGGCATCGACCGTGACCCCGCCGAACTGCGGCAACGATTGCGTGATCGCCTGCCCGACCACGCGATCCCCGCGGCGTTCGTGCGCGTCGCCGAGATGCCGCTCGCCGCCAGCGCCAAGGCGGACCCCTCGCTGCTCCCCGCGCCCCTCCGGTTCCACCGTCACGGCGTCGGCGCCGTCGCCGCCGCCACACCGATCGAGTCACGCCTGTGCGAGATCTGGTGCGATGTGCTCGGTCTCGACGCCGTCGGGGTCACCGACGACTTCTTCGATCTCGGCGGCGCGTCACTCGACGCGCTCGAGGTCGTGGCCGCCGTCGACGTCGAGTACGGCACCGACCTCCACGACGCCGCGGTGTTCCGGGCCCGCACGATCCGCGAGCTGGCCACCGTCGTCTCGGCGGCGCTCACCGGCGAGACGACGAGCGGACGAGTCATCGAACCGGTCGCCGACCCGTTGCCGTTGTCCGCGGGGGAGGAGGCCATGCTGTTCGACCACCGCATGGACCCGGGCGACACCCGCTACAACGTCACCCGCCTCTACCGCCTCGACGTCGAGCCGTCCGAGTTCGGGGTCGACCGGTTCGCCGATGCCGTGCGGGCCGTCGTGTCCGTGCACGGTCCACTGCACACCTCGTACGGCCCGGCTCGTCGTCGCCTCCCGACCGACGCCGCGGTCAGCATCGTCGAACTCGACCCGATGTCGGACGAGGAGTTCGACCGGTTCGCCGACCAGCAGCGACGGGTGCCGTTCGACCTCGACGACGGTCCGCTCGTGCGCGTGCACCTGTGCCGTACCCGGCCCGACCGGGTGGCGATCCTGATCGGGCTGCACCACATCAGCATCGACGCCGGCACCTTCGACGTCTTCTGGGACCAGATCGCCGACCACTACGCGTCGCAACACCTGCCGGAGCTGCCCGTCACCTACGCCGCTCACGGCGCATGGCAGCGAGTCGACCGGGAACGTTCGCGCCTGTTCTGGCTCGAACGGGCACGCGACCGCGTCCCGTCGGGGCGACTGGCCTACGGGGCACCCACGCCGGCCGAAGCCGACGGCTATCTCTCGTTGCCGCTCGACGTGGCGCCGTCGCGGCTCGCTGCTCGTGGCCACACGCCGTTCGCCGTCGCCATGGCGGCGACCGCGGTCGTGCTGTCACGAGCCACGTCGTCGCCGCACGTCGAGTTCGGTATCACGGCGTCGACGAAGGACCATCCCGACGTCGCCGACGTCGTCGGCTACCACCTCAACACCCTGCCGATGGCGTTCGAGGTTCGAGGTGTCGACCGGTTCGGTGACGTGGTCGGCACGGCCTCGGCGCAGATCGCCGCCACGATCGAGCATCGCACCCATCCGTTCGCCGACATCGTCCGCGACGCCCGCGCCGCCGGTCTGATCGCCCCCGACGTCTCGTGCATGCTCGCCTACGAGCAACTCGCGCCCACGTCGTTCCCGGGGGCCACCGCCGCCGAGCACCGGATCCTGGCATCGGGAACCGCGGTCGCCGACGTCACGTTCTTCGTCCAGGAACGACCCGACCGAGTGCAGCTCGGCCTGGAGTACCGGGGCTCGGTGCTCGGTCGGCGCGACGCCGGAGCACTGCTCGACGCGTTCGCCGCCGTCCTCGTCGACGGTGCCACCTCCACCGCCCGGTCGGTCGACGAGCTCACGGCCCGCTTCCGCGGCGACGACGCGATCGGCGCTGCGCTGGCACCGTCGCCGACCACCGTGGTCGAGCAGATCGTCGCCCGCGCCGCGACGTCGCCCCACTCGATCGCCGTCACCGACTCGTCGGGCCGGTCGTTCGACTACGAACAGCTCGTCCGGGCAGCGGCGTCGCTGGCCGAGCGCCTCGAGGCGGCGGCCGGTGGTCGGCCCCGGAGGGTCGGTGTCGCCGTGCGCCGGTCGGTCGACCTCGTGGTGGCGATGCTGGGTGCCCAGCTGTGCGGTGGCGCCTACGTCCCCCTCGATCCCGCTGCCCCCGTCGATCGGCTCTCCGCTGCGGCTGCCGCCGCCGAGCTCGACGTGATCGTCGTCGACGCGCACGGTCCTGCGATGACGACCGCGGTGCCCGAGGTCGTCATCTCGGGAGGTTCGGCATCGATCGACGCTGCGGTCGAACGGGCGGCGGCCATCGCGCTCGACGATGCTGCCTACGTGATCTTCACCTCGGGCTCGACCGGGGTACCGCGGGGCGTCGAGGTCACCCACCGGAACCTGGCCGCCAGCAACGACGCCCGATCGGTGCACTACGAGCGCGCGCCGCAGCGGTTCCTCGTCACCTCGAGCATCGGCTTCGACAGCTCGATCGTCGGGCTCGTGTGGCCGCTCACCGCCGGCGGCACCGTCGTGGTGCCGGGTGACGACGACGTCGGTGACGTCGACCGCCTCGGTCTCCTCGTCGAGCAGGCCGGCGTCACGCACGTCCTGATGGTGCCCAGTCTCTATCGGGCGCTGCTCGACCGCGCCGCCGATCGGCTCGTCGGCCTCGAGACGGCGATCGTCGCCGGCGAGGCCTGCCCGATGTCGCTCGTGCAGCGTCATCACCGAGCGATTCCGCACGTCGAGCTGGTCAACGAGTACGGCCCGACGGAGGCGACCGTCTGGGCGACGGCGCATCGCCTGACCGCAGAGGACGACCGGGTCCGCATCGGCCGTCCGATCCCCGGGACGACGCTGCGTACCGTCGACGTCGACCTCGTCGCCACGCCACGCGGTGTGGCCGGCGAGTTGCTGATCTCCTCGCCCGGTGTCGTCGCCGGCTATCTCGACGGGACGCACCTCGATCGCTTCGTCGACATCGACGATCGGCGTTGGTACCGGACCGGCGACATCGTGCGTCTCGACGGCGGGATCGCCGAGTTCGTCGGTCGGGCCGACGACCAACTGAACGTCGGCGGTGTGCGCCTCGAGCCCGGCGAGGTCGAAGCAGAGCTGCGGCGGCTCGACGGCGTCCGCGACGCCGTGGTGGTCGCCGCCGGCGATCCCCCGGTGCTCGTCGCCCATCTCGAGGCCGAGGCGATCGACGAGGTCGCGGTCCGGTCGGCACTCGCTCAACGGCTTCCGGCGACCTCGGTCCCGCGACGGTTCGTCGCCCACTCGGCCCTACCCCGCACCCCCAACGGCAAGATCGACCGCCCGGCGGCTGCGCTCCTGGCGGTGACGGTCGGCGCTCGTCCCGACTCGCCTCGCGCGCCGGGTCCGCTGGCGGGCCTCGTGGTCGCCGTGTGGAGAGACGTGCTCGACCGAGACGACATCGGCGACGACACCGACTTCTTCGCCATCGGCGGCGACTCACTGTCGGCCGTGTCGATCGTCGTCGGTGTCGGCGACGCCATCGGTGCCACGATCCCGATCGCAACGTTGTTGAACGGGCGGACACCGTCCGGCATGGCATCGCTGCTCGACGCCGCGCCGTCGGCGCCGTCACCGGACGCGGCGAGCGACGACGAGTTCCCCGTCGTGCACTTCCGGTCAGCGGAGCCGGACGGCCCGCTGGTGCTGATGACGCCGGCGTGGGACGACGTGTTCGGCTACCGCGATCTCGCCGCGAGCCTCCCCGACGGCGTCGGTGCGGTCGCGCTCGCCTACGTCGAACAGCCGGGCCGCGGGGTCGTGACGACCGTCGACGCCGTCGTCGATGCGTTCCTCCCCCGAGCGCTCGATCTGCTGCAGGGCCGGTCGTCCGTCGCCGTCGTCGGCTGGTCGGTCGGAGGCGTCGTGGCCGCCGAGCTGGCGAACCGGCTGGCGGCGAGCGGACGAGAGGTCGCCTTCGTCGCCATGGTCGACACGTTCTTCCCCGGCGAGGAACGCCACCTGTGGTCGAACCGCTGGTGGAAGTACAAGTCGATGGTGCAGCCCGGCGCGTTGGCCGAGATCGGGACCGAACTGCGGTTGATGGTCGAGCGCCGGACACGTCGACTCGCCGGCAATCTCGGCCGCCGCCTGCTCGCCTACGCCGGTGCCGAGCTGCCCGAGGAACCCAGGCGGACCTCGGTCGGACACTTCCCGGTCGACTCGCTGGGGCACCCGATCACCTC
>JAWLFC010000063.1:0-16640 GCA_041685755.1 Ilumatobacteraceae bacterium
GCGTGGTTGACGATGTAGGTGAGCTGTTCGGGGAAGAGGCGGATGTTGAGCGTGTGCAGCACCCGACCGGTGCACGGCGCGGCGAAGTACAGCTCGAGGTGACGGGCGGTGTTCCAGGCGAAGGTGCCGACACGGCCGTCGGCGGAGATGCCGAGGTCGTCGAGCACACCGCCGAGCTTGCGGGTGCGCGCCGCCCACTCGCCGTAGGTGATGCGCTGGGGCCCGCTGCCGGTGGCGGTCACGATCCCCTTGTGGGGGTGGTACTTCTCGGCGCGATCGAAGATGTGCGGGATCGCCAGTGGAACGTCTTGCATGAGGCCCTGCATGACCTCGGAACGTAGCCCACGGCGGGACCCACTCATCGACCCGACCGGATACCGTGGGGACCCGTGACCGAGAGCGCTGCGATCGACGCCGCCCACACGCCGCACGTCCGGCCGAACTGGGCGCCGCTGACCCTGGTCGCGTTCGTCACCCTCGTCATCATGACGAACCTCGCCAGTGGCTTCTGGGCGCGCTGGGTCGAGACGAATCCCGAGGGCCTCCTGGCGCTGTCGTCGCGCAATCGGTACCTCGCGCTGACGCTGGCAGCCGGGGTGCCGGTGTGGACGTACGCCGTCATCGGGTTCCTGCGGATCGGTACGGCGTTCGTGGTCTGCCACATGATCGGGCGGGCGTACCACGACGACGCGATCGGGTGGTTCCGCAAGTACCTGGGGGTCCGGCCCGACGCGATCGACAGCTTCAACCGGGGCTTCGGCAGGGCGGAGTGGTTCCTGATCCCGTTCTTCGCCGGGTCGAACATCGTGGCCGCGTTGAGCGGGGTGCATCGCACTCCCCCGGTCCGCCTGGCCGCGTTGCTCTCGGCGGGCATCGCCGTGCGGCTCGCCCTGATGTGGTGGCTGGCGCGCACCTTCGAGGACCAGCTGGTGAGCTTCCTGGAGTGGATCGCCCGGTACCAGTGGTGGGCCGTCGGCATCTCGATCGCCCTGGTGGTACTCGTCAACCTCCGCAACCTCCGCGGCGCCTGATCGCAGCCCGCCTGGGCCGAACGGGTCCGATGTTGCTAGAACGACGGGCATGGCTGAAGTCACCCTCGGCGGCAACCCCGTCCACACCTCCGGAGATCTCCCCGCGGTCGGCGCTCCGGCGCCCGCCTACTCGCTGGTCGGTGCCGACCTGAGCGAGTACGACGCCAGCGAGTTCGCCGGCAAGAACGTGATCCTCAACATCTTCCCGAGCATCGACACGCCGACGTGCGCGACGAGCGTTCGCCAGTTCAACGAGCGTGCCGCCGGGATGGACGAGACGGTCGTGCTGTGCGTGTCGGCCGACCTGCCGTTCGCCATGGGTCGCTTCTGCGGCGCCGAGGGCATCGAGAACGTGAAGGTCGGCTCGACGTTCCGCTCCGATTTCGGCGACCAGTACGGCGTCACGCTGACCGATGGCAAGCTGCAGGGCGTGCTCGCCCGGGCGGTCGTGGTGGTCGGCCCCGACGGGACGGTGAAGCACACCGAGCTCGTCCCCGAGATCGCTCAGGAACCCGACTACGACGCCGCCCTCTCCGCGCTCTGACCGTTACGCCAGGGGTCAGACCCCCGGCGTAACGCGAGCGGGGCACGGGCGAGTTCTGCGGATCGGGCAACAGCGAGCGAAAACATCGGTTCCTCGGTGAGGCGCCGACGCACGCGGAACACCGCCGTCCGCATCGCGCCGTGACTCGGGATCTCGAGCGCTTCCATGAGCGTCGCCGGGTCGAGCGCTCCGAGGCCGTCCGCCCATGCGAGGGTCACGGCCCGGGCGACCGCCGCCGCCCGGCCGCGATCACCGAGCCCGAGTTCGAGCACTACCAGGCTCGCCGCGTCCAGCACGGCAACGAGATCGTCTCGATCCAATCGATCCGCTGCTGATCCTTCGAGGCTCGCGCCGACGAACTCGTGGAAGGCACCGGCATCATCGCCGAATCTCGACAAGATCGTCCCGGTCCGCAGCCACTCTGGCGACCTCCGCAAGCCGAGGTACGACCGATGGCTCGACCACCGATACTGCTCGACCGACTCGACCCCCGTCAGGTCGAGTGCGTTGCGATGGATGTAGCGGGTGGCCGCGAGGAGATAGCGCTCGTCGGTGATCAGCTTCGAATGGAATCGCCCGCGGAAGAGTGCGCCATCACGCCCCAACCGATCGTTGACGTGCCGCGTGTACATCGACCCGAACCGCTGCATCGCGGCCGACAATCCACCGTCAGGGCAGTGGAACAGGAGGTGATAGTGGGTCTCCATGAGGCAGTAGGCGTGCGTCTCGATGCCGAACCGGTCGTGGATGTCGGCGAGTCGGGCACCGAACTCGATGCGATCGGAATCGTCGAGGAAGACAGAGCCGTGATCGACCCCTCGATTCATCACGTGGTGCCAGCCGTCTTCGATGTCGATACGCGGGGAACGTGCCATCCGCTCATCATGACGAGGGGGTGTTACGCCGGGGGTCTGACCCCTGGCGTAACGGTTACAGGAAGGGGTCGAGGGTGCGGGTGAGGCCGGGGACGTCGGCGATCTTCTTGCAGGCGAGGACGACGCCGGGCATGAAGCTGTCGCGGTCGTAGCTGTCCTGGCGGATCGTGAGGGTCTGGCCGGTCGCGCCGAGGATCACTTCCTGGTGGGCGACCATGCCCCGCATCCGCACCGAATGGACGCGGAGCCCGGCGGGGCCACTGCCGCCCCGCGCTCCCTCGTAGACCTCGTCGGTCGTCGGATCGGGGTCGAAACTGCGACCCCGCGCCGACGCCATGCGCTCGGCGGTGGTCACCGCCGTGCCCGACGGCGCGTCGATCTTGCGGTCGTGGTGCAGTTCGATGATCTCGGCGGTGTCGAAGAACGGCGCCGCCATCTCGGCGAAGCGCATCATCAACACCGCAGAGATGGCGAAATTGGGCGCGATCACACAGTTGGGCGCGTCGTCGGCACCGAAGGCGGCCTCGAACTCGGCGATGTCGTCGTCGCCGAACCCGGTCGTTCCCACGACGGCGTGGATGCCGTTCGCTGCCAGCCACGGCAACGTCCGGCGGGCTGCCACGGCAACGGTGAAGTCGACCACGACGTCACACGACGAGAATGCGTGGAGATCGCCCGACACGGGGATCCCTTCGATCACCTCGCCGACGCCGAACGGGTCGACGGCAGCCGCCAACACGAGATCGGGGTCGGCGGCCACCGCAGCACACACGGTCCGACCCATGCGCCCTGCAGCTCCGCTGACCCCGACTCTCATGCGTTCATTCTGGCCGATGCACCGGCACCGACCGCGTTACATCGGGGGTCTGACCCCTGATGTAACGATCAGCGGTGACGGCGACGGGCACCGCCGCCACGACGTCCACCGCCGTCACCGGCGGGGCGATCGGACTTCGGGCCGAGATCACCGAGTTCCTCGGCGAGCTGCGAGTCGAAGCTCTCCTCGAAGCTGACCTCGACGACGTCGACGCCACCGGACGATTCCGACGACTCGGTGTCGCTCGACCGCTCGCGACGAGGCGCACGCTCGCGGCGCTCACCACGATCCGACGAACCGCCCGAGTCTCCCGACGAGGCGCCTTCCTTCACGGGAGGCGGATCGCCGGCCGGGGTCAGGCTGACCTTGCCCTTGTCGTCGATCTCCTCGACGCGGACCTCGATCTCCTGGCCCAGCTCGAGCACGTCCTCGACCGAGTTGATGCGCTTGCCGCCACCCAGCTTCGAGATGTGCACGAGACCGTCACGGCCCGGCAGGATGTTGACGAACGCACCGAACTTGGTGATGTTCACCACGCGGCCGGTGTAGGTCTGGCCCAGTTCGGCCTTCGGCGGGTCGACGATCGCGAGGATCGCCGCCTTGGCCTCCTCCATGCGCCACGCCTCGACGGCGCCGATGGTGACGATGCCGCGGGCACCGTCGTCGTCGACGCCGATGTCGGCTCCGGTCTCCTGCTGGATCGTGTTGATGACCTTGCCCTTCGGGCCGATCACCTCGCCGACCTTGTCGAGCGGGATGTGGATCGTGGTGATCTTCGGCGCCGACTCGGCGACCTCGTCACGGCTCTGCGGGATGCAGGCGTTCATGACCTCGAGGATCTCGAGGCGAGCGACGCGGGCCTGGGCGAGCGCAGCCGACAACACGTCGGCGGGGATGCCGTCGATCTTCGTGTCGAGCTGCAGCGCCGTGATGGCGTCCTCGGTGCCGGCGACCTTGAAGTCCATGTCGCCGAACGCGTCCTCGGAACCGAGGATGTCGGTCAGGGTGATGTACTTGCCGTCCTCGTAGATGAGGCCCATCGCGATACCGGACACGTGACCCTTGGTGGGCACGCCGGCATCCATCAATGCCATGCTCGAAGCACACACCGACGCCATCGACGTCGAACCGTTCGACGACATCACCTCGGAGACCAGACGCAGCGTGTACGCGAAGTCCTCCTGGTTGGGGATGACGGGCAGGACCGCACGGGCGGCGAGCGCACCGTGGCCGATCTCGCGGCGCTTCGGCGAACCGACACGGCCGGTCTCGCCGTTCGCCCACGGCGGCATGTTGTAGTGGTGCAGATACCGCTTGGTGTCGTTGGGCGACAGCGAGTCGATCATCTGGTTCATCCGGGGCATGGCCATCGTGAGCACGGTCATGACCTGGGTCTCACCACGCTGGAACAGGCCGGTACCGTGCGCGGTCGACAACACGCCGACCTCGGCCGAGACCGGACGCAGATCGCCCACGCCACGGCCGTCCATGCGGACACCGTCGTTGACGACGCGGGCACGCATCAGCTTCTTGTTGAGCGAGCGGACGGCTTCTTTGACCATCTTCTCGCTGCCGGCGAAGTCGCCGGGCTCGTCCTTGGTCCCGCACAGCTCGGCGATGATCTCGGCCGTGACAGCGTCGGTCGCTTCGTTGCGCTCGGACTTGTTGGCGATGGTGATGACCGGGGCGAGCTTGTCGCTGCCGAACTGCTCGACGGCGGCGAAGATCTCCGGCGTGTAGTCGAGCACCGGGGTCCACTTCATCGGCTCGATCGGGCCGTCGGTGGCGATCACCGAGGCGACGAGCTGACGCTGCAGGCCGATCGACTCCTTGATCCACACCTTGCAGGCGTCGAGACCGTCGGCGAGGACTTCCTCGGTGACCTTCTCGGCGCCGTCGTCGTAGTAGTAGAACGCGTTCTCGGAACCGCCGGCCTCGACCATCATCACGGCGACGTCGCCGTTGTCGAGTTCACGGCCGGCCACGACGATCTCGAAGGTGCCGTTCTCGGCCTCTTCGTAGGTCGGGTGGGCGATCCATTCGCCGTCCTGGCTGTACGCCATGCGAACGGCGCCGATCGGGCCGTCGAAGGGGATGCCCGAGATCATGAGCGCAGCGGACGCCGCGTTGATCGACAGCACGTCGTAGGGCTGCTGCAGGTCGGCACCGATGACCGTGGTGACGATCTGGGTCTCGTTGCGGAAGCCGTCCGGGAACGACGGCCGCAGCGGCCGGTCGGTCAGACGACAGGTGAGAATTGCCTCCTCGGTCGGACGTCCTTCACGACGGAAGAACGAGCCGGGGATCTTGCCGTTCGCGTAGGCACGCTCTTCGACGTCCACGGTCAACGGGAAGAAATCCATGCCGTCACGCACGCTCTTGGCGGCGTTGGCAGTCGTGAGCACCTTCGTGCCACCGATCGATGCCACGACGGCACCCATCGACTGCGGGGCGAACTTGCCCGTTTCGAAGGTCAGGGTCTTCTCGGTGCCGGACACGGGTCCGGACACGGTGATGGGATCAGCCACAAGGGCTCCTTTCGTGTGCACTCCCCCTCGGGAGTGCGCCTCTGGAGCGATCGGCCGGTTCCCAGTTGGTCAACCCGACACGGCATCGCCCGACAGGGTGATGGTTCGGATTCAGCAACCGGCAACCGACAGCGGTTCGCTCATGTTGCGGGGCCGGACGTTCCGGCTCCGAGGAGGCATCCTACCGTGACGCTGGCCACGAACCGCGGCACGGCGACCGCGTCAGCGGCGCAGGCCCTGGTCGGCGATGATCTTGCGGTAGCGCTCGACGTCGATCGACTTGACGTAGTCGAGCATGCGGCGTCGCCGGCCGACGAGCATCAGCAGGCCGCGGCGGCTGTGGTGGTCCTTCTTGTGGACCTTGAGATGCTCGGTGAGGTGCGTGATGCGCTCGGTGAGCAGTGCGATCTGCACCTCCGGCGAGCCGGTGTCGGTCTCGTGGGTGCGGTACTTCTCGATCGTCGCCGCGGTGTTCGGCTTGGTGTCGGCAATGTCGACCATGGGTGTGTCGCCTTCCGGTTCGTGCATCCGATGATGCATGGAGGTCGCAGCCCACCCCGGACGGGGTTCGCTGCATCGCGTTCGCGCCGGAGATCTCCAGCCCGAACGGACGGGGCAATGCTACGGGTCGCCGCATCGGTCCACAACGGCGACCGATCACGGCCGGAACCGGACCGATACGCTCGGCCGTCGTGTCTCCCCGGATCGAGCTGCGCGGCGTGTCGAAGTCGTTCGGGTCACTCGACGCCCTCGCTCCGGTGTCGCTCGAGGTCGGCGAGGGCGAGACGATCACCCTGCTCGGTCCCTCCGGGTGCGGCAAGACCACGCTGCTGCGCCTGATCGCCGGTCTGGAGTCGCCGTCGAGCGGTGAGATCGTGGTCAACGGCACCAGCGCGCAGGAAGCCCGCCGCCACAAGCAGATCGGGTTCATCCCTCAATCTCCGGCGCTGCTGCCGTGGCGCAGCGTCGAGGCCAACGCCCGCCTGCTGCTCGACATCAACCGGAAGAACTCGCCGACGACACCGAGCGCAGCGGTCGGCGAGCTGCTCGACGAAGTCGGCCTCGGCGAGTTCCGCGACGCCTACCCGCACGAACTCTCCGGCGGCATGCAGCAACGCGTCGGACTCGTGCGCGCCTTCGCCCTCGACGCGCCGATCCTTCTGATGGACGAACCGTTCGCCGCCCTCGACGAGATGACCCGCACCGACATGCGTCACCTCCTCGGCCGGCTGTGCGAGCCACTCGGGACGACGGTGGTCTTCGTGACCCACTCGATTCCGGAGGCGACGTTCCTGTCGGACCGGGTGGCGGTGATGTCGCCCCGACCCGGTGCGGTCTCGGCGATGATCACGATCGACCTCGCCCACCCCCGTCTGCCCGACATCGAGGACACCGAGGACTTCTTCCACGTCACCACGACACTGCGAGCCGCCCTGAGTGCCGGGATGAACCGGTGAGCCCCAGCACCCGCCGCATCGTGGCGCCGATCGTCGGCATCGTCTCGTTCGGCCTGCTGTGGGAGGCGCTCGTGCGGGTCTTCGACATCCGCCGGTTCGTCCTGCTGGCACCGTCGAAGATCATCGCCGAGTTGGCCGATGCTCCCGACTACTACTGGAGCAACGCACTGGTCACCGGGCGCCACATGGTCACCGGCCTCGCGATCTCCCTCCTCCTCGCCGTCGTCGTCGGCTCACTGATGGCGTCGTCGAGATTCGTCGAAGAAGCGACCCAGCCGGTGCTGGTGCTGATCCTGGTCACCCCGTGGGTGGCGTACATCACCTCGGTCGTGCTGTGGCTCGACGGCGGCGAACCGACGATCCTCTTCATGGTCGCGTTCACCTCGTTCCCCGTCTTCACGTTCGGGGTCGTCGGCGGCATGAAGTCGGCCGACCCCGCCGCCCGCGAGCTGCTGGCGAGCGTCGACGCCCGACGCTGGGAGGTCTTCTGGCGCCTGCGCCTGCCGTCGGCGGGCCCGTCGATCTTCACCACCGCCCGGTTCGCGATGGGCCTCGGGCTGGCCGCCGCATACTTCAGCGAGGGCTCCGCCTTCGTCACCGAGGGGCTCGGCTACATCGGCCAGCGGGCGGCGGCGTTCAACAACGCCGAGGCGCTGTGGGCGACGATCGTGTCGTCGGCGCTGCTCGGCATCGTCGGGCTGTTCGTGATCTCGGCACTCGAACGCCTCGTGCTGCGGTGGCACGCCTCCCAACGCACCTGACTGGGCTGCATCGGCGCCACCGTGCCATCATCGGCGCGTCCGGCGGGTACCCGCCGACGGTCCACCCGTCCGACATCGACAGGATCCACGATGCGCATTCGCCATGCCGCTGCCCTCGCACTGACCGCCGGGCTGGTCGCCGCCGCCTGCGGTGACGACGACGGCGACAGCTCGACGACCGATGCCCCGGACGTGGTGGCCGGCGAGGCCTTCCCCGAAGAGCGCTGCACGGCCAACGAGGCCGCCGGCACCGTCACCTTCCTGACCGGGTTCGACTTCGCCGCCGCGGCGTCGATCATCGAGGTGATCGTCGCCGAGGAACGGGGTTACTACGACGAGCTGTGTCTCGACGTCGAGATCCAACCGAGCTTCTCCACCGCCAACTACGCGTTGATCGCCGAGAACGATGCCCAGTTCTCCTCCGGTGGCTCCTTCAGCGAGGTCGTCGAGTTCGCCGCCAACAACGACGCCGAGTTCGTCGCCCTGGCCGTCGACGGTCGGGCCCCGATCGACGTGTTGATGGTGAAGCCGGGTGAGACGAGCAGCCTCACCGACCTCGAGGGAACGACCATCGGCGTCAAGGGAAAGCTGCCGACCAGCATCGAGGTGATGCTGGCTCGACAGGGCCTGACCGAGGGAGCAGACTTCGCCACCGTCGCCGTCGAGGGATTCGACCCGGTCGCGCACATGGCGATCGACGCGATCGTCGGGGTGCCGGGGTGGCGCAGCAACGAACCCGGTGCGCTCGAACGGGCGGGCGTCGGCTTCGATCTGTACGACACGGTCGAGTTCGACATTCCCGGCTCGTTCGGGATCGTCTACACGAACCGGCAGTTCATCGACGAACACCCGGCGGCGGCGGCGGACTTCATGCGCGCCACCGCTCGGGGGCTCGCCGAAGCGATCGACGACCCGGAGGCCGCCGCGGCCATCGCCGTCGAGCTGATCAATGCCGGCGGCAACCCGAACTTCCTCTCGCCCGAGGGCGAGGTCTTCCGCTGGACCACCGACGCCGCGCTCATCGCCGAGCTGACACCCGACGGCGTGGGCTTCGGTGTGCCCGACCCCGACGGCCTGCAGACCGAACTCGACACCTACGCCGAGGTCGGCCTGTTCGGCGACGGCGCCACCCCGAGCGCCGACGACTTCCTCGACGACATCCTCGACGGCGTCTACGACGACGACGCCAGCGTCATCTGGCCCGTGTCCTGACGGTGACGTCGGGAGACGGACCCGCGGTGTGAGAATCGGGGCGTGAGGTGCTGGTGAGCGACGGCGGCGTGCGCGAGGTGTACGCCTGGGACCACGAACGGCTGTGGCGGTCGATCTACGCGTTCAGCGGGTCACGGCACGTGACCGACGACGCCGTCGCCGACGCGTTCGCCCACGCGGTCCGCGGCGACGACGCGATCCGCGACGTGACCGCGTCGGTGTGGCGAACGGCGTTCGCCATCGCCCACGGTGAGCTGACACGCCGGCGAACCGAACCGCCGCTCGCCGAACCGCCGCTCGCTGCCGGGACAGCGGGGGACGGTGAGGTCGCCGCGTTGCTGGAGCGCCTCGACGCACTCGACGACTCCGACCGCCGGCTCCTCGCGTGGAGGCACGTCGGTGGTTGGAACGCGAAGGAGATGGCCCCGGCCCTCGGCATGCGGGCGGTGACCGTGCGATTCGAGCTCCACCGCGCTGATCGCCGGGTCGAGGCGTTGCTCGGCGGCGACGCCGGACGAAGCTTCGAGCCGTTCGACCGGGTACGGGTGCCGGACCAGTGGGACGACATCGTGGCCCGGGCCGACACCGACGACCTCTCGACCGAACCCGGTCGCCGGCGACGTCGACCGCTGGTCGTGGTCGCTGCGCTCACGGCGGTGGTCGGACTCGTCGGAGCACTCGTCGTCGTCGTTGTCGGCTCACCCGCACCGGTCGACGAGGCGTCGGTCGCCGACGGGGGCCCGACGGGGCCCGCCGTGGCCGCCATCGGCAACGACCAGCAGGTCACACTGGCGATCAACGACGTGGAGACCGGCGAGGTCACCGGCACGTTCCGACTCCGGCTCTACGAGGCCGGTGGCGCGACGGTGCTCGAGTACGAAGACGTCGACGTGGTGACCGACGCCGACGTGGAGTTCGCGTTCGTCGAGATCGACGGGCGGCCGGAATCCCGAGCTCCCCACCGACCCGGCTCGATCGGCGCCGTCCGTCTGATCGACGAGACGCCCGCCGGACCCTTCACCGTGCGCATCGCACTGACCGATGCGACCGGCGACGTGATCCAGGCGTCGGAGAGGGTGCTCCTCACGCCGACGCTGTAGTGGTCGCGCCGGGGTCTGGACCCTGGCGGAACGGTCAGGTGAGGAGATCGCGGGCGTGAGCGACATCGTGGCCCAGCTGCGCGATCAGGGCGTCGACACCGTCGAACTTGCGCTCGCTGCGCAGGAAGTGCATGAACCGCACCTCCGCGTGCTCGCCGTAGAGGTCGACGTCGACGTCGAGGAGGTGGGCTTCCAGGAGCGAGGTGTCGGCGTGCTCGTAGAACGTCGGACGACGGCCGAGGTTGATCGCGCACGGGTGGACCTCGCCGTTCTGGCGTTCGTACCACCCGGCGTACACACCGTCGGCGGGCAGACACAGACCGCCGGGCACGGCGACGTTGGCGGTCGGGAACCCGAGGAGCCGACCGCGTTGGTCGCCCTCGAACACCACGCCGCGGACCTCGTGGGGGCGTCCGAGCATGGCGTTGGCCCGGGCGATGTCGCCGCCGGCGAGCGCCCGGCGGATCGCCGTACTGCTCACGGGCTCGTCGACACCGTCGCGGCGCGGCAGCAACTGCACCGGTTCGACGTCGAAGTCGGCCTCGACGCCGAGCTTGCGCAGCAGGTCGACGTTGCCGTCGCGGTGGCGCCCGAAGTGGAAGTCCTCCCCCACGACGACGACCCGGGTGTGCAGGCAGCGCACCAGGACCCGGTCGACGAACGATTCGGGGCTCTCCGACGCCTGGTGCTCGTCGAAGGGCACGATCACGACGGCGTCGACGCCGGTCGCCTCCAACAACTCCAACTTCTGGTCCGGGCTCGTCAGCAGCCGCGGCGCCGACTCGGGCCGCACGACGCTGGCGGGGTGACGATCGAAGGTCACCACGACCGACTTCGCCCCGATCTCGTCGGCGCGCCGACGCACCTGGGCGATCACGGCCTGATGGCCGAGATGCACGCCGTCGTAGGCTCCGATCGTGATGACCGCACGGTCGTCGGCCCAGGGGCAGGCATCGGGGTCGGTCACGACGAGCACGACGGAAACGCTACCGGCGATCGCCGCCGCGAACCGGATCCGCGATCATGCCGGGAGCACCACCGCCGGCTTGGCGAGCCCGTCCCGGAACGGCTCGTACACGGCGAGGAGACGGCCGTGCGGACCGAACACCGCCCACGGCCCGTCGCCGACCCACGCATCGAGCACACGACCGTTCGCCACCAGCGCCGCGGTGTCGCCGTCGACGGCCACGGCGTCGAGCGCCCGCACCGCCGACTCGACCGGCAACAGCTCGCACTCGTCCGGTGGCGCCGCCTCGGCGAGCGTGAACTCGCCGACTCGCGTCCGGCGCAGGTCGCGGAGGTGTGCACCACCGCCGAGCAGCCGCCCGAGATCGTCGGCGAGCGTGCGGATGTAGGTGCCCACCGAGCACTCGACGTCGATGCGCAGCACGCCCGGCGCCGCCCAGTCGACCACGTCGAAGCGGTGGATCGTCACGGGACGCGGCGCCCGCTCGACCTCGATTCCCTCACGGGCGAGTTCGTGCAGCCGCCGGCCGTCGACGCGGATCGCCGACACCATCGGCGGCACCTGCTCGATGTCGCCCACGAGGTGCTCGGCGACGACACGACGAGCGTCGTCGAGGGTCACCGACGCCATGTCGAAAGTCGCGACGACGTCGCCGGCAGCGTCGAGCGTCGACGTCGAGGTGCCGAGCACGACCTCGCCGGTGTAGCCCTTGCGGGTCTTCTCGACGAAGCGCAGCAACCTCGTCGCCTTGCCGACCGCCACCACGAGCACGCCGGTCGCATCCGGGTCGAGGGTGCCGGCGTGGCCGACCTGGCGTTCGCCGAAACGGCGCCGCAGCATGGCCACGACGTCGTGGCTGGTCACTCCGGCAGGCTTGTCGACGACGGCGACGCCGTGCGTGGTCGCCGGTCTGCGACGCGCCATCAGTCGGCGTCCGGCCCGCTCTCGCGTTCGAGCCGGGCTCGGTCGGCGCGCAGGATGTCGTCGATGCGCTCGGCCGAACGGATGGCCATGTCGGGGCGGAAGTCGAGGATCGGGGTCTTCTTGGCTCGGATCTGTCGGGCGATCGACCCTTGCAGGCGAACGCGGTGCTCGGCGAACGCCTCGACGATCTCGGCGTCGCCCTCCTCGCCGTCGAGCGAGTCGAAGAACACGATCGCCCGGTTCAGCTCGGGGTCGACATCGATACCGGTCACCGTGACGAACGTCAGGCGCTCGTCGTCGATGCGAACCAGTTCGTCGGCGATGATCTCCTGCAGCGTCGCTCCGACCCGGGCGCTGCGCGGGTACTTGGGGGTGCTGCTGCGACTGCTGCGTTTGCCGGCCATGGGAACTCCTTGGATGATCGATCGGGCCTGATTGCACGAGGGGTCTGACCCCTGGTGTACTCAGGTGAAGTCGAGGGCGAGGCGGTTGGAACGTTTGAGTTCGGCCATACCCGACATGGTCGCCAACTTCTCGACCGCGTCCCACAGCTCGACCGCCTCGACACCCCGCGGCGCCTTGGAGATCACCGGGCCGAAGAAGCTCGCCTCGTTGTCGGATCCCGGGCGGAACGTGAGGATCGGCGTGCCGACGTCCTTGCCGGTTCGGCTCAGGGCGAGCTCGGTGTCGGCACGGATGTCGTCGTCGTGGGCATCGTCGTCGGCCGCATCGAGATACGCCTCGTCGAACCCGTTCGCCGCCAACAACCCGCGGTACCAGGCGAGCGAGTCGGAGCGGGCCTCGTCACGTTGCGCCCCGACGTGCAGCGCGGTGCCGACGGTCGTGTACCAGCGACCGACCGCGCCGGCGTCATCGTCACCGAGGCGGATCGCGTCGGCGATGCGCAGACCCTGGTGACCGAGGTAGTGCCCGGCCCGGTACTGCGGCGTGTACCACTCCTGGGTGTTCTGCTCGTTGAGGATCCACAGCGAGATGAATCGCCAGTCGACGTCGTACTCGCGCTGCTCGCTGACATCGACCACCCAGCGAGAGGTGATCCACGCCCACGGACAGACGGGATCGAAGAAGAAGTCGAGGTCGGCGGCCATCGGGCCAACCTACCGATGGGGATCCGGCATCACGTACGAGCGATCTCGACGTCGTCGTAGGTCTCGATCAGGTCACCGGGCTTGAGATCCTGGAAGTCGGACAGACCGACACCGCACTCGAAGCCCTCACGGACCTCGCGGGCATCGTCCTTGAACCGTCTCAGCGAGCTGATCTCGCCCTTCCAGATGATCGTGCCGTCACGCAGGAAGCGCACCTTGGAGTTGCGGGTGATGACGCCCGAACGCACGTAGCAACCGGCGATGGCACCGATCCGGGGCACCCGGAAGATCTCGCGTACCTCGGCTTCGCCGGTCACGACCTCCTCGAACTCCGGCTCGAGCATGCCGACCACGGCCTGCTCGATGTCCTCGAGCAGCTTGTAGATGATCTCGTAGGTACGGATCTCGACTTCTTCCTGCTCGGCCAGCTTGCGGGCCTTGCCGTCGGGACGGACGTTGAAGCCGATGATCGTCGCGTTGGTGGCGTTGGCCAGCGTGATGTCGTTCTCGGTGATGCCGCCGACGGCGCGATGCACGAAGCTGATGTCGACCTCGTCACGTTCGAGCCGCCGCAGCGACTCCGTGACTGCTTCGAGCGAGCCCTGGACGTCGGCCTTGAGGATCAGGTTGACCGAGGCCCGCTCGCCCGACTGGATCTGGGCGAAGATGTCCTCCAACTTCGTTCCGGTCTTCACGCGGGCGTCCTCGCGGAGGTGCCGCGCCTTGAGACGCTCCTCACGAGCCTCGCCCACCGTACGGGCAATCTTCTCGTCGGGGGCGGCCCGGAACTCGTCGCCGGCCTCGGGCACACTCGACAGTCCGAGCACCTGCACCGGCGTCGACGGACCCGCCGACTTGATCTGCTCGCCCTTGTCGTTGATCATCGCCCGGACGCGACCCCAGGCCGCACCGGCCACGATCGGGTCGCCGACCTTCAGCTCGCCCTTGTCGACGAGCACGGTGGCCACCGGGCCACGTCCCTTGTCGAGCTGGGCCTCGATCACGATGCCCTTGGCCCGACCGGTCGGGTTGGCGCCGAGTTCCTCGAGTTCGGCGACGACCTGCAGCTGCTCGATCAGCTCGTCGACGCCGACGCCCTGCAACGCCGACATCTCGACGACGATCGTGTCGCCACCCCACGCTTCGGGCACGAGTTCGTACTCGGCCAGCTGCGTGAGCACGCGCTGCGGATCAGCGTTGTCCTTGTCGATCTTGTTGACCGCCACCACGATCGGCACCTCGGCGGCGCGGGCATGGTTGATCGCCTCGATGGTCTGCGGCATGATCCCGTCGTCGGCGGCGACCATCAACACGACGATGTCGGTCGCGTCGGCGCCGCGGGCGCGCATCTGCGTGAACGCGGCGTGGCCCGGGGTGTCGAGGAAGGTCACCGACCCGTGCTCGTTCTGCACCTGGTAGGCACCGATGTGCTGGGTGATGCCACCGGCCTCGCCCTCGACGACCTTGGCGCCGCGGATGTGGTCGAGCAGCGTGGTCTTTCCGTGGTCGACGTGGCCCATCACGGTGATCACCGGCGGGCGCGGCTCCTGCATCTCGTCGTCGTCGGAGTCGTCGAACAACTTCTGGAGCTCGACCTCCTCCTGCTGGCCCGGCTCGACCAACAGGATCTCGGCGCCGACCTCGAGCGCGAAGAGCTCCATCTGCTCGTCGGCGAGCGTCATGGTGGCGGTGACCATCTCACCGTTGTTGAGCAGGAAGCGCACGACGTCGGCGGCGGTGCGGTTCAGCTTCGGAGCGAACTCCTGGGCCGAGACGCCACGCTCGATGACGACGATCCCCTCGGGGACCGGCGCATCGGACGAGGTGTAGGTCGTGAACTGCGGCTGCAGTTCGTCCTGGTCGCGACGACGACGCCGACGACCGGTACGGCGCGGCGGACGCCGCTGCCCGCTGGGACGATTGCCGCCGGGGCGGCCGGGGCCGCCTCCACCGGGACCGCCGCCGGGGCGGGGGCCGCCACCGGGGCCACCGGAGGGCCGGGGCGTGTATCCGCCGGGGCGTGGCCCGCCGGAGCGGGCACCGGGGCCGCCGCTGCGACTGGCCGGACGTGCCGAGCCGGGCGGGGGTGGGATCGGCTTGCCACTCGGCGACAGCGGACGACCGGGCGGGGGTGGGATCGGCTTGCCACTCGGCGAGAGCGGACGACCGGGAGCAGGAGCCTCGGTGCGCTCCTCGGTGCGACGAGCCTCCGGTGCGGCGGCCGGCTGCTCGGGCGGACGACCGCCGGCGCTCGGACGGGCGCTCGAGATGACTCGCGACCCGGCGTCGGCGGTCGCCGGCTCCGAGGTCTCCTCGGGGGCAGGCGTCTCGGGAGCAGGCGTCTCGGTGGCGGGCGCGGGCGCTTCGGCCGGGGCTGGTGTCTCGGCGGCGGGCGGTGTCGGTGCGCCGGCAGGCGCGTCGACGGTCGGTTCCGGCTCGACGGGCGTGGACGTCTCCGCCTCCGGCGACTCCGGCGCAGCTTCGGCGACCGGCTCGGGCGTCGGCTCCGCCGGTGCGGGCTCGGCGGCCGGCTCGGGAGCGACCGGCTCGGTCTCGGGCTGGGCAGCGGGCGCGGCATCGGTCGGCGCGGCGTGCTCGGGCTGCTCGGGGGCCTCGGTCGTCTCCGTCTTCTCGGTGGCCGCCTGCTTCTTCGCGGCGGCCTTCTTCGCCGGCGCGTCACCCGACGCCGCCTTCTTCTTCGCCGCCGACTTCTTCGCCGCCGACTTCTTGGCGGCCTTGGGCTCTTCGGGCTGTTCGTCGCGCGTCAAGCCGTCACGCTGGGCGCGTCGGGTGACCATGTCGGCGTAGGCCTCGGCGAGCGAGGACGATGGTCCCTTCGCGGCAACGCCGAGCACGCCGCAGAGGTCGAGGACCTCCGCGTTCGTCATCCCGAGTTCCTTCGCGAGCTCGTGGATCCTGATCTTCTTCGCTGCCACGTTGTCGATTCAACCTTTCCCAGTCGTCATTGCCTCGCCGATGCCGGAATCACAGGACATCGGCTTGGTCGTCACCACCGGTGAGGCCGGTCCGGATGGCGTGATGATCGTGCTCGTCGAGTTCGGTACGCCACGCCCGGGCGAACGCCCGGCGTGCGAGCGCCGTGTCGAGACACCTCGGATCGACGCCCACTGTCTCGGCGTCGATGCGGCACAGCCAGGCACCCCGACCCTCGCTCGGACCACCGACGACGATACCGGCCGACGGCGATCTCGTGACACGCACGAGCGCCGACTGCGGACGTCGCTGTCGACAGCCGATGCAGCTGCGAACGGGTTCGGGACGATCCGCAGCACTCAGCCGTCAACGCCTTCCTTG
>JAWLFC010000175.1:0-4039 GCA_041685755.1 Ilumatobacteraceae bacterium
GATGACGTACGGTGTACGTACTACTCCGTACAGTGTACGTTGTCAAGGGTGAGCACCACGTCGAGTCGTGAACCCCTCGACCGCGACGCGATCGTCGCCCGGGGTGTCGCCTTCGCCGACGAGCACGGCGTCGAGGCGCTCTCGATGCGCAAACTGGCGGCCGAACTCGGCTACGAGGTGATGTCGCTCTACAACCACGTCGCCAACAAGGCCGAGGTGCTCTCGCTGATGGTCGATGCCGTCGCCGCCGAGATCCCCGACCCCGATCCCGACGTCGATCCGCTCGTGGCCGTGCGGACCCTCGCCGTCGACACCCGGGCCGCGCTGGTGCGGCACCCGTGGGCGGCGTCGCTGTGGCTGCGCCAGCTCCCCGGCCCGGCCCGGGTCAGGCACATGGAGCACCACCTCGCGGCGCTCGCCGCAACCGACATGGCCCCCGCAGTCGCCCACCTCGCGTTCCACGCCGTCAACAACCACGTGATCGGCTACACCCTGCAGGAGCAGGCGATGGCCTACGTCATGCCGGCCGACGGCGACGCCGACGCGCTCGCCCGGTCGTTCATCGACGGACTGTCCGCCGAGGAGTTCCCGCACACGATCGCCCACGTCCACCAGCACCTCGACGGCGACACGGCACCGAGCTTCGAGCTGGTCCTCGACCTGCTCCTCGACGGGCTCGCCCGTACGCCCTGAGCGCGCTTGCGGAGTGATCAGGACCAGAACAGATTCGGCTCGCCGACATCACCGCGTTGCGTCGGGTCCGCGGTGACCGATACCACGGTGAGCGGGTGTCGGCACGAGGACTAGGGTCGCGGCATCGCGTAGAAATCAGTCCGCCGAGGAGCACGTCGATGGCCAAGGGGCTGCCGTCGGGAACGGTCACCTTCCTGTTCACCGACATCGAGGGGAGCACCCGGCTCGTGCGCGACCTCGGTGAGCGCTACAGCGAACTGCTCGACCAGCATCACCGTCTGCTGCGCGACGTGTGGATGCGTCATCGAGGTGTCGAGGTGTTGACCGAGGGCGATGCCTTCTTCGTCGCCTTCGCCAACGGAGCCGACGCGCTGGGTGCGGCCGTCGACGGCCAACGGGCGCTGGCGGCGGCGACCTGGCCGACCGAGCACCCGATCCAGGTTCGGATGGGCCTGCACACCGGCTTCGCCCGACCGGTCGACGACGACTATCGGGCGCTGGCCGTGCACCAGGCAGCACGTGTCGTCGACGCCGCCAACGGCGGCCAGATCCTGGCGACCACCGAGGTGGTCGAGTTGCGAGGCGATGCCGAGGTCGACGTGACGGATCTCGGTCGATACCGCGTGCGCGACTTCGACGAACCGATCGCGCTGTACCGCGTGTCGGCGCCGGACCTCGTCGTCGACGAGCGGGCGCCGCGGGTCCGTCCCGCCGACAGCCACAACCTCGTCCGCCCTGCCACCTCGATGGTCGATCGGGTCACCGAGCAGGCCGAACTCGCCGAGTTGGCGCGGCCGGGCCGGTTGGTGACGATCCTCGGGCCGGGTGGCGCCGGCAAGACGCGGCTCTCGATCGAGGTCGGCCTCAACGTGGTCGAGCAGTGGACGGACGGGGTCTGGTTCGTCGATCTCGCGCCGGTCTCGGAGGCCGACGTGGTGTCGATGGCAATCGCCGGCGCGGTCAACGCGCCGTCGGTGCCCGGCAACGACGCGCTGTCCGACGTCGTGGCGTTCCTCGCCGAGCGGACGGTCCTCCTGGTGCTCGACAACTGCGAGCACCTCGTCGAAGCGACGGCGCGGATCGTCCACGAGCTGCTCACGCGCTGCGCGCAGCTCGGTGTGCTCGCCACGAGCCGCGTCCCGCTCGGGCTGATCGGCGAGTCGCTCTACCGGCTCCCGCCGCTCGGGGTCGGCGATGCCGCATCGGACGCCGTCCGGCTCTACGTCGAGCGCAGCGGCGTCGGCGTCGATGCCGACCTGGGCGACATCGTCGATCTCTGCCGTGCGATCGACGGGCTCCCGCTGGCGATCGAACTCGCGGCGACGCGGTCGCATCTGCTGACACCCGCCGAGATGACCGAGCGGATGCGCGGCGGCGGCGTGGCGGTGGTCGCCACCCGTGACCCGACGGTGCCGGATCGCCAGCGGAGCCTCGACCGGCTGCTGGACTGGAGCCTCGACCTCCTCGGCCCCGACGAACTCCGGGTCCTGACCCGCCTGGCGGTGCTCGCCGACGGGTTCGACGTGGCGCTCGCCGAGGTGGTCGCCGGTGACGACGACGTTCCCGTCGCCCGTGTGCCGGAGCTCGTGTGGTCGTTGATCGACTGGTCGCTGATCGCCCGGGAGGTCGCCGCCGGCAGCTCGCGCTACCTGCTTCCCTCGACCGTGCGGTCGTACATCCTGCACGGCGCCGACGAGGACGAACTCGCCGCTGCCCGGCTCCGGCTCGCCGACGCCCTGGTGGAGCGAGTCGGACCCGAGCGAACCCTGTCGGGCCGATGGGTCACCGAGTTCGGCATCGAGCTGGAGAACGTGCGCGCCGTGGTGGGCCACCCGCGGATTCCCGACCCGGTCGCCCGGTCGTTGGCCTGGTCGATCGGCCAGTACCACGACGTCACGTCGTCGTATCGCTCCGGCATCTCCGAGGTGGCGCGCTGCATCGATCAACGCCCGAGTCCCGGCCCGGATCTCGTGGCGCTGCTCACGCTCCAGGCCGATCTCCACCTGCGCCTCGGAGAGCTGCCCGATGCCGAGCGGATCGTCGAGCGGGCCGCGGCGCTCGCCGAGCAGGTCGGCGTGGCGGACTTCGACGACATGGGCGTCGTGCGAACGCGCGGTGAGCTGGCGCTCCGATCGGATGACCCGGAGACGGCGGCGCGTCTCGCGGAGACGGCGCTGGCCGCCGGCACGGCGACACCGCGTGGCGAGGCCCGGTTGTGGAACCTCGCGGCGATCGCCCACAACGTACTGGGCGACCCGAGGGCTGCGTCCGTCGCGCTCGACCACTGTCTTCGGGCGGAGGAGGCAGCGGGTCTCGAGACGTTCCTCGCGAACACCCACGGCAACTATGCCGAGGTGCTGCTGGCGCTCGACGATCCCGTCGGGGCAGCGGAGCACCAACTCGCCGCGCTGGAGCTGGCTCGATCGATGGGCGACCCGACGCTGATCGCCTACTCGCAGATGGTGGCGGCGCGGTTCGCCCTGGAGGACGGCGCTGCCGCCGACGCCGTGCGACTGCAGTCGGCCGCCGACGTGATCCTCGCCCGTGAGGGCGTGTCGCTCTACGCCGGCGACGAGGAGCAACGGGTGGCGCTGCTCGATGCCGCCCGGCGGGTGCTCGGCGACGCCGGCTTCGAGCAGGCCCGTGCCGCCGGTGCGTCGAGCCCGGCCGAGCAGCTCGCCGACCAGACCGAATCCATGCTGCGACGCCGTGCCGCGGCGTCGCCGACGACAGGAGGACGACCATGACCGACAGTGATCCCGGCGACGTGCCACCGCGGCGGCGCCCGTACCGTGACCGCATCGCCGTGCTGCCCGGCGACCCACCGGTAGCCCATCGGCCCGGAAAGGTGCTGTTCGACCAGCGGGCTCGCGACGCACTGGTGGAGTCGGGCGTGGTCGTGCCCGGGCGCGACGTGGTCGAGGAGGTGTTCGTCAGCCCCGCAGGCCGCGAACCGGTCGACGAACTCCCGCCGTTCGGGCAGTGGCACCGGCTCAGCGGCGTCGACGACGCGCCGAAGCTGGTCGATCAGCTGCGCGGGATCGGCCTGACAGCGCAGCTCGACCTCGTCTACTTCGCGAACGACGCCGACTGCTGCGGCTGCCCACCGCATCCGGCGCTGGCCGCCGAGATCGCTGCCGATCCGTGGCGCGCCAACCCGTGGCGGGCGAATCCGTGGCGCGCCAACCCGTGGCGGGCGAACTCGTGGAACGCGAACCCGTGGCGGGCGAACGCGGAGGAGCTGAACGTGCTGGCGACCGGCAAGCCGCCGACGAGCTCGGTGATGCCGGCACCGGATCGGTCGTTGCCGGAGCGGCCCGGTCTCGCGCCCGGGAAGTTGTCGAAC
>JAWLFC010000064.1:0-16615 GCA_041685755.1 Ilumatobacteraceae bacterium
GGCGACCGTCTTCGCCGGTTGATCCGGTCACGCAGCGCGGTCGATTCCTCAAGTTCTCGTCGGTGCTGCCGATGGATGACATGTCATCGGGCTCCGACCGTCTCCGGACGGGCGGGGCCCCACGTCGAACAGACAGGCAGGTTCCGTCAGATGTCCGATCATCAGCTTCCCCCGCTCCCACCGGCCGGGTCGAACCCACTTCCGGCATCGACCCCTGCACCCCCGCCTCCACCATCGACCCCCGAGACGGCACTCGACGCCGATCCCGACCCCCAGCCGAGCGGTCCACGCCGATCGCTGCTCGTCGCCCTGGCCGTCGTCGTCGCCCTCGCCGGCCTCGTCGGCGGGCTCCTGGTCGTGACCGGAAGCGACGGCCTGTCGGCCGAGGAGCAGCGCGCCGAGGACCGCGCCGCGGCAGCCCGCGCCATCGAGGAGTGGAGCGCCAACAGCAGCCCGACGACGACCGCTGCACCGGACACGACGGTCCCCGAGACGACGGCGGCGCCCACCACGACGGCGGCACCCACCACCACGGCCGCGCCCACCACGACAGCGGCGCCCACGACCACCGTGGCGCCCACGACCACGGCCGCACCGAGCTTCCCGACCCTGCCCGACGGTTCGCCCGAGCCGGTGATCGCCATCTTCGACGGGCCCGTCGTGCGGGTCAGCGGCTGGGTGCCGAGCCAGGAGAAGGCCGACCAGCTGATCGCCCTGGCACTGGCCAACAGCACCGACCCGAACGCCGTCGTCGAGGGCGCCCTGCAGATCGACCCGGCCGTGCCGCTCAGCATCGGCACCCGCGTGATCGAGATGAACTCACCGAGGTTCCCGACCGGCAGCTCCGAGGTCACCCCCGAACACGCGGCGCAGCTCGACCGGGTGGCCGGCGTGCTGCAGCTGCTGCCGAACGTGACGGTGACCGTCGTCGGCCACGCCGACCAGCTCGGCGACGAGGTCTCCAACTACCTGCTGTCGGAGGCCCGAGCCGTGTCGGTCGTGCGCTACCTCGTCGGCACGGGCATCTCGCCGTCTCGGCTGTCGGCCCGTGCCGTCGGCGAACAGGACCTGCTCACCGAGGAGCAGTCGCCCGACGCGCTGGCACTGAACCGGCGCACCGAGTTCGTCTTCTACGGCCTGATCGCCGATTGATCCCCGGACGCGACGATGCCGGGCCGAACGATCGGCCCGGCATCGTCGCGTGACAGATCAGGAACTCAGGACCTTGGCCTTCGCCGCCGCGTACTCGGCGTCGTCGAGTTTGCCGCCGGCGTGGAGGTCGGCGAGCTTGGCGAGTTCGTCGGCCTGGCTCGGGGCGCCGGCGGTGGTGCGGATGTAGTCCTGCATCGCCGCCTCCTGGGCCTTGGCCGCCCGGAGCTGACGCTCACCCATCTTGTTGCCGTTGATGATGAGATACAGGAAGACGCCGAGGTACGGCAGGAAGATGATCAGGACCGACCAGATCGCCTTGACGACGCCGGACATGTCGTCGTTGCGGATGATGTCGCCGAAGATCGTGAAGATCAGCATGATCCACACGAAGAACAGGAAGAACCACAGGATCGACCACAGCACCTGTCCGGTGCCGAATTCTGCTGCGAGAAGCATGCGTTGACCTTTCTGAAACGAGGGAGCAACCGTGCTCCGGGCGCAGACACTAGATCTTGTCGAGGCGGCGCGCACGAGTATTCCGTCGCGACCGTTCAGCGCGGTACGATCCAGCAGCTCGGGTCTCCCGGGCCTCGTCGAGACCAACCGAACGGGAGACCCCTGCATGGCCCTCGCCCCGATCGAAGTCCTCGTGATCAGCTTCCCGGGGAACCAGTTCTCCGGCGGCATCATCCCCGAGATCGAACGCCTCGTCGGCAACGACACGATCACGATCATCGACGGTCTCCTCGTCACCCAGGACGCCGACGGCGAGGTCACCCTCACCGAGTTCGAGGAGCTCGGCGCCGACAACGACGCCGCCGCGCTCGCAGACCTGATGAACCAGCTCGACTCGCTGATCTCCGACGACGACGTCGCGACGCTCGCCGAGATGCAGGCCCAGATGGAGGCGATGAAGGCGCAGCAGGCCCCACCGCCGCCGGCTCCGGCCGCAGCGGCACCGGCGGGCGACGACCTGATGACCCAGTTGTCGAAGCTGGCCGACCTCAAGGCGGCCGGCGTGCTCGACGACGCCGAGTTCGCCGCCGCCAAGGCCAAGCTGCTGGGTACCTGACCCGGCGTTCAGCTGACGCGCACTCAGGTCTCGGCGTCGACGACCACGCCGGTGCGCAACGCCCGCACGGGCATCACCGTGCCGTCGAGGTCGACCACGTCGTCGACGTCGTCGAACTCCCACCGGTCGTCGGCGGAGTCGATGGTGCTGACGTCGACGAGCACCTCGTAGGCGTTCGACAGAGCGCTGATCGCCAACGCGCGGCGCACCGGTTCGCCCCAGGCCGAGAACGTCAGGCTGCCGCGGGTCAGCACCCCGGCGGCGACGGCGCCCGTCGACACGCCCACGTGCACGGTGAACGACACCGCGGTCTCGTCGGCCACCTCGGCCAGCCCGGCGGCTGCGGCGGTCGCGAAGTCGAGTGCCACGTCGGCGCCGTCGTCGTCGGTGCCCGCCCCGGCCACGAACAGACCGCGATCGGCCGACACCCGCACGCGATCGACGTCACGGTCGGCCGCGACGGTTTCGAGCACGGTGGCGGCGGCCGCCAGCACGTCGGTGAGTTCGTCGTCGTCGAGTTCGCCGGCATCGGTCTCGATCGACACCGCGACCGCCGTGGCGAGGTCCACCCGCTCGCCGGTCCCCGACACGACACCGTCGACGGCGACGAGCCTGGGTGGCAGGACGCTGAGGAGCAACTCGCGCTTGCGGTCGTACTCCGCGTCGAGCGCCCGCTCCTGGCGCTCGAGCGTCTCGGCCATCTTCGAGAGCCGACGGCCGAGGTCACCGAACTCGTCGTTGCCCAGGTCGGGCAGGTCGAGTCGGCGCTCGCCGTCGGCGACGGCCTGCGCAGCGGCGACGGCACCGGGGATCGGTTTGGTCAGCCGCCGCGCCAGGAGGAAGCCGACGGCGACGGAGATCGGCAGCACGATGGCGACCACGATCCCCATGCGCACGAGGTACTGGATCAACGGTCGACGGACGTCGGCCAGTGAGGCCTCGGTGACGACCACCCATTGGACGCCCGGCAGGTCGATCGCGATGGCCGACGAATACGTCTCCGTACCCCGGGCGTTCGACGCCTGGCCGACGAACCGCTCGCCGTCGAGCGCCGTCCGCACCGGCTCGGTGTCGATCGGCTGCACACCGACCGGCGACCCGAACTCCCCGACCCGGGCGCGGACCTCCTCGTCGTCGATGGCGTCGAGGTATCCCGCCGGATCCTCACGCCACGAGAGCGGCGTGCTCTGCAGGGTGAGGTCGGCGGCCACCAGGTAGCTCTCGCTGTCGGCGAGTTCGGAGTTCTCGGACCCGGTGCGGGCGTCGACGATCCGGTCGAGTGCCGACACGTCGAGTTCGACGACCAGGGTGCCCACCACCTCGGTGCCGTCGCGCACCGCGGCGGCGGCGAACAACGTCGGCGAGGTCGCGCCCGGCACGTCGATGCTGACGTTCGACAACAGCGCCGTTCCGACGCGCACGCGTTCGAGATCGTCGAGCACGAGGCGGGCGAGCGTGGTGTCGGCGAGCGAACCCTCGGCGAGGCTCGTGCCCGGCGCCAGCATTCGGGAGAACACGATCGATCCCGACGCATCGACGAGCAGTAGATCGCCGTCGCCGTAGGTGTCGGCGAGTTCCTCCAGGAACACCACCTGCGCGATGTCGCCGTCGACGTTCAGCGGGTCGGTGAGCGCGCCGAGGGCAGCGACCACGCTGCGGTCGGCCGCCGACGTCGCCACCCGGGCGAGCAGCCGGTCGGCGCCGAGCTCGATGCTCCGGGCGCGACTCTCGGCGATCCCTTCGAGCTGCTCGGTCGTGCCGTCGACCAGCAGGTCGTCGGCGGCCAGGAAGTTGAGCACGCCGAACAACAGCACGGCCACCAGCGACGTGATCGCGAGCACCGCGGTGATCTGGCGGCGCAGACGTCGAGGTCGGCGCCACGGCGGGACGCGGTTCGTCACGACGCCCCTTCCGACGGCTCGGTGGCGCCGGCCTCCTCGGCGGCGACGATGTCGTCGCCGGTCGGTGTCGGTGGATCGGGGCGTCCGGCGAGGAGCCGTTCGACGCGGCGGGCCCGGACCTGGCGGAGCCGGTTGAACGCCGCGGCCAACTCGGCGTGACGGCTGGCGACGTCACTCGCTGCCGCTGCGTCGATCACGATGACCTCGCAGTCGGTGACGGCGCGCACCGCGAGGACACGCCCGTCGCCGCGGGGGTCGTCGAGGATGCCGATCGTCTCGCCCGCACCGAGATCACCGACGATCGCCTCGTCGTGGCCGGGCTCGATCAGCACCAGCACCGCCCGTCCCTCGACCATGACGATCAGGTCGCGGGCGGCGCTGCCCGAGTCGACCATCAACTCCCCGGTCGCATAGCGGGCGGGGCGCGACGACGGCACCAGCGCGTCGACCTCGGCGTCGTCCAGCAACGCCAGCAGCGGCGAGCGCTGCAGGCCGGCGCGGATCGTGGCCGGCTTCGGCACGGAGGCAGCGGCAACGGCGGCCGCGTCGTGCAGGTACAGGTCCTGTGCCGGGCTCGGCAGCGGCACGCCCATGCGATGCGACTGGTACCACACGAGCGACCCGAACTCGCTGCGCACCCTCGGCACCACGGCGAAGTCGTCGACCCACAGGTCGACCTCGTAGCCCATCAGCGGGTCGTCGATCGTCACGACCCGCACCGCGGGAGGGGGATCGGCGAGCACGCCGGTGGTCTGCCTCGCCGCCGCGAGCAGCATCTCCTTGGCGAGTGTCGGTGGGTTGGCGTAGGCCACCTGCAGCCCGACGACCACACGGTGCAGGGTCGCCGGGGCGCTGTGGTTCAAGATGTCGGCCTTGGCGAGCGTGCTGTTCGGCACGATCAGCAGATCGCCGTTGCGGGTGCGCAGCCGCGTGGTGCGCCAGTTGAGGTCGACCACCATGCCCTCGGTCGAGCCCGACGTGATCCAGTCGCCGGGCTGGAACGGCTGGTCGCTCAGCAGCAGGAACCCCGATGCCAGGCCACTCAAGGTGTCCTGCAACGCGAACGACACGACCAGCGACGTCACGCCGAGCGCCGTCAGCGCGGCGGACAGGTTGACTCCCCAGACGACCCCCAGCAGGACCCAGACCACCGCCAACAGCAGCGCCAGGCGGGGCAGGGCCAGCAGCAGCTGCGGCACCGATCCGCGTCCGGCCAGCCGGCGGCGGATGACGATGCCCGCCAGCACCGTCCGCAGCAGCGCCAGGGAGGCGACCGCGACCGCCACCACCAGGGCGCTGGCGATGATGCGCACGTACCACTCGTCGGCGTCGACCCCGAGCACCGGGACCAACGCGATCCACGACGCGAGGATCGGCAGGACCCACGACCGCAGGACCCCGACCGCCGTCCGCAGCGGCGAGTCGCGCTGGCGGAGCCGCTCGTCGAGTTCGGCGGCAGCCAGCACCGCCACGGGCACGACGACGATGACGACGATCGCCCAGAGCAGGTCGCTGGTGATCACGTCGCCGCCTCACGGTCGCCCGGGGCGACGTTGTCGGAGACCCGCCAGACGCCCTCGTCGCTCGTGGCGACCGTGTCGAGCTCGGCCGGCAGCAACGCCGTGACCTCGTCGGACACCAGTACCACCCCGGGCCCGGCCCGGCGGGCCAGGTGATCGGCGGTGGCGACCGTGTCGCCCCACACGTCGTAGACCAGCCGGGCACCGCCGGTCATGCCGACGGTCACCGGGCCGGTGTGCACGCCGGCACCCACGTCGAGGCGGTGTCCGTTGCGACGGCCCAACTCTCGGACGGCGTCGCCGGCGTCGGTCGCGAAGGTGACCACCCGCGGCGCATGATCGATGAACGGTCGATCATGACCGCACGACGCGAAGTAGGCGTCGCCGACCACCTTGATGCGGTCGAGACCGTGATGCTCGGCGAGGTCGTCGAGATCGCCGTGCAGCTGGTCGACGAGTCCTCGCCGGCTGGGCCCGCCGTGGCGGACCAGCTCGCCGAGGCCGAGAACGACGATGACCACGACGGTGGCCTGGGGGACCTCGTCGACGCCGTCGAGCTCGCCGCTGGCCAAGCGATCGGCGACGGCGCCCGGCAACATGGAGCGCATCAGGCGGAGCCGTTCCTCCCGCGCGAGCGCCAGGCCGAGCTGCTGGCGCTCCAGCGTCGCGGCCATCGACGTGAAGTTCTCGACGAGGCGGTGCATCTCGACCGGGCTCTGCGGGGCGATCTCCAGGGGTTCCGAGGCGGCCCCCGGGTCGTCGAGGCGGGCGCTGATCGCCTTGACCGGGCGCACGATCCCCTGCGCCCAGCCGACGGCGAAGAACGCGATGACGATGACGAACAACGACGCGCCGACGATCAGGATGCTGCGGAAGTCGCCGAGCGCTGCCTCGGCGTCGGCGAAACCGAGTTCGCCCACGACGAACCACTCGGGACGATCGATCGGGACGCGCCGAGCCGTGCTGAACACCTCGGCCCCCGTGACCGAGATCCGGCGCGCCACCTCGGTGTCCCCGTCGGCGGCAGCGGCCGCCGTCGCCGAGGGCAACGGCTGGATCAGGGCCACCGAGCCCGCCTCGGCGATGGCGGCCCGATTGGCCGCGCTCAGCTGGCCGGACGCTTCGCTCGCCTCCAGGTAGCCGGCCGGATCGGCGACGAACGCCGCGGGATTCGTGAGCAGCCGACCGTCGCTGCCGACGAGGAAGACGTCGGGACGGCGGGTGTCGACCCCGTCGGACGGCGGACGCTGCAGGATGGCGTCGAGTCGTTCGCCGGCGAACATCATCGCGATCACCCCGGCGAGTCGGTCACCGTCGAACACCGGTGACGCGATGACGCCGACGATCTCGCCGCCGGCGGCGAGGTAGGGACGCAGGTCGCTGTTCACCGTGGTCGGATCGTCGATCACGGCGTTGACCGTGGTGGCGAGCACCGATCCGCCGCTCGGGCCCGACACGAGACTCGTGCCGAGATCGGGCTGCTTCTGCACCGAGTACACGATGGTGGCGTCGTCGGGCTCGACGAGGTAGAGATCGACGAGACCGAACTCCTCGACCACTCGGCGGAACGCCGCGTGGTACTCGTCGTGCACGGCGCTCCACGCGCTCCCGTCGCCGGCGTCCTCCACTCGGGCGGGATCGTCGACGAGGCGCACCTCGGTCGACTGCCCGAGCGCGGGTTCGCCGGTGATGGGAACGCCGGTCTCGGCGTCGACGGTCCGGACGGCGTACTGGCGCTGCAGGTGCAGCGCCCCCGGGTCGCTCGGGACCACCTCGCCGATCGGAACGCCGGGCTCGCCGGGGCGGCGCGGCGCCAGGTAGCGCTCGTCGTAGGCGGCGACCAGATCCTCGGTGATGGCGTCGGTGTCGATCGTCGGGTCGGCGCGCAGTTCGTCGAGCGCGGCGGAGAACTCCTCGATGGCGACGACGGTCTGCGGGCTGATCGCCAACGACTCGTTGGCCGCCGAGGTGCCGTCGACGGCGGCGGCGACGTCGAAGGCGCCGGCCCCGGCCGCCGACGCCAGGCGGGTCTCGTAGACGTCGCGCCCCAGGTCGAAGCCGGCGCTGACGCCGACGACCGTCGCCACCGCCAACGACACGAGGCTCAGCGCCAGCACCGCACCGGCGAGCCGGGTCGCGAGCGACACACCGCGCACCCGTGGACGCCACCGCCAGCGGCGCTCGGGGTCGGTCGGCGTCGGCGTCACGAGCCGCCAAGCTACTGTCAACACGCCGACCGAAGAACCATCCATGGAGTTCACCGCCGCCGTCATCGCCACCGGATTCGTGGGCTACGCCCTCGTCTCACGGCGCCTCGACCGGTCGCCGGTGACCGGCACGATCGTGTTCACGGCGCTCGGTCTGGTGATCGGCCCGGAACTGCTCGGCCTCGCCGACCTCTCCGGTCTCGCCGGCGATGCCGAGGTCGTCCGGCTCGTTCTCGTGTCGACGCTCGTCGTCGTGCTGTTCAGCGACGCCAGCGCGATCAACTCCGCTCCGTGGCACGACGACGTGATCCCGGCCCGGATGCTGGGCATCGGCCTCCCGGCGATGATCGCACTCGGCTGGGTGGGCGCCGCGTTCCTCTTCGACGGGCTCGAGTTCTGGGAGGCCGCCGTGCTGGCGACGATGCTGGCGCCGACCGACGCCGCTCTCGGCAAGGCAGTGGTGTCGAACCCGCGTGTGCCTCGACGGATCCGCCAGGCGCTCAACGTCGAGAGCGGCCTGAACGACGGTGTCGCCCTCCCCGTGTTCGTCGTGTTCGTCGAAGCGGCGATCGCCACCGAGGAGAACCTGCCGATCGGCGACCTCGTCATCGAGTTGCTGCGACAGGTCGGTATCGCCCTCACCGTCGGCGTCGCCGTCGGCTGGGTCGGCGCCCGCGCCGTCACGTGGGCCCGCGACCGTGCGACCGCCGAGCAGGACTGGTTGCAGATCGGTGTCGTCGCACTGGCGGCCGCCGCCTACACCGTCACCGACCCCCTCGGCGGCTCGGGGTTCATCGCCGCGTGGATCGCCGGCTTCGTCTTCGGGCGCACCTGCACCATCATCGGCGGGAGCGGCGCCGCGCTGCACGAGTTCTCCGAGACCACCGGCGCCTGGCTGACGATGGCCAGCTTCCTGCTGTTCGGCATCTACCTCGGCCCGGTCCTGGCCGAGCTGACGTGGTCGACCGTGCTCTACGGCGTGCTCACCCTCGTCGTGTTCCGGCTCGTGGCGGTCGGTGTCGCACTGCTCGGCTCCGGCCTGGCGTGGCGCTCGGTGCTGTATCTCGGCTGGTTCGGCCCGCGCGGTCTCGCCACGATCATCCTGTCGATCGAGATCCTCGAACTCGCCGAACTCGACGGCGCCGGACCGATCGCCGACACCGCGCTGTTCGCCGTGGGCCTGTCCGTGCTCGCCCACGGCGCCACTGCCTGGTGGGGTTCGAACGCCTACGCCGACGCCATGGAGGTCCATCCGGCGGCCGGCTCGATGGCCGAGGACGAGCGCACCGTCGAGGTCCGCACCCCCCGGCGCTTCGAGCACCCGATGTCGTGAGCGGGCCGCCGTCGAGTGCGGATCAGTCGCGGATGACGATCGCCGGTGCCGTCGCACCGCCGACGAGCACCGACACCAGGATGCCGAGCGGGAGCGTGCCCCAGTAGCTCAGCCCCAGCCCGACGTTGCCCAGGAACAGCATCAGCAGCCACGTCGCCGGGAAGGTGGAGAGCAGGAAGACGATCAGCAGTGCCAGCAGGGATCGGATCATGATGTTCTCTTTTCGTGTCCTCGGTGTCGGGCCCACTCCGCAGTGGAGGAACCCCGCCGGGAATGTAGCCACTGCGGTAGCGTGCGGCCGTGCTCATTCTCGCCCTGCTGCTCTTCGGATTCATGGTCGGCGCGATCGCCCAGTTCATCCTCGGACGCGACGGTGGCCGCATCGACTGGACAATGGCGCTCGTCGCCGGCCTCGCCGGTTCCTTCGTCGGCGGCCTGCTGTTCAGCCTCGTCGCCGGCGACGGCCTCGCCATCAAGCCGAGTGGGCTGATCGGTTCGATCGTCGGCGCGATCATCGTGACGGCGATCTGGAAGTGGTACGACGGCCGCCAACGCGCCGCCGAGCGCGCCGCTGCCAAGCCGTCGCGCTCGGGCCGCCCCCGCTGAGGACGCGCACGTGGCGGCCGTGAACGACGACACCGTCGCCGCGACGACGCCCGGGCTGGTCTGCGCCCACCACCACCTGTACTCGGCCCTGGCGCGCGGGATGCCGGCGCCGCCGCACACGCCGGCATCGTTCCTCGACGTGCTCGAGCAGGTGTGGTGGCGCCTCGACACCGCGCTCGACCTCGAGATGCTCGAGTGGTCGGCCAAGCTCGGCGCCCTGGAGGCGCTCGAGGCGGGGTGCACGGCCATCGTCGACCACCACGAGTCGCCGAACGCGATCGAGGGGTCGTTGAGCGTGATCGCCGACGCCTGCGCCGAGGTCGGCGTCCGGGTCGTCGCCGCGTACGGGGTCACCGATCGCCACGGCGCCGACGGCGCCCGCCGCGGTCTCGCCGAGAACGACCGGTACCTGCGAGCCGGTGGACGGGGCATGGTCGGCGTCCACGCCGCGTTCACCTGCAGCGACGACACCCTGGCCGCCGCTGCCGAGCTGGCCGTGCGCCACGGCGTCGGCGTCCACGTCCACGTCGCCGAGGGCCCCGACGACGCCGGCGCCGCCGACCGCCTGCGCGACCTCGCCACCGACGACTGGCTGCTCGTCCACGGCGTCCATCTCGCCGACGGCCACGGCCTGCGGGGCACGATCGTGCACAACCCGCGTTCGAACATGAACAACGCCGTCGGCTATGCCCGCCCCACCCGTTTCGCCAACCCGGTCGCGCTCGGTACCGACGGCATCGGTGCCGACATGCTGGCCGAGTTCCAGCTCGCGTTCGTCGCCGCCCGCGCCGCCGACGTCACCATCGGCCCCGACACGCCCTGGGGCTGGTTGGAGGAGGGATGGCAGCTCGTGCCCGAGGCCCGCGGCGACGTGGTCACCTGGTCGTACGCGCCGATGGCGCCGTGGCACCTGGCCTACACCCCGACCGTGCGCGCGATCGACGTCGACGTCGACGGCCGGCCGGCGCTGCGTGACGGGGTCGCCGTGCGCGTCGACGGCGCCGAGATCAGAGCCCGCGCCGCCGAACAGGCCGCCCGCCTCCATGCCCGGCTCTGAGGCCCGGCGCTGAGGCGTTCGTCAGGTGACGACGACGGTCGTGCCGACCTGGGCGAACTCCCACATGAACGCCGAGTCGAGGTTGTGCTGGCGCTGGCAGCCGCCCGACAGGCGGGTGCCGAGTTCGTCGGTGGTCTGGTACGGCGAGTCGTCGGACACGTGCAGCGGGATGGCGTGGAAGCCGATGTGGCCGATCTGGGTCTGCTGGTACCGAATCATCTGCGGCAGCCACGCCTGGCCGTTCCACGCCGTCGACATCTCCGAGCGGCTGTAGACGGTGTGGGTGCCCGGCATCTCGTTGCTGTACTTGCTGCCCGTCACCAGCCACGAGCGGATGATCTCGCCGTCGTCGCCGACAGCCCAGGTCCGCTGGCCGGCGCGGTCGTACACCACGCGACGACCCGAACCGGAGTTCTCGGGGAGCGGGGGAGCGTCGTCGCCGGTCGACGCCACCGGCGACAACAGGTACCCCATCGAGTCCATCGCGCCCTCGGGCGGAGGCGGCGTGCGCACCACGTTCGACTCCTCGTCGGGCCAGATCTCGAGTTCGATCGCGCTCTCGCGGCCGACGACACCGTCGACGAACAGATCGGCGTCCTCCTGGAACGCCAGGACCGCGGTCATCGTCGCATTGTCGAAGTTGCCGTCGGCGGCGCCGTCGTAGAACCCGCGTTCGGCGAGCGCCTCCTGGAGGCAGGCGACACCGTCGCCGCTGGAACCGAGACGGATCGATTGCGCACCGATCGTGCAGCCGCCGTCGGCGCGCTCGGGTTCGATCGTGGTGTCGGGCTCGACCTCGTTCTGGCCGAGGTCGCCCTCGAGGTCGGGCAGAGCCGCCGGCGCGATGTCGACGGGGGCAGGGTCGGCGTCGACGAGTGCGCCGCCGGCAGCGACCGGCTCGGCCAGGGCGTCGGCGGTGCGGATCGACTCGCCGGAGCCGCCGGTGCCGACCGCAGCGATCGCCGCCACGCCGAGAACGCCGGCGAGCGCGGCGCCGAGCACGACGCGTCGTCGACGATCGTCGCCCGAACCGCCGGGCGGCTGCGTGGTCGGAACGCCGGGCGGTGGCGCCGGGTCGGTCGCCGTGTCGACGTCGGACAGGAGGGTCACGGGGCGTCAGGTTAGCGAGACCGGGGCGTTCGGGCGACGCGGCGCCGCGGGTCGGTTCGTTCAGGGGCGCAGGACCATGACGACGGCGAGCACGGTGGCGACGCCGATCACCGCCAACGTCGCCAGTCCGAGCAGCTGGGTGGCCCGCGGATGCACGACGTCCATGCCCTCGCGCAGTGGCCCGTGCAGATCGTCGTAGTGGACCCCGGCCCAGACCAGCAGTGCAGCGCCGAACACGGTCTGCGCCAGGCCCGCCGCGGCCACGGCCCAGTACCCGTGCACGCCGGCCACCCGACCGAGCACGATCCCGACGACCATCGCCGCGATCGCCGTACGTTCCCACGCCAACGCCGTGCGCTCGTGCTGGAGGCCCTCGTCGAAGCTGGCGTCGGGGCGCGGCCGGTGTGCGCTCACGTGCTGTCGACCACCAGCAGCACGGCGGCGACGAGGGCCACGGCGGCGGTGCCGATCGCCATCATCATCGGCAGCCGCGACGCCGGCAGCGGTGCGTGCACGCGCATCGAGTGCTCGGCCAGCGCCCAGCGCCGGTACGCGCTGGCGGCGGTGACGAAGCTCAGCACGAGCAGCCCGAGGCCGAGCAGTTCGGCACCCGGGAACTCCTCCAGCAGGCCGACCGAGGCGAGCCCACCGGCGGCGAGCGCCAACGCCGTGCGCACCCAGGCGAGGAACGTGCGCTCGTTGGCGAGCGTGAACCGGTAGTCGGGCTCGTCGCCCACGGCCCGCGGGTCGGGCGGGATCAACCGATGGCGCAGGGTCATCGCGCCTCCGCCAGGCCGATCGTCGCGTCGAGCGCGTCGCGGATGCAGCGGACGAACAGCTCGTGGTCGGCGACCGCGGCGCGGTCGCTGTTGATCCCGAGATGGACGCCGCCGTCGTAGCTGAACAGCGTGATGTTGATCGCGGCGCCGGCCAGCGGGCCGAACGCGTAGAACTGCTCGACCCGGGCACCCGCCATGAACACCGCAAACGGCGGTCCGGGCACGTTCGAGGTCGTGATGTCGACGCCCTTGAGCATCGCGCCGAGCACCGACACCGCAGCGGCAGGGCCGAGGCGCGAGATCACCCCGGAGATGTCGTTGACGTGGGGGAGGGCCGGCTCGGCGCGGACCTCGGCCAACCGCTCGCGTACCGCCGTGATCCGCTCGATCGCCGCCGCGGCACCCAGCGGCAGGACCACGCGTGCGGGGACGAACTGGTTGTCGAAGCGGTGCTCGGTGGCGCCGCCGCGCACGCTGATCGGCATGTTCATCCGCACGGCGTCGGCCGGGGCACCCATGGCGTCGTGGTAGCGGTGCAACGCGTCGAGCGTCGTCGAGACGAACGCGTCGTTGAGCGTGCCCCCGGCCGCCTTCGCTGCCGCCTTGAACTCGGCGAACGGGACCACGACGGCGTCGAAACGGGTGTTGAGCGAGCGCTCGCTCATCAGCGGGCTCAACGGCGTCGTCGCCGGCTTGACCACCCGGGCGATCGAGCCGGTCGTGCGGCCGAGCTGCTCGATCGTGCGCCTCGGCTCGCGCAACAGCTCACCGGCGGTGCGCAGCGACGCCCGCCCCAGCCGGGCGCCGGTGCGGGCCTCGTTGCCGATGCGGTGGGCGAGCGACCGGGCGCCGGGAACCGCCCACAGCGGCGACACGACCTGGTGGGCGGCCCGAGCCGGCGTCGACATCGCGGTGTCGTCGTCGCCGGCCGGTTCCGCCTCGAGGTCGACCATGTGGGCGAGCAGTTGCACCATGCCGAGGCCGTCGGCGATCGCATGGTGCACCTTCATCACGAACGCTGCCCGCTTGCCCGGCAACCCTTCGACGACACACAGCTCCCAGAGCGGCCGATCCTTGTCGAACGATCGCGACGCCAGGCGCTGCGCATGGTCGAGCACGTCACGGTCGGTGAGCCGCCGCCCGGGCAGGCGCGCCCAGCAGTAGTGGTAGTCGGCGTCGAAGTGGACGTCGTCGACCCAGCGGGGCGGGGCGACACCGGGTCGGTCGTCGACGACCCGTTGGCGCAGACGCGGGATCCGGGTCGTGATGCGCTCGACGACCGCATCCATGCGGCGACGATCGGGGACCGAGTCGAGGAACCAGACGCTGGTGATCGTCGAGCGCAGCAGCGGGTCGCGCTCGATGTGCCACAACACCGAGTCGCTCTCGCCCATCCACTCGTCGTACTCCAGCTCGTCGGCGCCTCCCATGGCGCCGAACGTACACCCGCCGCAACACCCTGACGCTGTCGCCGCGGCGCGCCAGGCGCGAGACTCGCGCCCGTGAAACAACTCAGTGGCCTCGACGCCAGCTTCCTGTACATGGAGACACCGACCACGTACGGGCACGTCAACGGCTTGGCGATCTACGAGCGCCCGAGCGCCGAGTTCGATCCGTACCAGGCCGCCTACGATCGCTTCGACGCGCTGCTCGGACGGTTGGAGCCCATGCGCCGGCGCCTCGTCGAGGTCCCGTTCGGCCTCGACCACCCGTACTGGATCGAGGACCCCGACTTCGACCTCAGCTACCACGTCCGCCACCTCGGCCTCGCGCCGCCCGGAGGCGCCGACCAGCTCGCCGAGCAGGTCGCCCGCATCGTCGGCCGCAAGATGGACCGGACGCGGCCGCTGTGGGAGTCGTACGTGATCGAAGGGCTCGCCGACGGCCGCTGGGCGATGCTCACCAAGACCCACCACGCCACGATCGACGGCGCGTCGGGTGTCCTGCTGCTCAACATCCTGACCGACCCGACGCCCGACGCACCGCTGCCCGAACCGGTCGAGTGGTCGGGGGAGCCGATCCCGAGCGACCGCGAGCTGCTCGACCGGACGATGCGCAACCTGGCGCTCAACCCCATCAAGGGGATGCGGCTGTCGCTGCGGATGGTGCGCAACGCCGCCGAGGCGGCCGGCATCGACAGCATGACGGCGATCGCCGACCAGGCCCGCGGTGCGCTCAAGTCGATCGCCGTCGGCGGCCAGGTCGACACCCCCGAGCCCACCCATCGCGTCCGGATCCCGCTCAGCCCGGCTCCGCCGACGCCGTTCAACCGGACGATCACACCGCACCGCCGTTTCGCGATGCGCTCGACGGCGCTCGGCAACATCAAGGCGCTCAAGGACGCCACCGGTTGCACGGTCAACGACGTCGTCATGGCGATCTGCACCGGTGCCCTGCGCGAGTACCTGTTGCGCCACGACGCCCTGCCCGACCAACCGCTGCGGGCGATGGTGCCCGTGTCGATCCGCACCGGCCTCGAGGAGGACCCGTGGACGAACCGGGTCGGCGCGATCATCGCCGACCTGCCGACGCACCGGGCCGACCCGCTCGAACGCCTGCAGGGCTGCCACGACGCGATGCACGACGCGAAGCGTCAACTCGACGTGCTGCCCGCCGACGACATCGCCGAGCTCGCCCAGGTCGCCCCGCCGTTGGCGGCGACGGCGGCGATGCGGCTGCAGTCACGGTTGCGCCTGGCCGACCGGGTGAATCTCCCGACCAACGTCGTGATCTCCAACGTGCCCGGCCCCCGCCACGCGCTCTACTTCGCCGGCGCCCGCATGACCAACTACATCCCGGTCTCGACCATCACCGACGACATGGGCCTCAACATCACCGTCCACAGCTACCTCGACCGTCTCGACTTCGGCCTGATCTCCGACCGCGAGCTGATCCCCGACCTGTGGGACCTCGTCGACCTGCACATCGACGAGATCGGGCGGCTGTTCGAGGCGACCGGTGCCGAGTGGGCCGAAGCCCAGCCGGCCCCCTCCATGCGTCGCGGCGGGCCTCGCAGCGCCGCCCGGACCTGATCCTTCGAATCTGTTCGCGGTCTCCCGAGCGACAAGAGTGACGCCATGGACTTCGACCTGCCGCCCGAGGATCATCCGACCCGCCGAACCGTGCGCGAGTGGATCGCCGCCAACCCGTCGCCGACGGGCCGACAGCTCGCCGAGGCCGGCTATGTCGTGCCGCACTGGCCGCGGCCGTGGGGCATCGAGGCCGATCCGATCGACCAGCTCGTCATCGACGACGAACTCGCCCGTGCCGGCATCCGCCGACCGAACAACCACATCGGCATCGGCTGGGCGGCGCCGACGATCTTCCTGGCCGGCACCCCCGAGCAACACGAGCGCTACCTGCCGACGATCTTCAGTGGCGAGGAGTTCTGGTGCCAGCTGTTCTCCGAGCCCGACGCCGGCTCCGATCTCGCCAACCTCGCCACCCGGGCGGTCAGGGACGGCGACGAGTACGTCCTCAACGGTTCGAAGATCTGGTCGAGCGGTGCCCACCACGCCCAGCTCGGCATCCTGATCGCCCGCACCGACCCCGACCAGCCCAAGCACAAGGGGATCTCCTACTTCATCTGCCCGATGGACCTGCCGGGCATCTCGATGAGCCCGATCGTCGACATGACGACCGCGCACTCGTTCAACCAGGTCTTCTTCGACGACGTCCGGATCCCGGCGTCGCTGCGCGTCGGCGAGGAGGGCGACGGGTGGCGCCTGGCCAAGGTGACGTTGTCGAACGAGCGGGTGTCGCTGTCGTCGGCGGGGTCCCTGTGGGGCGTCGGCCCCTCGGCCGAGGACCTGCTGGAGCTGATCCGTTCCAACGGTGGCCTCGACGACCCGGTGCTGCGCGATCGGGCGGCGCGACTG